>JAJDZL010000035.1 GCA_022824665.1 Gammaproteobacteria bacterium | reverse complement strand
ATCTCAGCGGCCACACCTCACCCGCAGTGATTCTTATGGTCGGAGTCAATGGCGTAGGAAAAACGACGAGTCTGGCAAAAATTGCCGGTTATCTGCAAAATCACGGCCACGCGGTAATGCTGGCGGCCTGCGACACCTACCGGGCCGCAGCGATAGAACAGCTGCAGACCTGGGGACAACGACTGAACGTGCCGGTCATCGCACAGTCTACCGGCTCTGACCCGGCTGCGGTTGCCCACGATGCAATGCATGCCGCTGCCGCCAGGCAGTGTTCAGTTCTGCTGATCGATACTGCCGGCCGACAGCAAACGCGCGATGACCTGATGCGGCAGCTGAACAAGATTCAACGCGTCGTGAAAAAGATTGAACCTTCTGCGCCGCATGAAACGATCATCACGATCGATGCAGGCACCGGTCAAAACGCGATCGCACAGGTTCAGCAATTCAGTGAGCACACGCCAATCAGCGCGATCTGCCTGACCAAACTGGACGGAACGGCAAAGGGTGGCATCGTAGTCGCATTGACTGAACAGTTCTCTTTGCCGATTGCATTTGTCGGACTTGGCGAGGGCATTGGTGATATCGCACCGTTCAAGGCGAACGATTACGTTCGCTCCCTGCTCGGACTGGAACATGAACCACAGGTGCTGAGTTCATGATTGAATTCAACAACGTAACCAAGCAGTACGCAAATGGCCAGGTTGGACTGCGCAACATATCGTTGAAAATTCCACTTAATCAGCTGGTTTTCATTACAGGACACACGGGTGCAGGCAAGACAACAGCAGTTAAATTGATGACGCTAAGACACGTTCCAACCGCAGGACAAGTCATTGTCAGTGACACCAATTTATCTGAACTCTCCCGGCGCAACAGATCTCGCTATCGCCGCAAAATTGGCGCAGTGTTTCAGGATTTACCGCTACTCAGTGACCGCTCGGTCAGCGACAATGTCGCAATGCCGCTGCTGGTGGATCATTCGGCGCCGGCCAAAATTTTACCGCTGGTCACAACCGCCTTGGAAACAGTGGGACTTCGCAGCAAGATGGATTTCAAGCCAACACAACTGGCAGACGGAGAAATACGACGGGTGAACATTGCCCGCGCAATTGTTCACCAGCCACAGCTGCTGATTGCAGACGAGCCGACTGCCAACATGGACCCGACTCAAAGCACCAAAGTGTTGAATCTGTTCAAGCGGCTGGCCGCGCGAAAAACAACAGTCGTGGTCGCAACACATGACCGCGACTTCTTCTTCGACAGAAGATACCCGGTCATTGAGCTTCGCGAAGGCCAACTGGCCGACGCCATGCGACGATAAGAGAACGGCCGTGATCAATAGTCTGACGCACAATGTGCAACTGTTCCTGCAGTGCATCATCTACCTGCACAGGTCGCCCATCAAGACCTGGACTTCAGTGATTACAATCTCTGCAATGCTGTCGTTACCGACTGGAACATTTATGCTGATGAGTCATCTTGAAACGTTCCTGTTTGTGGTCCAGCAGACACCTGAGTTGACGGTTTTTCTGTCGCGCGATGTAGAACAGCGCGGTGCACTCACTGTGCGCCAGCATATTGTTGAACTGCCCGAAGTTGAATCTGTAAGAATCATCGACCCGGACGAAGCACTGAATAGCTTTGAAGAACAGACGGGACATCACGTGGTCGCGAACTATGTGCAGGACAATCCATTTCCAATCACAGTGGTGATACAGCCTACTCGTGCGCACCGTTATTCACAACATTACGAACAATTATCGAATTATCTTTACGGGTTGAATTTTGTTGAGCTGGTGCACTTTGACATTGAATGGGTGAAGAAACTATCGTTGATACAGGACGTAGCCCGAGTCTTGATCTGGGCTTTAGCCACAACGCTCCTTTTTGTTGCTGTATTTCTGATCTGCAATGCCACCCGACAGCAGGTTGCGGAGCGGGTCGACGAAATAAAAGTATTCAACACACTTGGCGCAAGTCGGCGATTCATCTGCAGACGCTCCGTCTACACCGCCTTTTGGCAAACGGTGCTGATCTTTATCGTGACCTTTATCATGGTAAACGGTCTTCTGAATCACCTTAGAGTACCCCTCGCCGAGCTCACGGCCGGATACGACATCAGCATACCCACTTTGCAGATGCAATGGACCGGTTGGCTGACTGTGGTGGGAGCGGTCCTGATACTGAAAATTACAACGGCCAAAATATCGGTAAACGCCTACCTTCGAATGTTCGAAAAAGAAGACGCCTAACTTACTCTTGAAAATTTCTTTTTCGCCACCATATGTTGCTCAAGTTCAGCTAGCTGAAACAAAAAAACAATATTAGCACTCTAATATAAAGAGTGCTAAAATATTACGCCGATCAATTTGAGACCGTACAGTAAAGATATGACAATGAACAATGTTCCTGCTGCATTAAATATCAAGGGCAATGGTGTTTCTTCGTACCTTGCCTCAGTCTACGCGCAACCGATATTGACCGCTGAACAAGAGCGTGACCTTGCCATTCGTTTTCATGATGAGGACGACCTTGATGCCGCTCGTCAACTGGTGCTTTCCCATCTGCGCTTTGTCGTCAAGGTGGCCAGGGGATTCGTTGGCTATGGAATTCCGCTAAGCGATCTGATTCAGGAAGGTAATGTCGGGCTGATGAAAGCCGTCAAGCGTTATGAGCCAGACCGGGAAGTACGGCTGGTGTCATTCGCGGTGCATTGGATCAAGGCCGAGATTTACGACTTTATCCTCAAAAACTGGAAGATCGTACGAATCGCCACAACCAAGGCACACCGAAAATTGTTCTTTAACCTGCGCAAACATCGGCAGAGCCTTGACGCGATGAGCGAACAGGAAATCGCTACGCTTGCTGAGGATCTCGATGTCCCGAAAGAAACTGTTCGGGAAATGGAAATTCGCATGTCAGGTACCGCGGTGTCGTTTGATCCGGGTGTTGATGATGACAGCGATGAGTCGCTGGCACTTACGCCGTCAAATTACCTCGGCGACAGAACTTATAATCCGGAAGATGTTTACGAACAAAACTGGAACGAAACAACTCGCAGTGAACAAATCCAGCAGGCACTCGGCCTATTGGATGAGCGAAGCCGCGATATTATCGTGCAGCGCTGGCTAAGCGACGATAAACCCACCTTGCAGTGCCTGGCGGAAAAATACCAGGTCAGTGCAGAGCGTATTCGTCAGATTGAGGAAAAAGCCATGCTGACGATGCGCAGTCAAATTACTCAGGCCGGGTTCGCAATCTAGCGCCACCGTTTCCCTTAAACGACCCGGACTTCGAAATAAACTGTACGGGTGCACTTGAAAAAGTGTACCCGTTTGTTTTATTCAATCCAGCAAGAACTCAATCAGTGCTTTTTGGGCATGCAGCCTGTTTTCGGCTTCGTCCCATACAACACTGCGTTCGCCGTCGAGTACGTTTGCCGCGACTTCCTTGCCCCGGTAAGCCGGCAGACAGTGCATGAAAATTGCATTGCGGCCCGCACTCGCCATAACTGACTCCGTCACCTGAAACGGTTCGAATGCCTGGGGCCGGTGCCCTTCCTGGTCTTCCTGCCCCATACTGAGCCACGTGTCTGTAACCACCACATCGGCTGCCGTCGCAGCCTCATAGGGGGAGGCGGTAAATTCGATGCACTCAGAGTCCTGCCCGTTTGGGAGCAAGTCCAAATCGGGTCGATAGCCTTCAGGTGTGGCGATTCTTAAATTAAAACCGAGCAGCGACGCCGCGCTGGCCCAGGTTACGCACATATTGTTGCCGTCGCCAATCCAGGCGACCACAGTATTTTCAATACGACCGATTTTTTCCTGCATTGTGAGAAGATCTGCCAGCAGCTGACACGGGTGATACGCATCGCTCAATCCATTGATGATCGGTACTGTCGCATGTTCAGCATACGTCATTGCTGTCAGGTGACTGCCGGTTCGGGTCACAATCAGATCAACCATGCTGGACAGTATCCGCGCAGTATCAGCAACCGATTCACCGCGCTTTAATTGTGAGTCCTTGGGTGAAAAAAACAGCGCGTTGCCACCAAAATGGTATGCTGCCACTTCGAAGGACAATCGGGTTCGAGTTGACTCCTTCTCAAACATCAGCGCAAGCGACCGGTTGCGCATAATTTGTGGGCAGCTTCGCCGAGTGCGCCACATGTTTTTCAATTCA
The DNA here is from genome assembly GCA_022824665.1 of Gammaproteobacteria bacterium. GTDB lineage: Bacteria > Pseudomonadota > Gammaproteobacteria > Arenicellales > JAJDZL01 > JAJDZL01. Next base: position 15,961 of record JAJDZL010000035.1, on the reverse strand, counting down.
GCTGCGCGTTCGAGTAGCGCCACTATTTCAGCGGCTTTCAAGTCCTCCAAAGAAAGAAAGTGTCTGAGCATACGATTAACAACAGGAAAACTTGAATTGTGGCGGCCTCATAAAACGCACAAACCGGCCTGATGCCGGTTTGTGCAGTGGTATTTGTCGCAGTTCGCTAGAATCGATCGTTTAAAACATGCCGACGTGCGCAAGTGACCCGGTAACCATGAAAAACAGCATCGGAATAGACAGTGCTGTATTGGTTCTGGAAGCCAGCAACGCGGTGCGCGCCGCTTTGGCTTTTTCCTGATCTGTCGCGTCAACCAGACCCAGAACTTTTTTCTGGTTAGGCCAAATCAGCACCCACACATTGAACAGCATGATGGTACCGAGCCATGCCCCAATGCCAAGGTAAGCATGCGGGCCCTGCAAAATGAAAGCATCCATAAATGTTCCGGCACGGGCCAGGTAATAGGCACCACTCAGCCAGGTGACGACAGCAGCCCAGCGAAACCACAGCAGCGCCCTGGGGGCGATATGCTTGGTTATTCCAGCAGCAGTTCCATCAGCTTTGGCTGCAGCCAGGCCCGGAACCTGCACAAAATTAAAGTAATAGAGCAGGCCAACCCAAGTGACACCTGCGAGGATGTGTATCCAGCGGTCCAGCAATAAATCCATCGTTTTATAACCTCTTAATGAAGAAATTCGAAATTAATCGCAACTGCTCAAAGAACGCCGTTGGCAAAAATATAAAGAATCAGTGTCAGCACAAAACCAGTGACAATTGTGCCGGTAATCGAGTCAAGCGGGTTCTTCATTTGTGTACTCCCAAAAGTTCATAAAACAAGGAAATTGACATGTCAATATGATACTTTGTCGCGGCTCGTTTATCAATACACGCACGCGGGCTCAATCGGCAACTTCAAGACTGCAAACCTCAAGCAGCAGATTTCAAATGGTGCGCAAAACAATCAGGTCGCTGCGGGCATTCGATTTTGACGCCGTTCAGTTGCTTTGTTGGCATGATCAGTTGCACACATATCCCGCCACCCGCAATATGAGAATTGACTAAAATCAAACAGCAGGTTCTAAACCAATTGCAGCATGGCAATCATTCCGTCAGCGCGCCGAAATCAAATCAATGTCAAGCCGCAAAGCCAATTCTCTTTTGTAAAATTTGCACCAAATTCAATCAGGGTTCAGGATGAATCAGTCAGTTGTATGGCACCGGCCGATAAATCGTCCCTATCGTTTCGCTTGCAGCCAGGCCGAGCGCATGACCAACCGGCCACGCGGCTCGTCCGGACGAATGACGAACACCTGATTTGATGCCTTAACCGCGAACCCATTTAACCGGGCCTGAAGATGAACAAAATAGTACTCGCCTACTCCGGCGGCTTGGATACTTCCGTTATTTTGCGCTGGCTGCAAAATACCTACAGCTGCGAAGTAGTCGCATTCACTGCGGATATCGGCCAAAATGAAGACCTCGGGCCAATTTCTGACAAGGCCGCTCAATTGGGATGCAAAGAGATTTTTGTTGAAAACCTGGTTGACGAGTTCGCCCGTGATTACGTCTTTCCGATGTTTAGAATCAATGCGCTTTATGAAGGCGAATACCTGCTTGGCACATCAATCGCCCGTCCCCTGATTGCCGCACGACTGGTTGAGATCGCCCGCCAGACTGGGGCTGACGCCATTGCGCACGGTGCCACCGGCAAAGGCAATGATCAAATCCGATTTGAACTCGGTGCTTATGCGCTGATGCCGGATATTCAGGTCATCTCCCCGTGGCGCGAATGGGATTTTCAATCCCGCGAAGAGTTGCTGGAGTATGCCGAACAAGAAGGCATACCGGTTGATCGACGAGCCAGCGGTCAGGCAGACTATTCAATGGATGCCAATCTTTTGCACATCTCCTACGAAGGCGGCGAGCTCGAAGACCCTTGGGCACCGCCGCCGGCGGACATGTGGCGTTGGACGGTCGCGCCTGAAGATGCACCTGATCATGCGCAAACCATTGACATTGAATTCGAAAGCGGTGATGCAGTTGCGATTGACGGGGTGCGCGGCTCGCCTGCTGCAATGGTGCGCGAACTCAACGCACTGGGCGCCAAACACGGCATCGGACGAGCCGATATTGTCGAGAACCGCTATATCGGAATGAAGTCCCGAGGCTGTTATGAAACGCCCGGCGGCACCATTCTCATCAAAGCGCATCGGGCAATGGAATCAATTACGCTGGATCGTGAGATCGTTCATCTCATGCAGGATCTCATGCCGCGCTATGCGAACCTCGTATACAACGGTTACTGGTGGAGTCCGGAACGAATCGCACTGCAAACGACGATTGATCAGTGCCAGACACATGTCAGCGGCACTGTCCGGCTGCAATTGTACAAGGGCAATGTAACCGTGCTTGGCCGTCAATCGGAACAGCATTCGATGTACGACGAGGCAATCGTCTCGTTTGACGACGAAAGCGGTGCCTACACCCAATCCGACGCAGAAGGATTTATTCGTCTGAATGCGCTGCGACTCAGAGTCGCGGCAGCCAGGGGGCGAACTTTCTGATCGGACACCCTGTCTTTGCCGCTTTGTCAGCTGTGCAGCATCCCACCATCTCAGCCATTGTTCCTGTGCGCAACGAACAGCCCGCAACACTCGACAATCTGTGCGCGCTCAACAATCAGGCCGGCCTGATTGAAGTCATTGTGATTGATGTCAGCGATGACAGTTCAACCATCAACAAACTGAATCAGCTGCAGGACCAATCTGCATCAGTACGCGTCGTTCGCGCCCATACCATGGGACGATCATTTCAGATGAACCAGGGCGAGACTCACGCACGCGGCACGATACTGTGGTTCATCCACGCGGATACCCGTGTACCGCAACAAGCCGGACAACTGATTCTGGATTCTGTTTCTGCGGCGCGCCCGTGGGGCCGTTTTGATGTGCAGTTCAACACAACATCGATGCTCATGAAAATGGTGGCCTTTACAATGAACTTGCGCTCCGGGTTGACTGGCATCTGTACCGGGGATCAGGCAATATTCGTTGCACGCGACGTTTTCTGTCAATCCGGCGCTTTCCCTGAAATCGCAATCATGGAAGATATCGCACTGAGCAGGAAGCTGCGCCGTAAGGCCGGACCGATCAGGCTGCGCGTGCCCGTTGTCACGTCTGCACGCCGGTGGGAGTCGCATGGCTACCTTTGGACTATTTTCCAGATGGGGCTGATGAGATTCCTCTACTGGATTGGCGTGTCTCCTAAGACACTCAACAAACTCTATCGATAAGCAACCAAAATGAAACAGCTGCCCGTCCTGATTCTGGTAACCAAAAAACCGGTTGCAGGAAAAGTCAAAACCCGGCTAATGCCGGGTGCATCGGCCGAAAGCGCCGCGAATATTGCTTTTGAAATGATTTGCGAAACAGTCGAAAAATCAGCACGATCGTGGCCTGGCGAACGCCGTTTGCTGGTGAGTCCCGATACCAAAGACCCGCGCTTGCAGGACCTCGCCAAACGCCACAATGTGCTGCTAGGCGAACAGGCTGGCGGCGATCTTGGTGCAAAAATGGAGTCCGCCCTTTGCGACGCACTCACCGATGCACCCGCGGCTGCCATTATGGGATGCGATATTCCCGACATCAGTCAGACAATGCTGAAACTTGCCTTCGATCGACTGACTGAAGGAAAAAATGTATTGGGACCGAGCGCAGATGGCGGATTCTACATGATTGGGCTCAATCGAATCGAACCTGGCATCTTTGAGCATATCGAATGGAGCACCGATTCGGTGCTGCGAGATGTGCTGCAACGCATGCAAGCGTGTAAAATTCCCGTTGACGTACTTCTGCCGTGTCTTAAAGATATTGATGAATGGCGCGACTTTCAGCATCTGGCAAGTGTAAATGCCCGATATGCAGGCTACCGCTAACCACTGATTGGTAAAACGACTAAATATCCAGCGCCCGCCGAGGCAGCGTAAAGGCAAGATGCGCAAATACGCCATCACCGGATGCAGGTAGGGCATCGGTAAAACGTCAAAATAATGTATTTTTCCGCGAGAATGAAGCCAATCACCCATCACCTTAAGTCCGCGACCGTATGGCTGGCGATTGGTGTTTTAGCGCTCGCCGCCCAGTTGCCCAATAGATTGCGCCTGCTGTTTGGCGCAAGTCTCGGGCGACTGTTTTTTCTGATGAATGCAAAACGGCGTAAAGTTGCATACATAAATCTGGAGCTGTGTTTTCCGCACTGGCCGCTAAAAAAACGCAAACAGGTTGTGTTCGACCACTTTAAACGCTACGGTCAGGCGATTGTTGACTTGGGAATGCTGTCACTGTCAACCGAAGAGCGCCTCAACAGCCTCATGAATATCAAGGGGATTGAAAACTTCCGTAAAGCCAGAAACGCGGGTCACGCGGTGATATTTCTGACGCCCCACCTGGTTGGAGTTGACATAACAGGCACCCTGCTGGCTCGTCATATGCCGATTTCCACGATGATGAGAGACCAGAAAAACTCGGTGCTGAACAACCGCATGATCGCAAATCGAGCGCGCTTTGGACTGAAACTCTACAGTCGCTCACAGGGCCTGTTGCCGCTGGTTCGCAATCTGAAAAGAAAAATCAGCTGCTATTACATTGCAGACGAAGATTTTGGCGAGAGTAATTCCATTTTTGTACCTTTTTTTGGCGTACCGGTTGCAACACTGAACACCCTGGGACGCATGGCGCACATGACTGACGCCAAGGTGCTCCCGATCCGTTCCTGTCTGGACTCCCGGAGCGGACAGTACAACATTACGATTGATGAGGCACTGGCTGATTATCCAACCGATAATGAGTACACTAACGCACGACGCATGAACGCAGTTTTTGAAGCGATGATTCTGGAGGCTCCAGAACAGTACCTGTGGACCCTGCGCTGGTTCAAATCTCGCCCCGACAATGGCTCACCGCCCTACTGAGCCAACGCTCAAACAGAAGATTTACGCGCTCTCGGGCTCGCTTGTCTGGTACTGCGCGAGCCTGTTGCCGCTTAGAATGCGCTGGCTGTTGGGCGATGCTTTAGGTACTGCGCTCTATTGGCTGGTCGCCGCGCGGCGCAAGGTCGTAAAGCGCAACATTGAGCTGTGCTTCCCCGAAAAACCAAATACCGAGCAAAAGCGACTTGCACGAGCAGTGTTCCGCAATGCCGGGCGTGGCATTCTGGGGTGGGGATTTGCGCTGTTTGCAAGTCCGCGGAGAATTCAACAGGAAGTCAGGTGGCTCGGACGCGATTCGTTTCAGGCATTTGTTAAACTCAAACGTCCGGTTATTCTGCTGTGCCCACATTTTGTCTCGCCGATGCTGACGCTGCGAACGATTGGTGCCGTTACCCCGGTGGTTTCGATGTACCGCCCGCCGCGCAATCCCCTGATTGACATGGGTTATCACTCGGCATTGACTGGCATTGAGTCAAACAATCACTTGATCAATCGAATCTATCGAAAGCGCGGCAGTCACGAAATTGACATGATTTCCTCACATGGCAATATGCGGCCGTTCTACAAAGCACTGCAGCGCGCCACTCCCTTTTTCTATCTGCCTGATCAGAATGCAAACAAACCGAACCATGCCACGTTTGCACCGTTTTTTGGTGTTCCCGCGGCAACATTTACCTCCCTGACGCGGTTTGCAAAATTCAGCAATGCCAGAATCATGCTTTGCCATACGGTCATGTCAGAAAAACATCGGCGCTACGAGATGAGAACTGAGCTCTTGCCAGAGGACTTCATCAGTGGCGATCCGCACGCCGACGCGGTGCGCCTCAACCAGATGCTGGAGTCCCTGGTGCGCGAGACGCCGGATCAGTACTTTTGGCTACACAAGCGCTTTGCCGGCCGCCCGGCAGGTGAACCGCCAATTTACTGATGCTTGTTCACCAGGCAAAGATATAAAACCTGGCATTTTGTCTTTCACCGCCTTGTTGAAAAGTCAACTCTCAGCGCCACTGATACAGACCCCCACCGCGGTAAACCGCGCACTTTAGCTTCACTTTTCTCGGCGACTCCGACAGCTGGTGTTGGAGCACGGAATGATCGGACCCTGGCCTTATGGCCCTTGCTGAAATTCTCTCAAGTTGCGCGCACAGCTACCTGACAACAGAAAAGGCCCAGCGAATTTTGCACGAATGCCTGCTTATGAGCGCTGAAGAGCAAGGGCTGCGATGCTTGAAAGACTGACTGATCTGGCAGCCTATTTGTCGTCGCGTTCAGTACCAAAAACTAAAGCAGATCGACTGATTTCAGCCCAAGATCAGGACTAATTGTTCAACGCAATGTATTGAATTCCAAACCCAATCAAGAAATCCCAAATCGAATAAATATGTTGCCAACTTCCTGAATTTCTCAATATTTAGATAAATATTTCAATAATCATTGGTTAGGTAAAAGATAAGTTCTCAGATAAGAGATATATATGTGATATATTTTCACTGCGAAAAAAGTTTGACTTGTGTAATTTTTGTTTTACAATCAAGTTTGTGAATATAGAAATAGAACAAAAATCACATGTCCGTTATTGGAGGTTGCAGCGTACGCATCAATACTGAATTGTGTATCCGCTCGGTTTTTATTACCTGATCAATTGATCACCTTTACATTGAGTTGAACTTAAAGGGGAGAAAATAGATGAAACGACTAATGCAGATTGCCATCATTGGAGGACTGACCGTACTGTTCAATTTACCAGTACAGGCTGCCAAGTATCAGGAGATGGAAGTCGCCGATGGCGGTACCATACAGGGGCAAATCACTTACACGGGTAGCGTCAAAATGAGAACCGTGCTGCCGACCAAGGACAAAGATGTTTGTGGTAAGACGCGCAAGGAACCAACGATTCTGGTTGGCGACGGTGGCGCCGTGCAGGATGCAGTTGTCTACATCAAGGAAGTTGCATCCGGCAAAGCCTGGCCGGAAATGGGCAGACCGCTAATCAACAACATTGCCTGTGTGTTCGAGCCGCGCGTACAGGTCAGCAAACGCGGCAAAGTGGACATTCTCAACACTGACCCCGTACTCCACAACACCCACGGCTATTACGGCAAAGCGACCGCGTTCAACGTTGCACTGCCGTTCAAGGATGCCAAGGTTACCAAGATTCTCAAACGCCACGGTGTCGTCAGAACTGACTGCGACGCACATGGCTGGATGCTGGGATGGGTCGTCGTTGTACCCAATCCCTATTTCATGCAAACCGGTGCCGACGGGCAATATATGATCGACAACATCCCACCTGGTGACTACACACTGGTCGTGTGGCAGGAGGCTGTCGGTGAGCAGGAAATCCCCGTATCTGTTCAGGCAGGTGCTACAACTGATTTATCGGTGCAGCTGAACTGACGGAAATCACTAATAACAATTTCATTACTCATTACGCTGTTATAAGGAGGAGAGTCTATGGCAGATAATAAGCATGACCGCGATGAGGTGAAGAGAAACGGCGTTGTTGATATCACGCGTCGTACATTTCTTCATAAATCGCTCCTGGCTGGAGGTGCTGTCGCGACCGGCAGTTCAGTGGGGTTTTTCCAAACCCTTTCCTCCATGGAAGTTGCCAATGCTGCAATGGGCGAGTCGTTCAGTTTTGCATGGGTATCAGATACGCATCTGTATCCGCGTGAACTGAATCAGCGTTTCATTGACAAGGCAACTCGCGCATTTAGCGAAGTTCAGGCAATGGGCGACAAATTTGACTTCATGATTTTTGGAGGCGATTTGGCTCAGCTTGGCGATCCGGTTGAGATCGAACTGGGTGCAGAACTGCTTAAGGAAGTTACCATTACTAAGCATTTCATACCCGGCGAGCATGACTGGTATCTAGACCTTGGTGAAAGCTGGAATAAACATTTCGGTGAGACACCTTGGACTTTTGATCACAAAGGCGTTCGAATTATCGGTGTCGATTCAGTCGGACGTGCGCCAGACTACTGGTCTGCCCGCGGCATGACCGACCATGAGCGCATGGGACATATGTCCGCACTTGACGGTTCGCAAGCAGGCCCATGGTCGGGACTGGGCAAGGAACAGCGTGAATGGCTGTCCAGCACCCTGTCTGACTGGCCTAAAGACGCACCGGTGATCATTTTCTCGCATACACCATTCTGGGAATGCTATGCGCCATGGAATTTCTGGATTCGGGATTGGCGCGAAGTGCACGAAATCATTGCACCGTGGCAGAATGTTACCAACATTCACGGACATGTCCATCAGCCACTTTACAATGAGATCGGCGGTATGCGCAGCATCGGCATGCTGGCCACGTCATGGCCATGGCCGTATGCGCCGGAAGGTGTTCCGGAAATCACCAAACCCATGTTGCGGGTCGATCCTGGCGATCATTTCGACGGAGTCGGCTGGGGCAACATGAACATGAGTGCCGAAGCTCACGTGGATCATCAATACATGATGTGGCGTGAACAGGTATTCGGATACGGCCGTGCCGACTCGGGTACTGGTGACAATGTCAATCAGAAATTGTCTCCCAGAATCGCGGATCGCGGCTGGACCGGCGACTGATTTAGCATAAAGAGGAGAGAATAACAATGCAGAGCATTAGAAATAAGGGGCTGATGGCCCTGATTAGCGCGTTGCTGTGTGTATCACTCGCATTCGTCTTTGTGGTAAATCGAGCTGCGGCACATAAAGTCTCACACGACGCCGAGACATTGCAGGCGTTCACGGATGCATTCATGGAGCAGGTCATCCTCGGAGACAACCTGTTTCATGGCGCGCCGATGGACGGCATCAACATGTCCAATACGGGCATGGCGTGTGCAATGTGTCATCCATTCTCGTCAGACGTTCACCCGCACGAGTATCCAAAGTTCCAGGAGCAAATGAGCGAATTCGCAACTTTGCGTGACATGATCAACTGGTGCATTGAGAAACCCAATGAAGGTGAAAAGATTGACCCGGATGGTGAAGCGATGAAAGCGCTTGAAGCTTACATTTATTGGTCAAACCGCGGGTCTGTACTAGACCCAGGTCGCCACTAATAATCGCTGACTAACTTCCCCGACAGTCTTAAGGCTGTCGGGGGCCCAATAAGATGGGGGTGCGGTGATGATGATCCGAAACATCGAGACTCATTGCGTGCCCCCAATTTCTTGAATCGAATTTCCAGGTTGAACGCCCTTTTGCGTCAGCCCTATAAACAGCGGAGTTACACGTCCCTTGAAAAAGATCATCGCAATCGTTTCAGTTGCCGTAGCGATTGGCGGGACCGCACTTGTTGGCCTGTCGATGCAAACCGCAGGCGGTAAGACCGGTGAGGTAACGACCGGTCGATCATTATTGGACTATCCTGCCACAACCGGGAATATAGAACCGGTCCTCAGCGAAGGAATCCCGGTAACGCCGCGCTTGTTAGAGCACGGCGAATGGGTTTTTCGCGGACTGTGTGTTGGCTGCCACGGTACAGCCGGTGACGGTAACGGTGCAGTATGGGAGTTGGGCGACCTTTACGCCAAAGACCATAAACTGCCCCGCAAACCGCGTGATTTTACCGAGGCAGTTTACAAACTGCGTTCGACCCCGAGCGGTTCATTGCCGACGGATGCAGATCTATTCCGCTCCATATCGCGCGGGCTCGTTTATCAACAGGATATGCCAGCGTTCAAATTCCTGCCTGAACGAGAGCGTTGGGCAGTCGTCGCCTATATCAAGAGTTTTTCCGACCGCTGGGAAGAGGAAGAAGAATGGCAGGAAGATCCAATTGAAGTCGGTCAGCCGCCCTTGCCCAACGCGGCAATGATCGATGCGGGCAAGGAAGTCTATGCGCTGATGCAATGCGAACAGTGCCATGGTCCGACCGGTAAAGGCGATGGTCCGTCAGCACCGGGACTTGAAGATGACTCCGGCCTGCCGATTGTGCCGCGGGATTTCACGGATGCATCACAATTTGTCGGCTCCAGCGACCCGAGAGGCATTTATCAGACATTTACCACCGGTCTTGACGGCACACCGATGCCGTCATTTGCAGATTTTCTTGATGAGGACCAGCGCTGGCAGCTGGTCTGGTATGTCATATCGCTACGGCCGGAATTCGATCTGGAAAAGACCCCGGCCGAAGTCATAATGGCTGAGCACGCGGGCAGCCAGCTCGCAAAAATGAGCACTGAGCAGTGATCTCAAATCCCAGGGAAGTGAAACTTGCAATCTGCACTGTGGATCTGGAGCGGCGTGGCGTTTGCCGGACTTTTGAGTTGGGCTTTGGTTACCTGGTTCCCGGAAGATCGAACGATTCTTGGTATAGAGCCATATGAACAAATCGAATTTGAAGCATTGCCTGCAGATGCTAATGTTGCCGACCTGGAACGGGGGCGCAGCTACTACATGCAGCTTTGTGCATTGTGTCACGGTGCAAACGGCAATGGTTATGGTGAGTTCAGCTACCGGATGGTGCCGAAACCGGCTGACCTGACCAATATAAAAATTATGAACAAATCTGACACGGAATTGGAAGCAGTGATTCGAGACGGTATCAAAGGCACTGCCATGGCACCATGGAAAAAGACGCTGGATGCGGTTCAGCGAAATCAGATTGTCGGATATATTCGATATCTGGCGCTACAGCGCAATTACCAGGCCAATGGATAGTCTTGTTTCAGCGGCAATGAGCACCGGCACGATAAAAGATGCGGTCATCGATGCGGATTCGCTGATCATTCTGAAGTTTATGGTTATGTCTGTCACCCACCTGCTGATCGGAACAGTACAGGGCGTCATCCAGACGTTCCCTGAGTTCGCACTGTGGATCAGGGCAACGGGACCTGCCGGGCACATGATCGATCCGCTGGCTCATGCTCACATCAACCTGGTCGGCGGCGTAACCATGGCGATTATGGGACTTTTCTATTATGTGCTGCCAAAAATTATCAAGCGGCCCATCTACAGCCGCACCCTGTCCAACACATCATTCTGGTTTTCGACGATCGGTGTGCTTGGATTTTTTGGATCACTCGTTTTTCTGGGGATTATTGAAGGTAATATGATTCTTGATGGGATGACCTATCTGCAGGCTCTTGATGCAGTCGGTCCCATTCACCACATTGCAATCATTTCAACCGCAATCCTGATGGGATTAGGTTACTGGATTTTTATTTCAAACATATTTCTGACCGTATTCAAACGGCGCGGAGGAGATTAAATGCACCGGTTGCTCAACTTTCTATACAACGGCTTCATCGTCGGCGTTGGACTGGGAACTGTGTTCCAGCTTTGTATTTTGCCGCTGATGGGAATGCGCAGTCACGATGAATGGACTGGCTTGCTGGTTTGGGGTTTCGTAATCTCGATTGGCACAGGTGTCGTATCAGCATTGACGTTCTGGTACATGAATTCTGTTATGGTCAAGCAAGGAAAATAATTAAAAGAGAACAATATCATGGCAACTAACGTACTCACCCGCAACGATTACGCAGAAGGCACCGCAGCGAAGCATTTCTTTTTCTCGTCGATTGTGATGTTGAACATCGGCGTATTCCTTGCATTGCTGACATCCATGCGGCTGGCATGGCCGGATGTTTTTCCGAACGATATTCCCTGGCTGCACTTTGGTCGCATTCGTCCGGTTCACGTGCACTTTGTGATTTTCGGCTGGATTTCGATGGCGTTTGCCGGGGCAATGTGCTATATGGCACCGGCACTTTGTAAAACCAAGCTGTGGAGCGAGAAGCTGGGAGTCTGGAACTGCTGGGCCTGGAACATCGGCATGGTTGCCGTCTTCTTTACTCTGATTAACGGCATGACTTCAGGCCGGGAATATCAGGATCTGATCTGGCCGTTGGACGTTTACGTATTGCTGTTCATCTTTGCCCCCCTGGCAGTCAATATCTGGCTGACGATGCTAAACCGCCAGACACAGGGACTTTACGTTACCATGTGGTTTTTCGGTGCTGCGCTGCTGTTCATCATTTTGAGTTACTTCATCGGTGCGGTTCCGGACCTGTTCCCGGTCCACGGGCTGGCTGAGGCGTATATGACGTGGTGGCATGCTCACAATATTCTGGGCTTGTGGATTACCCCGGTATCGGCGGCGATTGCCTATTACATCATCCCCAAGATATCCGGCAATACGCTTTACAGTCACAAGATCGGCCATTTGCATTTTTGGTCAATCGCAGCGTTTTATTCAACCCCGGGTGCACATCACCTGATGGGTGCACCGATTCCCGAGTGGCTAAAGTCATTTGCTTCGGTATCAGGCGTCCTGATCATGATCCCTGCCCTGGCATTTGTGGTCAATATGCTGATGACGATGAAAGACAAGTGGTGGATGTACGCAAAGAATATCCCCCTGCAGTGGGCTCTCACCGGTGTGCTGTTTGCGATTCCGCTGAATATTCAGGGTGCTTTTCAGCAAACGCGATCGCTTAACTGGTACATTCATGGGACTCACTGGATTGTGGCCCACGCGCATCTCGCACTGCTTGGGTTTTCGAGTTTCATTGAAATTGGTGCGATTTACTACGGTCTGCCAAAACTGCTGAAGCGGCAACTGTACAGCGAAAAACTCGCCAGGCTGCATTTCTGGTTGATGGCAATCGGTTTCCTTGGATTCTGGTCTGTGCTAACTGCGGCAGGTCTGGTTCAGGGTGCCGCCAAAGTCTATGAAATTCCTTACATCCAGTCAGTCATCGCAACACATCCGTACATGGTTGGACGGGTCATTTTTGGCAGCATGATCATCTTTGCACAGCCGATTTTCCTTTACAACATGTGGATGACTGCGAAGTATGGCAAGAAAATTGTGCCGGAATCAAGCGGCGGCCAGGCACCTGCTGGCGCAACAGCCTGAGTTAAACAAAAGAGGACAATACCATGCCTAAATATGTAGTTGGTGCTGTACTGGTCGTTCTGGTGATTTTCTCTTCAATTGCGATCACCATTGTGGGCGGGTCGACATATATGAATGAAATTCCGCCGACCCAGCTCGCGATCGAGAAAGAAAAAATGATGGGTAATAGCGCCTGGTCTATCGATGATCCGTGGATGCGAGGTGACAACTCACCGACATTGGCGGGTAAGGGCAAGAAGATTTTCATCCGGGAAGGCTGCTGGTGGTGTCATACGCTCCTGCCTGAGCAAACCCAGGATTGGACTTACTTTGGTGACCCACCGGTCGCCGGTGACGTGCAGGGTGAAGCGCCCAGCCTGTTTGGCTCTGATCGAAAAGCGCCGGATCTGTTGCACATCGCCAGCCGTAATCGTGTGAAAGCATGGCACTATGTCCACCATCGCGACCCAAGAGCCGTTACGCCGGGGTCAATTATGCCTGCGTTCAAGCATCTGACTGACGATGAACTTGATGCGATTATCGCTTATCTTGACACGCTGGAATAAATGCTGGCAATGCGCGAAACGATGTGTGAATACCTGCTGCTTGCAGCGCTCTATAGATTGACGCCCAATTGGGTATCAAGACCATTGACTTGCTAATTTGGCTTAGGTCTGGTACAAGCTGTGAGCGATTACGAATTAGATTGATGTTGGTGTAATCATGAACGATCATAATGAATTAGAAGATAAAGGATTAGTTTTCGGACGCTTTGGCGACGAAGAATACGACGGCATTAAGGAAGGCAACGGGAAGATACCCTGGTGGCTGGTACTTATCGTCGCGGTAACCGTCTTTCAGGCATTCCTTTGGACCATGCCGTGGGATGGTTTCGGACAACGCTACGACACCGTCACCACAACATTCGTGAGCGCCACGGGCAAGCAGCCGTGGTGGGATTGGGGCTACTACATGGTTCTTTTCCAGATTATTGTCATTCTTTCATGCATCTCGGGAATCATCTGGTACATCAACATCCAAAAATGGAAAGAACGCGCTGAAGAAAACAAGAAACGCAAGGAACAGCAAGAGTCACACTAGCGCGTCCCGATTCTAAACAGTTGACCTGGTGGGGTTTACTGATCAAATATCAGCACTGATATTTGCGCTGATCCTGATCGGCGTGCTGGTTTATGTCATCATGTCCAAGTTTGTCATTGGACCGCTGGTCAGTCTGAAGAAAGCGGAACGGGTGGTCCTGTGTCTGGGCATTGTGGGCATCGTCCTGGTCGTCGTATATGCAGCATCAGAACTCCTTTTCTACGTAGTCTTCTAGCCGAATTTTGATGCTAAAGCGCGGCGAAAAAATCATGTTTATATTCGCAGGGATCGTGGTGATCGCGGCCATTGGTCGGGGCTATCAGCAGTTTACTGATCTGGACCCTGCCCCACCCAAACACTTTTACGCATTCGACGAATTGGGTATTGTTGGACACCAGGTTTATCGAAAGATGGGGTGCAACAGCTGTCACCGGGCAATGGGAACCGGCGAAGTTGGTGTGGCACCGGTGCTTGACGGGGTAGGAACCCGACGAGACCTTGAGTGGCTGAGGACGTATCTGACTGATCCGGGAACCCTGGTACCTGGCACTGCGCACTATGGTGAGTTAGGGCCGGATTTTAGATTACTGGGCAGCGAGCAGCGCGAGCAGCTCGCGGCCTTTCTTTCCGGACTTCGGGCCAATCCGAATTCACCGAATTATCCCGTCAAAGTGAAACGTGAACCCGAATAACGCCTGTATCGATCAGGCACCAAACTAATGAGGCAGTAATCGTGAACGCTGAAACACTCATTCCCTTCATCTGGGCTGCAACTGGCCTGGTTATGCTGGTTGCAATTGTGATCGTCATTTATTGGGCTTACAAGCATAATCAGTTTGATGAAAACATCAAGGACCAGATTTTTACGGAAGGTGATGACGACCGCTACAACTGAATTCGCAAGTGTAGAGCATGAAATTATCCGCCGGCGAGTGGGTTGTGATTGTCGGCTCCTTGCTGATCATTTTGTTCGCGGGTGTTGTTGGTACAGTCATCTATCTCAAACCGCCACCCATTGAGTTTGTTTATCTTGCAACAGCGACGACAACGAAGGGAGAAGTAATATACCGTCGTGAAGGGTGCCTGTCGTGTCACGAGATTTTCGGCAACGGTGCCTCTTATGGACCGAGCCTGGATGGTGTGGGGAGCAAACGCGACGGGCCGTGGCTGATAGAATATCTTAAGTCACCCAGACCGGGTGTAAGCGCTAAACCCTACCGTTTAAGAATGCCGCCCTACGATCATCTGCCGCAAGATGAACTGGAATTATTAGCGCAATACCTTCTCGCGCTCCAAGTGGCACCAGAAGAAGGTTGACAAGCGACATCCCTAAGCCAGGATGTGGCGGGTTATTCAGATGGACCTGACTGATAGTCCTGCTCTTTAAAGAGCCCTGTGCCGATGCACGCCCAAGGTACAATGGCCAGTGCGATTGCACCGCCAACGCCGAATACGATCAGGGACAGAATGGTAAGGAATGGCAACTCAAGCATGGTGTAGTAATTCCTGTTTGGTGGAACTAAAATAATAATTGTAATACATTCGAAGACATCAAGATGTTCATTGGAAGAAAAGTTTTCAGTTTAGTCATCCTTGTGTCAGTTTCCCTGCTGACATCCTGTAGTGAACAAATGCCCGGAATCGGTGCAAAGCTGAATGTTGGCGATAGCGTGCCGAAGAGTAATAATTTGACCGTCGTGGATCAAAATAAGTGGTATGAAATTTCTACTATGGATACCAAGGCGCCGCTTTACAAGTGGAACATTGCCGAGTTGATTGAACAGAGAAAGCCTTTCCTGGTCGTATTTGGGACACCTCAGCATTGCACCATGTGTGTTGACCAGATTACCCGTATCGCAGTCATGGAAGAAAAGTATGGCGAGCAATTTGCATTCCTTCACGTCGATGGCTACAAGGATAACGGCATCTGGGTTGAGTGGGGTGTGAAAGGCGAGCCGTGGACATATTTTGTCGATGCAGAAGGCAAGGTTGCTTCAGTCTTTCCGGGGCAGACGGAACTTGGACTCCTGGAACTTGA
>JAJDZL010000122.1 GCA_022824665.1 Gammaproteobacteria bacterium | reverse complement strand
CCGGCATATATTCAAAATGGACTTCAAACAGGGCCGCCGTATCCCGAGTAAGGAAGAGCTGATCGAAATGCCGGGGTACGTTGAAATCGAACGCGAGATTCTGCACATGATGCGTCAGGAAGCCAGCAACGTCGACTGATTCGTCAAAGACGCGCGGTGGCGCAATCTGAAATGACAACGCTATTGAGCGAAATTCGAAGCAACCAATGAACCGACGAGTCAGTGTTTCCAATCTGTCGGTGAGTACAGAAAGTTGTATATCTCGTGGCTGCGCCTGTTTTGTAAAATATCTCAGGGCTTTATAAGTGTGCGGCCAAACGAATTGCCGTAATCGCTTGCATTGCCGCACAAGATTTTCCGATAGATTGACAAGCAATACGTTTTTTTTGATTGACAGAATTCAGCATAAATCCATTCGCTTGCGGATCTCCCGCTTGAAATTGAACTTGACAATTGGATTAGACCCACAATATCAATGAGTGACAATTACCAAACATTTAATCTTGGCAGTTTCGCCCTTGCATCCGGTGCTACATTGCCAGACGCAAAACTCGCCTATAAAACCTACGGCGCGCTAAATTCCCGCGGCGACAACGTCGTTCTTTTACCCACCTTCTACACTGGCAGTCACATACGAAACGAAGGGTTTTTCGGGCCCGGTAGAGCGATCGATCCGGCGCGACACTATATTGTCTCAGTGAACATGTTCGGCAACGGCATCTCATCGTCACCAAGCAATACACCGGCACCCTGCGATGGGGCAAACTTTCCTGACATCTGCCTCTATGACAACGTTGCGGCACAATACCGCCTGGTCACCGAAGTCCTGGGGGTCGACCAGATCGCGCTCGTTACGGGCTGGTCTATGGCCGGTTGCCAATCGTTTCAGTGGGGCGCACAATACCCGGATTTTGTCAAGGCTATATTGCCATTTTGCGGGTCCGCAAAAACTTCGGAGCACAACATTGTGTTTCTGGAAGGTGTCAAAGCTGCCCTCACTGCAGATGCTGTTTATGACAACGGCAACTACCAAACACCTCCGGTCAAGGGCCTCAAAGCATTCGGGCGTGTTTATGCCGGCTGGGCATTCTCACAAACCTTTTTCCGCGAACAAATGTACCGGCTCAAAGGGTTCAGCAGTGCCGAGGAGTTGCTGCAGGATTGGGAAGCGGACCACCTGGAGTGGGATGCCAATGATTTGCTGTGCAAACTGAAGACCTGGCAGGCCGGTGATATCAGTGCCCAACCGGCTTATGCCGGTGACTTTATCGCGGCGCTCAACGCGATCAAGGCAAAGACCATCGTCATTGTCTGTGACAACGATCTGTATTTCCGTCCGGAAGACAACCAGATCGAAATAGCTCACATTCCAAACGGCGAGCTGCGCATTTATGAATCACCCTGGGGCCATTGCGTCGCGTCCCCCGGCAACGACCCGGAGTTCGAACGCTATCTCGATCAGGCAATCCGTGAACTGCTGGATTGAATTAAAACACTGACCAGGTTTTTGCTACTGCAAATCACCGGCGCCTGGCACACAGCATTCCCCGCGCCAAAGGGCCTGTTCGCGCTGCCAGTGCCCGCCACTCGCTTGCTATCAGCCGCCGATAGGCTCGTTTAATTCAATAACATAGCCATTCGGGTCTTTGATAAAAGCGATGGTGCGGGTACCGCCTTTCATTGGGCCGGGCTCGCGCACAAATTCAACTCCCTGCGACTTCAAATACTCAGCAGTTGCATATACGTCCGATACCTTCAGTGCAAGATGTCCCCAGGCATTGCCCATATCGTAAGGCTCTTCCTGATCCCAGTTGTAGGTCATTTCAATTGTCGTGCCTTCGTCTTCGCCCTGATAGCCAATAAAAGTGTTCGTGAAACGACCGTCCGGGTAGTCATTCTGGCGCAAAATTTTCATACCCAGAATGCGCGTATAGAAATCCAGGGTATCTTCCTGGTTGAACACGCGGATCATTGTGTGGTCCAGTCGAAAGTCGGGTTGTTGATTGCTCATCGTTTACCTCTTTAGTTGCGGTGCTTAAGTTGTCAAGGCGGGCCGTATTGCATCGGCCACCAGTTGTTGAAATTTACGAACGCTGTTTTCCCAGTGCGGCGAGAGTACGCCGCCATACTCAGCCAGCGGGGAGCTGCGCCCCTTTTGCAAGCGTACGCACATTTCGTGATCTTCAAGATGCACGCTGTGCCAAAGGTCGGCGAGCTGCCTGAGCTGCTCATCGCTGTATTGCAACTGCCTTTGAATATAAATGACCCGCGTCTGGCTGGTGCTGTCTACGCTAAGCGGTGTGTTCAAGTGTACGCCAAGTTGATCAGGCTGATATGTCCCCATCACAAAATTGGGGAACAGCGTAAGATAATGCGACGTTACACCCAAAGTACCGTCGCGTGCCTTGGCCAGCTGCTCAGCGCTCAGTTCAACAGAGCTGCCAAGACAGTGTTCATTGACGACGGTGTAGTGACTTGTCAGTGGCTGATCCGTGGTGCTTTTGTGGACAAACTGAACATGGTAAGGCTCGATGAAATTTTCCATCAACAATTTCCAGTTACAATTCACCGCACCAAAATCCAGTGTCACGAGCGGTTCAAACTCGGTCACATCCAGCGCTCCGAGCTGTTGCTTGATTGGCTTTAGGAACTCATCAAATGGTACCGGGTTCGCCGCCAGGCTGACGAATACCCAATCGTACCACACCTCGCAGTGTACCGGCATCAAGGCGTTGTCTTCATAGCAAAAATCGACTGGCAGCTCGCGAATTCCACCGCCGAAATACGGGGCATTTTTTAGCGCTCCGCAAAGATCATAACTCCAGCTGTGATAAGGACAGCGAATCATTCTGCCGGTATTGCCGTCGCAGTCAATCAGCTTCAGATTGCGATGCCGGCAGGCATTATGAAATGCGCGGATCTCTCCGTCGCTGCTGCGGAGCAGGAAAAGTGGAATGCCTGCAACCTCAATTGGGCGGGCGTCGCCCACCTCGTTCATCTGATGTGCAAAGCCAACGAAGATCCAGCACTGGCTGGACAGCTGACTTTGTTCAAGTCGAAACAGGGCATCGTCGGTATACACCCGGCCGGGCAGGCCGTGAAGTGTTTCACCGCCCTGATCGAAGTATTGCAGCAAGTTGGCGTCAGATGACATGAACTAAACTCTTCAATCGGTTCATTTCAAGCTCAATGATAAGTGCATCGACAGCATGCTGCAACCTTCGTCATTGAAACTGAAACAATCTATATCCTGTTGATAGTGCGTCAATAGTATAGCGTTTTGAAGTATCGGTGAATTGCCCGATAAACCACGCTGCCACTCGCTTCATCGGCTTTTGAATATGTTCAATTCGGAAACTGCATACGTTGTACAAATGAAAACACCGGTACGCGCCAATTGGTGGCTGACTTGAGCATTGCGGGCACTTGTACGGTGCTTGTCAGCAAGGCTCGAGAGTTCGGATTTTAACGCAATCAGACGCTAATTTAAGCACAATTTTTCGCCCGCCACAACTTTCAGGATGATGGATTTTCGTGTCAGATTACCTGGCGTGATCACAGCACCGGTTTTTTTCAACAGGAATCTCGAAAGCCGGTGTTCCGGCGTGAATAAAAATCAAATAACAGGCTCGATGTGAGCGATATCCGGCAATCCGGGA
>JAJDZL010000232.1 GCA_022824665.1 Gammaproteobacteria bacterium | reverse complement strand
ACGCGCCGCAGGATTTTGCGCAGTCAGTGACCTGGGCGTTTTAATTGAGACGCTGCGACAAAAATACGGCGTCAGGAAAGTGGCTTATGTCGACATCGATGCGCATCATGGCGACGGCGTATTTTACGCGTATGAATCGGATCCGGATGTAATCATTGCGGACATTCACGAAGATGGCAGATTCCTTTATCCGGGTACGGGCTTTGCTTACGAGACCGGCAAAGGTGATGGCGCTGATACCAAACTGAATTTACCAGTCCTGCCTGACAGCCGCGATGATGTGTTCTTCAGCTCCTGGGGCAGAGTCGAGGAGTTTGTCCGCGCGGCCGAGCCGGATATGATCATATTGCAGGCCGGTGCAGACAGCATTGACGGGGATCCGATCACCCATATGCGATTCAGTCCAAAAGCACATGGACATGCTGCACGGCAACTTTGCAAGTTGGCAGAAGAGTTCTGTAATGGTCGCTTTATCGCGACCGGCGGTGGTGGCTATAACCGCACGAACATCGCGCTTGGCTGGTGCGAAGTGCTAAATGCGATGGTAGAGACAGCCTGATCTGAATGTTGTTGGCTGGCGTGCGGCTTAACTCGAGATAGGCTGCTGCAAATCAAGTCGGCAACTGAATGCTGATTATCGCCTGTGCGCTTTTGGGGGCAAGACAGCGAGCGCGAATGCACCGCACTTCGCTTTCAATCAGAAATGCAGCGAAATATCCCGGTGATGCGACAGGCACGTAGCGACCGATTTGGCCAGGTCCAGTGGCAAGCGGGTCTGCATGCGAACACCAATATTTCCGCGAATTTCGTCGATATAAGCGCTCAGCGGCTCCAGCAGTTCGGCTCTCGCCCGGAGGCGCCAATTTAACTCTTCCTGATAGAGCTCCTCGGCAATTGCGACCTGGTCCAGTGCCTTGGCCAGGTCTGGGTTGTCACCCTTAAGTGCGCGCCTTGATTTGGACAGGGCTGATTTGATGTGACTGACGCCTTCAAGTTCAGATAATTCGCTTTCTCGCGCCTTGATCAGCTCCATTGCGCTTTCGGCTGTTTCCTGCTGGATGATCTCCCCGACACCGTTCACGATCTCGGTAGCGGCTTCCAGGGCATCAACCTGTGTCAGCAAAGTGTGCAGGTAAGCGACTGGCTCATACGCAGCGTCGGTACCTCGCCGATACTGGCCGCGGGCGATCTTGTCGGCTTTGGCAAGCTCCGAATATTCAGCGTGGCGGGACTGCCAGGTGTCCGAAATATTTGCCTTGATCTCATCAGCTTGACTTTCAAGGTCGCGAATATGTTCTTCAAGTTTGCCGAGCTCTTCGTCAGACGGTGCACCCTGGCGCTGCAACCGGTCCAGCAAATCGAGCTCATCTTCAATTTCGTTTTCCAGTCTGCGCAGGAACCGCTCCTGGCGACGGTATTGCTGATGTTCCGCTCTGAATCCGTCAGAATATTCCTGCAGTGTGGCGGCCGCTAGCTGGCTTTGTTCGACTCTCAAGAATACCGAACGGGCCTCATCAAATCCGCTTGTGACTTTGTCACGCAGATCTTCAGGCAGCATGGAATAATTGAGCCTGCTTGCGTCGTCAATGGCACCGAGCAGCGACTGACGGTTGTCCAGATAGTACGGAAAAAGGTCCTCTTCTATGCAGTATTGCAGCTTTGGATTAACCGGCGGCGGCGCGGTTTCTGCGGTGAGATGTGTTCTGTTCGGCATGTAGTTGACCAGGCTCGGAAAGTAGCCGGCAATCGCAAGCCCCATCAGCTGAAGGCCGATGAATGCCACCGCACCCTTGTATATATGGGTTGTCTTGACCGATGGTGGCGCAACGCCGCGTAAATAAAACAAGGCAAAGCCAAAAGGCGGCGTTAGAAACGACGTCTGGATGTTGAGGCCAACCATTACACCCAGCCACACTGCGGTAATGTTTGCAGATGGGTCGGATAACAGGATCGGTGCGACGATCGGGACGACCACCACTGCGATCTCAATGAAGTCGAGGAAAAATCCGAGCAGGAAAATCACCAGCATTACGACCAGGAACTGAGTCCAGAATCCGCCTGGCAGACCGGTAAGGAAGTGGCGCACCAGCTCTTCACCGCCAAAGGCTCGAAATGCCGAAGTCAGCATTGCAGCGCCGATCAGAATAATGAAGACCATTGAGGTGGTCTTGGCGGTATCGACCATAACGCTGATCAGGGTGTTGTTCATGGTGTATGCGCGCCAGATGCTCCAAATGAGCGCCACCAGAAACACCATAACTGCCGCGCAAGCAATGACGATGGCAACGAATTCAGCTTGATTGTGAATATTTTTGATGTTGAGTTCGAAAAACTGCAGCAGGACAACAATGACAGCGATTGACAGCAAGGCCAGAATGGTTGGTGTGAATTGATGGCGATGACCTTGTGTCAGTCGGTAGCCACCCATGATGATCGCGCCTACAGCACCAATGGCACCTGCCTGATTGACCGTCGCGACACCGAGGATGATTGATCCCAGGACGACAAAAATCAAGGTCAGAGGCGGTATCAGAGACAGCGCGACTCCGAGCGCGAATTTTCGGTCATATTTACCGTCATAAGGGACAGGCGGGGCGGTTTTTGGCTTCAGGATGGCGACAATCAGGATATAGAGCATGTAGAGGCTGACCAGAATCAGGCCCGGAATCAGTGCCCCCATGAACATGTCACCGGCGCTGGCCGAGGTGATATCAAGCTCTGATGGCAGCGCGAATTCTCCGGTCAGCTCTTTGTATTCGGCTTTACGCTGAGTGCTCGCCTGGTCTGCAGCATTGGCTAGCTGATCTGCAAGAATAATCAGTACGATCGACGGCGGGATGATCTGACCCAGTGTTCCCGACGCACAAATTGTGCCTGTTGCGAGCGGCCTGGAATAGTTGTTGCGCAACATCGCGGGCAATGAAATCAGCCCCATTGCGATGACGGTAGCACCAAGAATGCCGGTGGTTGCGGCCAGCAGTGCACCGACGAATACGACGGAAATTCCGAGTCCGCCGGGAATTGGGCCGAAAAGTCGTGCCATAGACACCAGCAGGTCTTCGGCGATACGGGAGCGTTCCAGCATGATGCCCATAAATACGAACAGTGGAATCGCGATCAGCGTGTCACGCTCCACCTCCCAGTACAGACTTCTGAAGTTGGTAATTCCGGCAGTCAGCCATTGGGTGGGCCCGTCCTGCGCGAAATAAGCCGATGGGTCGCCGGCAAAGAAGTAGCCCGAGACAGCTGCAAGAGATATCGTAAAAATCGCTGAACCAGGCAGCGCAAAAGCAACCGGAAAGCCCGAGCTCAGCGCGACAATCATCACGAGAATCAGGACACAGAGAAAAACCAGTTCCATGATTCAGGCTTTTGCTCCTGCCGGTAAATTGGACTCAGCCGGTTGGTCTGCCTCGGCTTGCTGTTCGGTAAATTTCGACATATTCGAAAGAAAAAAGCTGATGAACTGAAAAGCCATGGTGACCGCGAAAACAGCCAGGTAGACAGCCATAAAGTACTTTGTATACATGCCGAAGCCGCTTTGCGAGATTTCGAAGCTCAGCATGGGACTGATAATGATGCTGCCCCGGCTGTTGGTGCCCAGAATCAGAATGGTCCAGCAAAGCGGCAGCCCCAGTATCAATGATCCCAAAGCGTTACTGGCTGCTTTGCCGCGTGCGGTGAAATTGGTATAAAACACATCAACTCGCACATGCCCGTCGTGCATCAGTGTGTACGCGCTGGCAAACAGGAACAAGCCGGCATACCAGAATCGTACGAGATCTCCCTGAAAAGCCTGTTCATAAGAAAATACGAATCGGGAGAGAACGATGACAAATTCAGCAGCGACGATCATCAGCGACAGCCAGATAAAACCAAGCGAACGGTTGACAAGTGCAATCACTGCCGCGATACAGATTAACGGGTAGTGAATCCAGATGCCGCGAAAAACTGACCGTCCAAGCTGTGTGGTCAGGTGTTCGCCAACGAATGCTGACAAAAATCCCTCGATTCGCAGGAATGAGATAAATGCATCGGCAAATCCAACCAGAAATACCGACCAGAACGCCAGGCGCACAAAGTACGAAGCCATTGAATCATAAAGGCGCGCATCGCTTTCCAGATCCCGATCAGGGGTGCGAAAAACCCACACGATGGCCAGTACAAATACCGCTGCAGTCAGCGTAAACTGTATCCAGCCAGCGGTTACAACGAATCCTTCGAGCGCCTTGAATTTATTGTCTGGGGTCAGTATCCCCAAGTGTGTCAAGAACTGACTGGTGCCGGGCCAGTCGGTCCAGAAGACAAAGAAATTGTCGACGAGAAACAGCAAAACTGCTAAAGTCGAAACGATTGCCAAAACCCGCAGCAGCTGTGGGCGGTGGGCGGCGGTTTCAAAAAAACGGAATAAAGCGTGTTGCATGACAATCCGGTTGCAGCGCGGTTCTTTCGAAACTTTACAGACGATAAAACTGGAAAACGAGGCCGTATGGCCCCGTTTTCTCAGAAACTAAATGACCAGTCAGAAATCCTAGTCCGGAATTGCAAAAGCTTCAGAATTAGATTCCAGAATTAGATTCCAATGACTCGGTTGCGTTGACTCAGGTATGCCTGATCGGCGATTTTCTGCCAGCCACCGATATCAGTACGAGCTCTTAAGAAACTTTCGTGAACCCGACGAGCGAGATCGCTGTGTGCCACGGTTTCTGCAAACACCTCATCCGCGGCCTCGCCGAATGCATCATAGATATCATCGTTGAACTGGCGCAGTTGAACACCCTGCTCATCGATCAGTTTGGTCAGCGATGCACCATTGTTGGCGTTGAATTCCGCCATCATCATGTCGTTTTCCGTCGCTGCTGCAGCTTCAATCATAGTTTTGTGGGAATTTGACAGTCCTTCCCAGAAATCTTTGTTGATACCTGCGGCCAGCACGGCTGACGGTTCATGCATACCCGGATAGTAGTAGAATTTCGCCGCTTCATAGAATTTCATCGCCGCATCATTCCACGGACCGACCCATTCGGTGGCATCAATTGCGCCAGAGATCAGGTTTTCGTAGATTTGACTGCCGGGCAGTGAAACCGGAGATGCGCCGAGCTTGGCCAGCACGTCGCCGCCGAGACCTGGAATACGCATTTTGAGACCCTTGAAGTCATCTGCACTTTCCATTTCCTTGCGGAACCAGCCGCCCATTTGCACGCCGGTATTACCACACATCAGATTCTTGAGACCGTATTCTCCGGCGAGTTCGTCCCACAATTCCTGTCCTCCGCCGAAACGAATCCACGCATTGGCTTCGGTATAGGTTAATCCAAATGGCACTCCTGTGAAATATGCCCAGGCCGGATGTTTGCCTTTCCAGTAGTAATCTGCTGCGTGGTAAATTTGAGCGTTACCCGAGGCAACTTCATCAAAAGAATCAAACGGACCAACCCGCTCGCCACCTGCGAAGTATTCTACGTGCAACTGACCATCGCTGATATCAGATATACGTTGGGCAAATCTTTGCGCGCCAGTACCGAGGCCGGGAAAGTCCCTTGGCCACGTAGACACCATGGCGATTTCAACGCGATCCTGCGCGATAGCGGGTGCTGCCAGTGTAGATACACCAGCGGTTGCGGCGGCTAGTGCGCCACCTTTCAGTAAATCACGACGTTTCATTTTTAAGGTTCCTCCTTATTACATGTAATATGAACGGTAAATGCCTGTCAATTGTAAGCGATAATCTTTGAATGATTGAATTGAGTCTTGAGGCTGGTGGAATACGCGGATCGGAGCCATTTTACCGATGCCAACTCGTATTTGGCAACAAGAACTTGGGGCCTTGACAGACAAGACGGCGGTGCAATTTTGAACCTGAACCTGGTGGGATTGTGGCATTCTCTGGAGCGGTTGCCGTTTATTTTCAGCATCATCGTTTATGGTCTGGTGGTGCTCACTGTAGCGGCACTTTTTGCCTTTCCGGTGTTGCTTTTTCTTTTGTCTGAGCCGAAGCAGACCATTCGGTCAATTCGCACCCGATACGAAAGTCTGGCCAAAGTATCAGGTCGGCGACGAGTGCTGCTGTTGTTGGCGGACGGATTGAGTGCGATCAACATGGTTATCGGTCGTGCAGTGGCATGGCTGGTGCTTTGCATGACCCTGATGCAGTTTGTCGTCGTTGTAATGCGCTACGTCTTCTCCTACGGTTCAATCCAGATGCAGGAGTCCATCTGGTATATGCACGGGCTGCTGTTTATGCTAGGTGCCGGTTATACGCTGGTCAAAGACGGTCATGTGCGACTCGATATCTTTTACCGCGAGGCATCTGAGCGAAGCCGGGCCTGGGTCAATCTCACAGGCGCGCTGGTGTTTCTTATGCCCTTTTGTATTGTCAATTTTGACTTTGCCTGGCCGCTGGTGATGAATTCCTGGGCAGTCATGGAGGGGTCGATTGAGGCGGCTGGTTTGCCCTATATTTATCTGTTCAAGACTGTCATTCTGGTATTTTCAGTGCTGCTCGCTTTGGAGGGCGCGGCGTTGGCAATTCGAAGTCTGGTTACGCTATCTGCGCGCAGTCACTCCGAAATCATTCAAAAGGGATAGCTGTGGAAGTTCTAAGCTCGGCTGAATTTCTGTGCGGTGCGCTATTTCTGTCGGTCGTAATCATGCTGCTGATTGGGTTTCCGGTGGCATTTACTTTGGCCGGCAGTTCGCTTGCGTTTGCGTTAATTGCGGCTGCGTTCGGACTCTTTGATATTGGATTTCTCAACGCGTTGCCGCAGCGCATTTTCTCGATTATGCGAAACGAAGTATTGGTCGCGGTACCGCTCTTTATCTTTATGGGGGTTACGCTTGAACGCGCCAAAATTGCTGAGGAGCTGCTTGACACCATGGGCAGGCTTTTTGGGCGCGTTCGTGGCGGGCTTGGGTACTCGGTCGTAATCGTTGGTGCGCTGCTTGCTGCTTCAACCGGCATCGTTGGTGCGACTGTCGTGACCATGGGATTGCTGTCGCTGCCGGCGATGCTTCGACGCGGCTACAGTCCCACACTTGCCTGCGGTTCAGTTTGCGCGTCCGGAACCCTGGGGCAGATCATCCCGCCATCCATTTTGCTGGTGCTGTTGGGTGATCAGCTGTCGAGTGCATTTCAGCAGGCGCAGTTTTCAATGGGCAACTTTTCACCCGATGCCGTTTCGGTTAACGATCTTTTCGCCGGTGCGCTGTTTCCGGGACTGGTACTGGTGGGGCTCTACATCATCTACCAGATGGTGGTTGCAGTTGTACGGCCTGACGCGAGTCCGCC
>JAJDZL010000002.1 GCA_022824665.1 Gammaproteobacteria bacterium | reverse complement strand
GAAACGTCACGAAATCTTGAGCAAATGCTGGTGAAGTCGTACGACTAATCCGAAAATAGAGCGAAAATCGGAATGTCGATGGTCATCATGCTGGCCATGGTAATTGTGCGTCTGCGCTTGAATCAGCCGGACTTGATCCGTTCGCTGGTCGAGCCTGTGCCATTGCTCGATTCCAGTTAGCCCTAAGCTCAATCACATCGGTACACTGTTGAATGATCTCGGTGCGAACTATGCTGATGTTTGCAAAATTCTGGCTGTCTATCAGGGCGATTGTGGAGCAGCCGATCTCAACAGCAATCTGCCGATTCGCGCATCTTACTTTTCAACTGTAGGACCTGCGAGTACCGGCGTCCCACTGCCGGTATTGGCATATGAGTCGATGGTCATTGAAATCGATGCGTATGCGATGGTAAATCCACCGGCTGAGTAGGGATAGAAGCCCTTGATCAGAAAATGGAGATTCTTGCTGAATAACTGCAGCAGGTATTTAGAAGTGATACAGCACAAGCGCGAATTGGATGCGCCTTTATTGGTGTAGCCAATAAGACAGCTGCAAAAAGTCAAAATCCTCAAGTTCTCCAGGCCTTAAAGGACAGAGCGGATGACCTTTAGTCGATGCGGATGGAAATGTTTGTGGGATTCAAGTTAACACACACTCCTATCCACTAGTTTTCAATACAAAAGATCAGTACCTACATGTCGGTAGGGCAATTCATGTAAAATCCATAATTGAATTTCTTGAAAAAAAGGAATACATTACAACAAAATGGTTAAATAGTGCTATGAATGATACTGACTTAACGTTTTCTAAAATCACATCACATTCACCATTTAAAATCGTAAACGACGATTCAAAGCCAGGCTGGGATGAGTTGTTACATACACCATTTGATGATGATGTAGAAACTGACGCTGAAGACAAAAACTCTGAGATAAAAAGTTAACAGCGGATGTCTGTAGAATCCACCTTGGTCCCGAATCGAACCCATTATCAGCAATCAGTATTCTTGTAGGTAAGCCGCTTACCTTCCATACCAAGCGCAATAGATTCCATCGGACCGATGGTGTCTTGGTTGCGAATATTGTGCCGACTGGCAAACTCATCAACATGGCACTGTAAGTGCTTTTGCCTAAGCCCTTTGATATCGGTGAAACCTCATTAACTGATTGTTATTAGATTTATTTGTAGGAAAGCGCCGAGATTATCAAGGCGAATATCGGCGCTTATCTACATAGTCCCCTTGCTAAAGACCAAATAATCGCTGCCAACGTTTGAGAATTTACCGAATTTAACGTGTGCGAGATCACCACCGCAACTTCTTTCGTCCAGCAAATCAGGCAAAATTTGCTTGTTATCGAGGGCAAAATCAAGTAAATTATTTACTCCGGTCAACCATTCAACTCCTTGTCCCGTTAATGCCGGTAATGTGGGACTAATATCCGAGAGGAGATTAATCTATGCGTCATTATGAAATTGTCGCTTTGGTGCATCCGGACCAGAGCGAACAGCAAGATGAAATCATCAATCGTTACTGCAGAATCGTTGAAGATTCCGGCGGTAAAGTTCACCGTTGTGAAGACTGGGGGCGACGTAAACTTGCTTACCCGATTGAGAAACTGTTCAAGGCGGGGTATTTCCTGTTGAACATTGAGTGCAAACCCGAGGTCAAAGACGAAATCGAAAACGTATTTCGCTACAACGACTCAATTATTCGCAGCCTGATTCTGCGACTGGATGGGCCGGTTACCGAGCAGTCTCCAGTACTCAAGAAAATTATCAAAAAACAAATCGAGGAAAAGGAACAGGCTGAGCGCGAGGCCGAAGAAGCTAGAGTAGCCGAAGAGGAACGACAGGCCGCACTGGCAGCCGAAGCCGCGAAAGCAGCTGATAAAGACTCTGAAGCTGCCGACGAAGCAGGCGAAAGCGAAACCGGGGCTGGTGCCGCTGCAGATGAAGATGCGGCTGCGGCCGTTGAACCTGAGACTGCGGAATCTGATGCTGAGGCATCCGAGGCCACGGACGAACCCACATCTGCGGCCCAAGATGAGTCAACCTCTAAAGCCGCCGACGAGTCGGCCGCGGATGAGGACAGCAATGCTGAAGACAATAAATCCGAGCCGGCACTCGCAGATGATGAAGATGAGGAGAACCAGTCATGAACCGACGCGCAAGAAAGAAAAAATATTGCTATTTCACGACCAACAAAATTACTGACATCGACTACAAGGATGTTGATCTTCTGGAAAGTTTTATTTCTGATTCAGGCAAGATTTATCCCAGTCGCAGTACTGGAACAAAGGCAAAGTACCAGCGTCAGCTGACGCGTTCGATCAAACGCGCCCGCTACCTTGCGCTCATCCCCTATACCGACTCACATTAGGCACGGGGGAGACCGATGAAAGTAATATTGCTGGAATCCATCGCCAAGCTCGGACAGCTCGGCGATTCAGTCGAAGTCAAGGCAGGCTATGCGCGAAACTTCCTCATCCCGCAGCAAAAGGCCGTGCGGGTTACAGCTGAAGCGCTGGCGGCGGTTGAAAGCCGGCGCGCTGAGCTGGTGAAAGAAGAAAAAGAACGCCTGGATGTGGCCAAGGCCCGCGCGGACACTGCAATCAGGCAGCTGACCATTCAACGGCGCGTCATTGACGATGAAGGCCGTCTTTTTGGTTCGGTTTCAATTGGCGATATCGTTGATGCCGCGGCCGAGCAGGGCACTGAAATTCTGCGCTCCGAAGTCGACATGCCGGACGGCAACATCAAGAACACAGGCGAGTATCAGGTACACGTGAACATTCATCCCGAAATCAGTTTTGAAATTGACGTTGCAGTCGTTGCTGATGACCTGGTGCCGTCGCTGGCGGAAACGATGGACGCGGCTGATGAGGCTGAAGCGAGCGCGAGCGAATCGGCAGCCGACGAACCCACCGATGCTGAGGGCGAAGGCGCCGAAGCGGAGTAATTTACCAGGTGGCGTTGGACAATTTACCGCGGGATGTACCTGATAATTTGGCAATTGCGCCAAATTATGACGAAAATTCCGAGTTGGCCAGCCAGCCGGCGCCGCCCAACCACAAATATGCAGAGCAGGCACTGATCGGTTCAATTCTGATCGACAACGATCAGTTTGAAAAAGTCGCCGGCTACCTGTCGCCGGAAGACTTTTATCAGCAAAAGCACCAATTGATTTTTGCTGCCATGATCCGGCTGTTTTCCGGTTCGGAAATTGTCGATGTCGTCACCATGCGAGCTGCACTGGAAGCGGCTGGCGAGCTTGAAGCGGTCGGTGGTGCTGGATATCTGGTTGAAATAGCCAACGAAACTCCCTACGCCGGCAACACCAAGTCGTATGCGAGACTGGTTCACGACTGCGCGGTATTGCGAAGGCTCCTCAAGGGCGGTCGCCAGATTCAGCAAATGGTGTTCAACTCAGGGGGTGCGAATGCCAACGACGTTCTAAGCAAGGCACAGCACCTGATTTACGAGATCGGTAAAACCGACAAGTCCAATCAGGGCTTGCATCATGTCAAGGAACCCGCAGAAGAAGCATTTGCGCGCATTGAGGAGCTGTTTAACGATCCGGAACGCGGCAATATCACCGGCATTGAATCGGGTTTTGCTAAACTGGACGCGATTACCTCCGGCTTTCAGGACTCGGATCTGGTCATTATTGCCGGCCGCCCTGGCATGGGCAAGACTGCCCTGGCACTCAATGTCGCGGAACATGCGGCCATTAAGGGTAAGCTCAGGGTGGCGATATTCAGTCTCGAAATGTCAGCAGTATCGCTTGCGACAAGATCGCTGTCTTCACTCAGCAGCATCGACTCAAAGTTGATTCGCGAAGGGCACTTCGGGGAAGGCGACCAGGCAGATGTCAACTGGAGCAGGCTGAGCGCAGCATACGATATGCTAAACGGTGCCGAAATCTACATTGATGATTCATCGGGCATCTCGCCGCTTGAGATCTCTGCGCGGGCGAGACGCATGGCGCGCGAAACCGGCGGCCTTGATCTGGTAATCGTTGACTACCTGCAGCTCCTGCAAATGGGGTCAAATGAGAATAACCGCGTCACCGAGGTGGCAAATATCACCCGCGAGCTCAAGTTTCTTGCCAAGGAACTCAATATACCGGTGATCGTTCTGTCGCAGCTGAGTCGCGCCGTCGAAGGACGCTCGAACAAGCGCCCGGTTATGGCGGACCTGCGCGAATCCGGGGCCATTGAACAGGATGCTGATCTCATATTGTTTGTCTATCGCGATGAGGTTTATGACGCGAAGACGAATGATGTCGGTAAAGCGGAGATCATTATCGGCAAGCATCGAAATGGCGACACCGGTAACGTTCAGCTGATGTTCGTCAAGGAGTGTACGCGCTTCGAAAACATGTCCTCGTATGATTACGACGAGTAGCCGGCTGCCGAGCTGCTCCTGCCAAACCAAAAGAATTCAATGCTGAGAGTCGAATGATGCGCCCGCGCGTATATGGCTCTGTCTGCTCTTCTGCAATATTGCATAACCTGTCGGTCGCCCGCGCACACGCACCTTCAAACCGCCTGATGGCGGTGATTAAAAAAGATGCCTACGGACACGGCCTGCGCCGAGTTGCCACTTTGCTTGAATCTGCGGTTGACGGGTTTGCGGTGGCGAGTATTGAAGAGGCGATCGAACTCAGGGAAGCCTCGATAGTCAAACCGGTTTGTCTGCTGTCGGGCTTTTATTCAAAAGAGCACGTTGCACTGCTTGGGGCTCATGCAATTGATCCGGTCATCTACTGCAACGAGCAGTTTAGCTTGCTCGAATCGGCCCGGATTGATCACCTTTCGGTGTGGATCAAGTTCGATACCGGCATGAACCGCCTGGGCTTCGCGGTTGAGGATTACACTCAAACGCTAGCCAGAGCCAGGGCAATTAAAGCACTCAAAATCACCGGGCTGATGACACACTTTGCCTCAGCAGATGACACGAATTCTAATTTCACCGGGTTGCAGATTGACAGGTTCAATAAGCTCAGCGCCGACTGGCGCGGAACGACAAGTATGGCTAACTCGGCCGGCATACTGAAATGGCCGGCCAGCAGGGCAGGGTGGATTCGTCCGGGAATCATGCTCTACGGTGTGTCACCCTTTGCAGATATTCCCGCCTGTGAGCTGAATTTACAGCCGGCGATGGATCTTTATTCGACCATTATTGCTGTAAAGCAGCTCAGCGAAGGAGACGGTGTCGGGTATGGTCTCACCTGGAAAAGTCCGGGACAAACCACGCTCGGGATTGTCGCTTGCGGCTACGGTGACGGATTTAAATTGAGTGGTTCCAACAGTGCCTGTGTGCTGGTTGGCGGTCAGCGCGCAAGACTCATCGGTCGCGTCTCAATGGATTCATTTGCAATCGACCTTGGTGCCATTCCTCAAGCAGGCGTTGGTACGCCCGTTAAACTGTTTGGCGCCGGACTGCCGGTTGAAACACTTGCCAGGGCATGTAG
>JAJDZL010000091.1 GCA_022824665.1 Gammaproteobacteria bacterium | reverse complement strand
CCGTTCTCGTCGCGTACCGCGAGATCACCGGAACGCAGCCAGTTGCCAATACGCATTCGTTCGGGCACCCCGGGCTCGCCCCAGTAACCCAGAAACAGGGTGGGGTCGTCGGGCAGCCAGGAGGCAACTTCCCCGGCTACGCCATCCGGCTGGGGATTGCCGTCGTCATCAATGATCGCCACGGTGCGCCCGGGAAATGCCATGCCCATCGAGCCGGGTATCGGTTCAAACAGCAATTTGGCGCAGCCGACCATGTGATTGAATTCAGTCAGGCCGTAGAATTCGTTACAAACAATGCCAAACTCGTCCTCAGCCCAGCGCATGACCTCGCCCGGCAGGCTCTCACCACCGGTACAGATGACGCGGGTTGCGAGCTGCCAGCGGCGGCGCGGTTCGCGCACCTCGGCAATGCGTTTGAGTGCAGTCGGTGTCATGAAGGAATGGGTAACGCCGTGGCGTTCCATAAACTCGAATGCCCACTCGGCACTGAATCGGTGATTGCTCGAAACCACCGTCTGACCGTGTTGCCAGGCAGGCAGGACCAGGTCCAGCAGCCCGCCAACCCACGCCCAGTCCGCAGGACTCCAGAAAACCGCATTCGGATAATCAAGTTCCAGGTTGTAGATCAGGGTGAGACTCGGCAGATAGGCATGAATAATTCGATGCGCGTGGACGAGCCCCTTGGGCATGCCGGTTGAACCGGAGGTATACATCAAAAGTGCGGGACTTTCTGTTTCGGTAACGACCGGCTCAAACTCATCAGCACAAGCCGTCAGGCAGTCAGAAAATCTGATCTCGCCCGGTTTTGCGTCGCCTGCGACGATTCGGTGCTTGAGTGATTCAAGTGTGCTTAAGCGCTCTCTGAGCGAAGCCCAGTACTCCGAGTTGGTCACGATTACAGAAGCGCCCGAATCGTTGATCACGTGGGCAACCGCATCCGGACCGTAAAGGTGCGACAGGGTCATCGCGACCGCACCGATTTTATAGATTGCCAGGTGGGCAATGGCGGTTTGCGGGCTTTGTGCGGTATGAATTGCGACCGGTTGGCCAGGTACGACACCGAGCTCAGTCAGAAATACGGCGAATCGACAGGCAAGACTGTCGAGTTCGGCAAAGGTGTATTTTTCGAGCGACCCGTCCGGATTTTCGTGAATCAGGGCCAGGTGATCGCGTCTGTCACCCTTGGCAAATCGACCGACGGTATCTGCCGCGATATTGGCATTAAGCGGCATGCCGATACGATATCGATCGCCGCCAGGGTCGCGATAAAGATTGGTAAGCTCGGTCAGCGGCTGGTAAATTTGATTCTCTGTCATTTGTCTACCCCCATCTCAGCGGCCCGCTCCCGGAGTGTTCTGCGCCTGATTTTTCCGGAACTGGTGAGCGGAAAAGAATCCACAAACTCAATTACACGGGGATACTTATACACGGCAAGATGCTTTTTTACATGCTGTTGGAGTCGTATTTTTGTCTGCTCATCCTGGTTAACTCCTGTTGCCAGGCGAATATAAGCCATGACAACCGCGCCGCGGCTGCGGTCAGGTTTGCCGACGACGACTGCCTCGGCGACATCCGGGTGTGCCGTCAATGTGTCTTCTACTTCACTGGGCCCGATCCGGTAGCCGGCGCTCTTGATGAGATCATCATTGCGTCCCTGGTACCAGTAATAGCCATTTTCGTCGCAGTACGCGAGGTCGCCGGAGCGTACCCAGTTGCCGATACGCATTTTTTCGGGCACCCCGGGCTCACCCCAGTAGCCGAGGAACAGACTTGGATCGTCCGGCAGCCAGGATGCAATTTCTCCAATTGTACCGGTCGGTTTTGGCGAACCCGTCTCATCAATGATGGCTACGCTGCGTCCCGGATAGGCGCGGCCCATCGAACCTGGTACAGTTGGAAAAAGCCGCTTGCAGCAGCCGATCATGTGATTACACTCAGTCAGGCCGTAAAAGTCGTTACAGGCGACATCGAGTTCATCTTCGATCCACTTCAACACCCTGGCCGGCAGGCTTTCACCGCCGGTGCAGATCACCCGCACTTTGAGCTGCCAGCGCGCGCGTGGACGCGTTATCTCGGCAATTCGCTTCAGCGCAGTAGGTGTCATCAGTGAATGGGTGATACCGTGGCGCTCCATCAGTTCAAGTGTCCGCTCGGCACTGAATCGATGGTTGGTTGATACAACAGTCTGACCGTGCTGCCAGGCAAGCAGCGCGGTGCCGAGTATGCCGCCCACCCAGGTCCAGTCGGTCGGTGTCCAGAATACGGCACCGGGCCGATTCAGTTCCAGGTTATAGGCGAGGGTGTAAGTCGGCACATTCGCATGAATGATCCGATGGGCGTGCAGCATCCCCTTGGGTTGACCGGTCGAACCCGAGGTATACATTAGTATGGCCGGGTCGTTTGATTGCGTAACTACGGGTTCGAAAGTGTTTGCGGGATGCTTGAGACAGTCATTGAAGTCAATTTCGCCGGCGACAGGTTCTCCGTAGACGATCCGGTGGCGGAGCTTTAGCGACGCTGGCAAAGCGCTGCGCATCGCACACCAGTAATCGGAGTTCGTGATAATGACCTTTGCGCCCGTATCATGCAGAATATGTGCGATCGAATCCGGACCATAAAGGTGCGATAGAGTCAGGGCGACCGCGCCGAGCTTGTAAAGCGCCATGTGAGAGATTGCAGTCTGCGGGCTTTGCGCAGTATGAATGCCAATCGGCTGTCCCGGTTTGACACCCAGTTCGGCCAAGGCGTTTGCCAGGCGAGTGGCGAGCTCGTCCAGCTCAGCGAAGCTGTATCGCTCGATTGACTGATCGGGATTTTCGTGAATTAAGGCGGTCTGGTCAGCCCTCGGCCCGCGGGCGTGAAATGCAATGGTGTCGGCGGCAATATTGGCATTCAGCGGGATGCCAACGCGGTACTGACCTTGGGCGGGCTCACGGTAAAGGTTGGTAAACGCGGTGAGTGGCTGATAAATCGATTGTTCAGTCATTTTCGCTGGCCTGTTTCTGCCGCTCGATTTCTCAAAACATCGCGCTTGATCTTGCCCGTTGAAGTCATTGGGAATGTGTCGACAAATTCGATTCTACGCGGGTACTCATAGGCAGCGAGATTGTGCTTGACATACTGCTGGAGCCGTTTTCGGGTCGCATCATTTTTGGCGATTCCGTCAGCAAGTCGCACGAAAGCCATCACGACGGTGCCTCGCTCCGCATCCGGTTTACCCACCACGGCTGCTTCAGCGACATCGGGATGTGAAACCAGCACATCCTCGACTTCGTTCGGGCCTATACGGTACGCCGCGCTCTTGATGAGGTCATCCTTGCGGCACTTGAACCAGAAATAGCCATCCTTATCGCGTACAGCAAGATCATTGGTGCGCAGCCACTTGCCAAGTCTGAGACTTGCCGGTACGCCGGGTTCTCCCCAGTAGCCAAGAATCAGTGTCGGATCATCTTCCAGTGCTGACGCGATCTCACCTTCAACGCCGTCTTCCTGTTCAATGCCGTTTTCGTCGATGATCGCGACCCGACGGCCGGGAAACGCCTTGCCCATTGAGCCAGGTTTGGTGGGGAACAGGCGCTTGCAGCAGCCGATCATGTCGGTAAACTCAGTCAGCCCGTATAGCTCATTACAGACAATTTGGAACTCTTCCTCACACCAGCGAAGGATGTCGCTTGGCAGGCTTTCACCCGAAGTGCAGACGACGCGCATCGCAAGATTCCACTTTGAGCGCGGATCGCGTACTTCGGCCAGGCGTTTGAGTGCGGTTGCGGTGAGGAATGAATGGGTTACCTGATGGCGCGCCATGAACTCAAATGCCCAGTTTGCGGAAAACCGCCGGTTGGTTGAAATGACTGTGTGTCCATGTTGCCAGGCAGGTAGACACAGATCATACATCCCGCCGCTCCATGCCCAATCCGATGGCGTCCAGAACACCGAGCCCGGTGTGTCGAGATCGAGGTTGTAAACAAGATTCAGTGTCGGCCGGTAGGCGTGCCCACTTCGATGCGCCAGCAGTACTCCCTTTGGCTTGCCGGTCGCACCGGAGGTATACATGAGAACGGCGGGGTCTTCAGTCGCGGTAACAACCGGTTCGAATCCGCTGGCAGATACCGACAGGCAATCTTCAAAAGGAATTTCACCAGCCTCGGGTCTGCCGCAGACGATCCGGTGCTGCAAAAAATCAAGTTCGCGAGCGCTTGCGCGGAGTGTTGCCCAATAATCGGAATGGGTAATGATGAGTTTGGCTTTGGAGTCCTTAAGAATATGTGTGGCAGCTTCCGGGCCTGCCAGGTGTGACATGGTGACTAAAATGGCACCGAGCTTAAATACCGCCATATAAGCGATTGCAGTTTGTGGGCTTTGCGCGGTATGAACGGCAACCCGGTCACCGCGTTCGATACCAAGGTCGATGAGTGAAACAGCGAGTTTTGCCGCGAGCAAGTCGAGTTCAGCATAGGTATAGGACTCACACGTCAGGTCCGGGTGCTCATGAATGAGTGCGATGCGATTGTCCTCACCGCGTGATGCGTAGCGGCCAATTGTGTCAGCTGCGATATTCGCATTAACCGGAAATCCGACGCGATAACAATCGCCCGAAGGATCGGCATACAGATTCGTGGTGCGAGTCAGGGGTGCGAAGACCGGATCAATCAACGCTGCAGTATCCTCGAAATCAGCCGTAATGAATATCGTCGGCGAATGCGCGCGGTACGATATCCGCGAGCATTTTTCCCCAACGTGTAATTTCGTTGTGGTCACACAGCAAGTCGTTGCGCACCTCGATTGAAAGACACGGCAGGCTGCGAGCTTCGCCGTGGGTGCGAAGTGTGTAGTCACTTTTTTCTGATACTTTGAAAATAGCATTCACGCCGATGCTGAGTTGCGGCTGTTGATGCTGCAGAGCTTGCTGCACCTTGAGGGCGATGTTGGTTGAGCTGCGCGAAATCAGATCGACATGCCAGCTGCGCGGCGCCTGATTGCGAAGCTGAGGCGTAAAGCTGTGTATGGCTAAAAGTGCGGCTGGCGGGTGATCGTCTGCATCGAGAATTGCTGCAATACGGTTGTGATAGACCGTAAAGATTTCACTGATCCTGGCGCGCCGATCGTCTGCAGTTAGATTTTGGTTAAATCCAATGACAGTTTCGTCGCTGACTGCGGGACAAAGCTCATGAGAATCTGTCGGCCGATTCATATCGATCACGAGCCTTGAATAGCGCTGCAACACCAGTGTTGCAGCGAGTTGCCGGGCGATGGTTATGGCAAGCTGCCGGGCACCGACATCGATTGCAATGTGCCGCGCCATGTCGTCAGCCGATGGCATGTTGTGCATGAGTTTTTGCGGGACTGCCGCGCCCGCGTGATCGCAGACCAGCAGAATCGGAAAGGGCTGGAGTGCCTGGTGCACCTCAACCGGGTCTACATCCTGGGCGGTTAGCAAGGGCTCATTGCTCGACATAAGCGAAGTGTTCTTCTGGTTAAAGCTAAATGATTTGTGGTTAATCCAGATGGTGTGAGTTTCACTGACTGGTGCGCGCAAAATGCGCAAACTTCCTGCCAGTTTCTGCAGCTGGCTCGAACCGTCCAGATAAGTTGAATATTATGTTGAAATCGAGGAAATTCAGGGTGCTAATTTGCATGTTTTAAATGGTACTTGAGACAGCTTGTTTTGGGG
>JAJDZL010000132.1 GCA_022824665.1 Gammaproteobacteria bacterium | reverse complement strand
AATACGCAAGCATCTGGTAATATCGGTTGGCGATTCTGAGTTTGCAGGCTACAGACCTGCTTCGGTAAATGGAGGTAATGTTGGAGGGGAGCGAAAGACTTTACGTTTTCCTGATTCAGTTATCTTCTTCAGTGCTGTTATCTTCTTCAGTGCTATTTTCTGATTCGTCTTTATCTTTCCGGTTGAAGAAATTGGAAAACTTTTGCCCAATCGACTTAAACCAGCCATTGCTCTTGGTGGGCGTTTCGGTGGTGTCACTGACTTCGTCCGCGGCCTGCGCTTCCTGAGTATCAGGTTCTATTTCATCAGCGATTTCTTCTTTAATCGCTTCTTCGTCTTCTGCAACTTCTTCATTGTCGAGAGTTGCTTCATCTTCGACAACGAGCTCGTTTTGAGCATCGGTTGCCTCGGCACCTTCCTCTTCGTTCTCACGCTGAAAAAAATCAGAGAACTTTTGCCTGGTTGATTTGAACCACCCCTTGCGCTTGCCTCGTCGCTCGGCTATGTAATCGACATCATCATCAGGACTTGCCAGCTGGGTATCGGTTTGTACGCTTTCAACAACACCGTCTTTAAAGAAAATGCTAACCCGTTTGAGATCGGTTTGATTTTGGTCACGATCGTAAGCGTTATAAACGTAATCCCAACGCTCCTGGTTAAAGACATCGGTTACGAGCGGAGTACCGAGAATGTCCAGAACCTCAGCAGGACTCATCCCTTGAGTTACCAGTTCAACATCTTCTGGCTCAACGTTTTGTCCCTGGTGAATTTCCGGTCGATATACCGTGCATCCGGCGATTAGAACGCCGCTTAGGCAGATACAGATCAAAATAGATCGAATAGACTTCGCTGTCATTGAATTTGCTGGCAGTTAGTTGGCGAAAACGGGTCAGGATATATTTTTAACAACTGCGATTTCATCACAGTCGTTGAATTTGTGGCACTTGACGCAAACACCCCAGACTTTCTCCGGAAAAATTTCCTTTCGTACGGTTGTAAAGCCCAAATTGTGAAAGAATTCCGGAACATACGTCAACGCCATAATTCGTTTGAGTCCAAGAACATTGGCCTTGCAAATTAATTCTTCAACCAGCATGCGTCCAAAGCCACTGCGGCTGCTGCGTTCATCGACCACAAGGCTCCTGATTTCACACAACTCTGACGTAAAAATCTCCAGTGCTGCACAGGCGACAGTTTCGCCGTCATACTCGATTACGCTGAACTTCAACACGTTGTCACAAATATCTGCTTTCGAGCGCGGCAGCAGCACACCGGTAGCGGTGTACGTGCGCATTAGTGCAAAAATGCTGTCAACATCTGCAATCGTTGCATCCCGAACGATGTGTTCAGGTTGAATCTGTCGGGCAAGGTGAATCATATTCCACTCTGAGTAAGCAGTTCCCTGGCGTGTTCAGTAGTACGAGCCGTTATTTTAGCACCCGAAAGCATTCTTGCTATCTCCTTAACGCGCTGTTGTTCGTCCAGTCGCTGAATCTGAATGTTGGACGCTGATCTGGTGCTCTTCGTTACATTCAGTTGCTGGTCGCCCTTGGCAGCGACCTGCGGCAAGTGCGTAACGCAGAATATCTGCAACGATTTGCCGAGTGTGCGAAGCAACCGGCCCACGCGCTCGGCGACCTTGCCACCGATGCCAACATCAATTTCATCGAACACGACCGAAGGCACTTGCGTGACATTGGCGGCTACGACCTGAATAGCCAGACTGAGTCGCGAGAGCTCACCGCCAGAGGCAACCGAAGCTAAGGGGCCAGGCTCCTGTCCAGGTGCAGTTGAGACGACAAAGCGAACAGTTTCATGACCAAAGCCAGCAAACGTATCAGGCTCTTCAGCAATCAAGTCCACACTGAATTCACCGTCTGCCATGCCCAAATACTGCATGTTTTCAGTCACCGCTGCGCCTAGTCTGCGTGCGGCTTTTTTTCGTTTTTCGGTCAGTGTCGCCGAGGTGGACCGATGTTCCGCTTTCAGTTGACTGAGTTTTTCGTCGCTGCTGGCAACTTCACCAAGTGCCGTTTCTATCTCGTCAATTTGAGCACCGAGAGCAGCCGCAGTATCCGGCAGCAAATCAGCGTCAACACCATGAATTCTGGCCTGCTGCTGGAGCGCTGCCATCCGCTCTTCGAGCATGCCAATCCGTGCAGGATCAAATTCGGTTCGTTCAGAAATGACGTTGAGCTCACGCGCCACATCATCAACCCGCATTTGAGCTTCGCAGAGGAGCTCCTTAAACTGCGCAAGCGAATCGTCCACATCAAGCAACTTGTCAATTCGCCTGACAGACTCGGCCAGGGTGTTGCTAACCGTCATGTCATCCGAATAAAACAACTGGTAGGAAATCTCGCCCAGAGTGGCGGCCAGTTCACTGGCATGTGTCACTTTGATGTGCTCCGCTTTCAATTCGGAAAATTCACCGGCCGCTGGTTCGAGCTGCTTGAGTGTGTCGAATTGGTGCTGCAGCAAGTCGAGCTTGTCATTCAACGTTCGGAACCTGTCTTCCAGACCCGCTTTTTCAGTTTCCGCGCGTCGGATAGCAGACGCCAGTTCAGACACTTTTCGTGCCGTGTCAAGTCCATCACCAAAGCCATCAAGTATGTCGCGCTGAGTTGCGGGCTTTTGCAGGGTTTGATGTTCGCTTTGGCCGTGGATGGCAACAATTCGGGATGCAATATCCCGAATGCTGTTCAGCGTTAGGGGACGGGAGTTGAGGTAAGCGCGCGATGGTCGATCACGAAAAATAATACGCTGCAGAATCGCTTCGCTCCCTTCATACATATCGTGTTCGTGCAGCCATTCCTGAACACCCTCGCGGTCCGCGTCAAAGGTGACAAAAATCTCTGCCTTGTCGCATCCGCGGCGTACGATGCCGGAGTCCGCCCGCGCGCCGATGGCCAGTTCGATGGAGTCAATAATCAGGGATTTACCCGCGCCGGTCTCACCCGTGATGACCGTAAGACCGCTTTCAAAGTCAATCTGGACTTCTTCAATTAGCAGGTAATTTTTGATATACAGCGACTTGATCATGCCATCAGATTCACGGGTGGACTAGACACCCCAGCCCAGTTTGTGTCGCAGTGCATTAAAGAATGTGTGACCCTGAATTCTGACAAAATCAATTGACAGGTCTGATCGTCGGACAGTGATTATTTCTCGGCCCGTTAGCTCCCGACGAACATGTCCATCCACGACTAGATTCGCGTTGCCGGATTCCGCATTTAAGAGCTCAATATCAAAGACGCTGGTATCACTGACAACGACCGGTCGCTGAGTGAGAGTGTGAGGGCTGATTGGTACGAGCTCAATTGCCGGTAAACTGGGGTATAGAACCGGTCCGCCGGCAGACAATGCGTAGGCAGTGGCGCCGGTCGGTGTCGCAACAATGACGCCGTCTGCGCGAAGTGCGGTTACAAATTCACGGTCGACCGAGATTCTGAAATCCAGCAGACGCCCGAAGTTGGTCTTGTAAACGACGATGTCGTTCAGTGCGCTAAATGCCCGCTTGTCGTTGTCAGCATCATTCGAGCTTAGCGATGCTTCCAGCAAAATGCGGGTTTCGATTTGAAAATTACCCTTTAGCATCTGTTCGAAGGATTCGCTGATTTCACGTACCGCAACATCTGTCAGAAAACCTCGTCTGCCCAGATTGACACCAAGCAGGGGTGCGTCGTGGCCGGCTCTTCGACGCGCGACGTTCATGAATGTGCCGTCGCCGCCAATCACCACGGCAAGGTCGAGCATTGGATTATCGATGCCGTCGAGTTCGGTAAAGTCACCGACCGGCGATGTGTACTGTTCGTAGCCGACACTGTGCCGCGCAAGTATGTCGGTTACTTGTGCTGCAACCTCAGCCACCGCGGCGACTTCAAAGTTTCCAAATATGCCGATTAATTTGAACTTCTTCATGACTTTTAAAGTTGACAGGCAGCGCTGATTGATCAACCGAGAACTTCCCCTTTTATTCAACTCTGAATTTCGACAGACCAGACGCATTAACCCGTTAATGTCAAATTACGTTGACAATCATCGATGGTTTTAGTGCCTGCAAAACTTCAGAGAAAACAAATCCTGTCGAGTGTTATATGAAATTGAATTCGCGGCGGTACGTGTTCTGACGTCAATTAACTGTCTGGTCGTTTACTGCGCGCCTGGTGAATGGCATTGATCGGCCTCAAGGCCGCGCGAATTTAGCGACGGACATCAGCACATCGTCAGACAGAATCTAAACTCGCCAAGCATCGCCTGAGCGACTTACCGACGCTATTTTGCAACTAACATATTCAATTTTACATGACCGCAACAGACTAATTTACGAGTAATCCTGGCTGCACGTGTCTGTTCGAGACGCAGTTTGAAAACTGCAAAGGTGTCGGAAAATCCGGGTGAAATGGAGTACTGCCGGGCGGCAAATACTCGCAATATATTGATCGTTTAGTGATGCCTCAATCGAACAAAAGACACCCGGACGCAATTCCCATCGGCTTACATTCGGTTTATACTAATTTCATTAACGATGAAATCTGTCAGATTCGAGTCAATTCGTATGGAATAATTTTTAAATGCCGGCAACAAATCAGAACGTAATCAATCTGAATCTCGACGAAAGATCCGAGACCTTGCTAAGGCTGCTGATTGCGCGCTTCATAGAGCAGGGGCAGCCGATCGGCTCGCGCACGCTTTCTCATGAGCCCGGACTGGCGCTCAGTGCGGCGACCATCAGGAACGTCATGGCCGACCTTGAAGAGCTGGGCCTGATTCAGTCGCCACACACCTCTGCCGGACGGGTACCGACGGCCCTGGGATATCGACTGTTTATCGACACCCTGTTAACGGTTCGTCCGTTGCGCGCCGCCAAGGAGCTGGAAATTCAATACCGCCTCAATGAACAGACAGATGCCAAAGAATTAATGATGGCGGCTTCGACCTTGCTGTCCGAAGTGACGCAGTTTGCAGGTATTGTTTTCCTGCCGGATGCTTCGTCTTCGAAATTTCGGCAAATCGAGTTCGTGCGCCTGACAAGCAATCGCACATTGGTCATTTTGGTGACCGAAGACGGTACGGTGCAAAACCGGGTGATCAGCAACCACAGGAAGTACTCGGCGGCAGAGTTGACTGAAGCGGCTAATTACTTTAACGAAACCTACCGCGGCAAATCCCTGGGTGCGGTCAAGGAAATTCTTGTCAAGGAGATGAAACGCGATCGCGAGCAGATTGACAAGCTAATGCGCACAGCCATTACGATTGCCAATCGGGTGTTTGATCGCGATGACCGTTTTGAAGATGATGTCGTTCTAAGCGGCGAGGCGAACTTGCTGAACGTGCCGGACTTCGCGGCAATCGAAAAAATCAAGAAAATATTTGAAACCTTCAAAAAACGCCACTCGCTGCTGAGCCTGCTTGACCAGAGTGTTCGGGCACGCGGGGTGTCAATATTCATTGGCAGTGAGTCCGGCTATGATGGTTTGGATGACTGCAGCGTGATTACCGCACCGTACGAAATGGAAGGCCAAAGCCTCGGTGCGATTGGTGTCATTGGTCCGACGCGGATGCCATACGATCGGGTTATTCCGATTGTCGATGTCACCGCGAAAATGCTGAGCAACGCGTTGACCCACCTGAATCAGAACTAAAAACTTACTCTTTGGTTCTTGAATTCTTTGTTTTGAGACTTATCTTGTCTCTCGATTCATTGCGCAACCAGGCAAACTGATTTTATGGGAATGTCTATGGGTAAAAAAAAGCAGGAAAAACATGAATTAAACGATGACTCAATCGAAGTGATTGTGGAACAGGATGAACAAGCTCAAGGCAGTGCCACAGCTGAGTCCACCGCGTCACATGAATCGGCTGAGTTTGTTGAAGATATTTTGCGATCAGAAATTGAAGATCTGAATCAGCAGTTGGCAGACAAGAGCGAAA
This sequence comes from Gammaproteobacteria bacterium, assembly GCA_022824665.1. Classification (GTDB taxonomy): domain Bacteria; phylum Pseudomonadota; class Gammaproteobacteria; order Arenicellales; family JAJDZL01; genus JAJDZL01. Next base: position 30,088 of record JAJDZL010000132.1, on the reverse strand, counting down.
CGTACCTCAGGGCGGTTGCCGAGCTTGACAATCTTCGCAAGCGCAACGCGGCAGAGCTTGAAAAGGCCCGCAAATTTGCGATAGACAAATTTGCCAGAGCGTTGCTCGAAGTGATGGAGAGCCTGGACAAAGCCTGCGAGATTGACCAGGCAGCAGATAACGAGTCAATTCGGGAAGGTATTGAGCTGACTCGGAAACAGCTTTTGAGTGTGTTCGAAAAAGCATCGATTCGTAAAATCGAACCCGAAGTTGGTGACCCCTTTGACCCTAACAAACACGCCGGGATGGCTTCGGTACCGAGTGCAGATATGGCACCCAATCACATCTATGAGGTTTTTCGGCCGGGGTACATGATTCATGATCGTTTGCTGCGTGCCGCGTCGGTGATCGTATCGGCCAGCATACCGCAAACTGAACCCTCTGCCGAAGCGTCGGGCGACGTTGCAGACGATGGACCTCAAAGTGCTTGATTTTTACACATAGAACCCTATTTAGACCGATAAGAATCTATTTCAACAAACATTTAACTTTTGCTTAATGATCTGGGAGTGAAACATGAGCAAGATTATTGGCATTGACCTTGGAACCACCAACTCCTGTGTGGCGGTTTACGAAGGCAGCGGCAGTGCAAAAATAATTGAAAATCGCGAGGGTGATCGAACAACACCTTCGATTGTTGCTTACACCGACGATGAAGTGCTGGTGGGACAGTCAGCGAAACGTCAGGCAGTGACCAATCCGCACAACACTTTATTCGCGGTCAAACGACTGATCGGGCGCAAGTTCAACGAAAAAGTAGTCCAGCAGGACCTCGAACTCATGCCCTACAAGATCATCAAGGCCGCCAACGGTGATGCCTGGGTGGAAGCCGACAATAAGGATATGGCGCCGCCGGAAGTTGCTGCGCGAATTTTGCAAAAACTCAAACAGACTGCTGAAGACTATCTTGGCAGCGAGGTGACGGGTGCTGTAATTACGGTCCCGGCCTACTTCAATGATTCGCAGCGCCAGGCCACCAAGGATGCCGGTAAAATTGCCGGGCTCGAAGTCAAGCGAATCATCAACGAGCCGACCGCAGCTGCATTGGCCTACGGTCTGGACAAGCAGCAGGGCGACAGAAAGATCGCAGTCTATGACTTGGGCGGTGGAACATTCGACATCTCAATCATTGAAATTGCCGAGGTGGACGGTGAACACCAGTTTGAGGTGCTGTCTACCAACGGTGACACCTTCCTTGGCGGTGAGGACTTCGACCGCCGGTTGATTGACTATCTCGCAGATGAGTTCAAGAAGGATCAGGGTATGGATCTGCGCGGCGACCCGCTTGCCATGCAGCGGCTCAAGGAGGGCTCGGAAAAAGCCAAAATTGAGCTGTCCTCCAGTTCGCAGACCGAGGTGAACCTGCCATACATCACTGCCGATCAGTCCGGTCCGAAACACCTGAACTACAAAGTATCCCGAGCCAAGCTGGAGTCACTGGTTGATGACCTGATTGCAAGAACTGTCGAGCCGTGCAAGACTGCACTCAAAGATGCCAGACTTTCTGCGTCGGAAATTGATGATGTCATCCTGGTTGGCGGGCAGACCCGTATGCCCAAGGTACAGTCGACCGTTGCCAAGATTTTTGGTCAGGATGCTCGCAAAGACGTCAACCCGGATGAAGCGGTTGCTGCCGGTGCCGCGATCCAGGGTGGCGTGCTCGGCGGTGACGTCAAGGACGTGCTGCTGCTCGATGTTACGCCACTGTCGCTGGGCATTGAGACCCTGGGCGGGGTGATGACCAAACTGATCAAGAAAAACACCACGATACCGACCAAGGAAACCCAGGTGTTTTCCACCGCAGACGATAATCAGACTGCGGTTACAGTGCACGTTCTTCAAGGTGAACGGGAGATGGCGCAGCACAACAAATCGCTGGGCAGATTTGATTTATCTGACATTCCGCCGGCGCCGCGGGGGATGCCGCAGATCGAGGTGACCTTCGATATCGATGCCAACGGCATCATGCACGTATCGGCCAAGGACAAGGCCACCGGCAAAGAAAACCGAATCGAGATCAAGTCGAGTTCAGGCTTGGATGAGGCGGAAATCGAACGCATGGTGCGCGAAGCCGAGGAACATGCCGATGAAGATCGTCTGCAGCGTGACAAGGTGGATGCGCGCAATCAGGCTGAAGGGCTGATTCACTCAGTCCAAAAAACCATGACAGATCTGGGCGAGCAGGTTGACGAGTCGGAAAAAACTGCCGTTCAGTCAGCCATTAGCGACCTTGAGGCTGCCCTGGCAGCGGATGCCGATACGGACGAGATCAAGACCAAGACTGAAGCGCTGGGTACAGCAAGCCATGCACTGGCTGCTAAAGCCTACACCCAATCGCAAGGTCAGGGCGGTGCTGAAACCGGCACTGATTCGGGATCTGATTCGAGCACCAATGATGACGTTGTTGATGCCGACTTTGAAGAGGTGCGAGACGACCAGGATACAAGATAGTCAGGGACTCGACTGCCACAGAAAAACCTGCCATGTCTAAGCGTGATTACTACGAGGTGCTTGGTATTCAGAAGAACGCTTCTGAATCCGATATAAAGCAGGCGTATCGACGCCTGGCGATGAAATATCACCCGGACCGTAATCAGGACAATCTTGAGGAAGCAGAGGCCAAGTTCAAGGAAGCGAAAGAGGCCTGTGAAGTGCTCATGGACACGGACGCCCGGGCCCGTTATGATCGCTTTGGGCACGACGGGCTCGAAGGGTTTGCGGCTTCTGGATTCTCCGGTGCCGGCGGCGCCGGATTCGGCGATATCTTCGGGGATCTTTTCAGCGATATTTTTGGCGGCGGACGACAGTCGAGCCGCCAGGCGCAGGGTGCGAATCTCAAATATGCGCTTGACATTGACCTTGAAGATGCCGTGCACGGCGTTGAAACCGAGATAAATGTGCCAAGAATGGTTGGCTGTGATGGCTGTGATGGCACAGGCGCCCGTCGGGGTTCGCGTCCAGGCACCTGCGGGACCTGCGGCGGACACGGACAGGTGCGCATGCAGCAGCTGGGGTTTACCCTGCAGCAAACCTGCCCGGCGTGTCACGGACAGGGTACGGTCATCACCGACCCGTGCCCGAAGTGTGATGGACAGGGCCGGATGCATGAGACCACACGCCTTGCCATACAAATCCCAGCCGGCATTGATCATGGCAATCAAATCAGGATAGCCGGCAAGGGCGAAGCAGGCCGGGCAGGCGTGGCGCCTGGCGACCTGTATGTTCAAATCCGCATTCGACCGCACTCGATCTTTCAGCGCGACGGCAACGACATTTACTGCGAGGTGCCAATCAGCATTGGTACCGCGACACTGGGCGGGACTGTCGAAGTTCCGACACTTGACGGACGCGCCAATCTAAAGGTTCGCCCTGAAACTCAATCGGGCAAGGTGGTGCGACTCAGAGGCAAGGGGATTCGTAATGTCCGCGCAGCCAGCGAGATTGGTAATCTTTTCTGTAAGCTGGTCGTTGAGACGCCGGTCGGACTGACCGGCAAACAAAAGGCGTTGCTGAAGGAATTCGATGAACTGATTGAGAAAGGCGGCGCCCGCCATTCGCCCAATCAGAATAACTGGACGCAACGCATCAAGTCCTTTTGGGACCGGCTCGCGGCGTAGCAGTCGCCTTTATTTCCTGCAGGCCCGGGCAATCTGCATCACGGTGTTGACTTGGCGCCTGGCATGCCGACCAGTTTCGAAACACTAGGGCCGCAGGGTCCATTCGCGCACAAGCTCAAGTGGTTTTCTGTGCGCGACTGCCAAAGGGAGATGGCAGAGTCGGTTGAAGCAGCCATTCAGGCCGGGCAGGTCGCACTGGTTGAATCGGGCACCGGTACTGGCAAAACCTTTGCCTACCTGGTCCCGCCATTGCTCAACAAAAAGAAAACCATCATCTCAACGCGCACCAAGTATCTGCAGGAACAGCTGTTTCAGAAAGACATTCCGCAAGTCTGTGATACGCTTGGAATCTATCCCAAGGTAAAGATACTGAAAGGACGGTCGAATTATCTTTGTCTGCTGCGTCACGATCAGGCCACTAAACAGGCAGACCTTTTGAATTTTGGCAGCAAGATCAAGCGGGTTTATGAGTGGGTGATGGAGCGCGGCGACGGTGATATTTCCGAATATGAAATGCGCGAGAGTGAGCGTCAGCTGATGACGGCAACCGCGGAGACCTGCGTCGGTCCACACTGCAATTTCTGGAAGGATTGCTTCGCCAATCAGGCGAGAAACGAGGCGCAGCGGGCTGATGTGCTGGTCGTTAACCACAATCTTCTCAGTCTCGCGGTCACTCAGCAATGGGATGACGAATTCGGGATACTGCACAAAGCCGATGTGGTCATCGTCGATGAAGCTCACCGGTTCTTGGAGATTGCCGCGGAAACGCTGGGCATCGTGTTCTCAAAGGAACGGCTTGAAAAATTCTGTGCCAATCTGGAAACAGCCGCGCAAGTCAGCGACCTTGACCCCAATTTGGTTGCTTCAATTGCACGTACGATGTCTGAAACCGCTGACTCATTGGCCAAAGAGATTGGTGAGGACAATGCGCAGCTTTCGCTGGCTGAATTTGAGGAAAGCTCAGACCGGGTTGATCGTTACTGGCAGTTGGTCGATATCCTGGCCGATACGATCAAACTGCTTGAGCCGCATATTGAACAATCGCAGGACGTTAAAGTTTGCTGCGATCAGCTAGGCACCATTGTCGACGATGCAAGAACGATCTTTGAAAGAGACAGCGTTGAAACGGCCAGCTGGTGTGAAACGGGTGCCAAGGGGTTTTCGGTCCATCGGCTGCCGCTGCAGCCAGGCCAGTTTTACGGTCCAAGAATTGCAGATTTTAAGGGCAGCTGGATTTTCACTTCTGCGACAATGGCAGTGGGTGAGGATTTCTCCCATTTCCAGCATGGCATGGGACTCAATGAAGTGATTTCGGCCCGCTGGGAAAGTCCGTTTGATTTTGAAAGGTGCACTTTGATGTATTTCCCGCCTGAAATGCCGACCCCGATTTATTCAAGCCGCGATGAGTTTGATCGACGGGTTGCCGAGGTGGTTGAGCAGATTGTGCCACTGACCAGGGGGCGGGTACTGGCGCTATTTACCAGCAGCGCATCAATGAAGTCCGCGAGAAACTATCTGGCTGATCGGATCGACTACACACTGCTTTGCCAGTACGAAAAATCCAATGCCCAGCTGCTGCGTGAATTCAAGCGCGATGGCAATGCGGTGCTGCTCGGTACCATGGGCTTTTGGGAAGGCGTGGACATAAAAGGGGATGCCCTGGCCTGCGTGATCATCGACAAACTGCCCTTTCAGCCGTTCAATACGCCGCGTGAGATCGCCAGGCGCAACCTGATGGAAGAAAGCGGCAAGAGTTTTTTCAATGACTACCAGGTGCCCAATGCGGTGCTGACGCTGAAGCAAGGTTCCGGGCGCCTCATCCGCGATGTCGGTGATCGGGGCGTGCTGATACTTTGCGATCCCAGAATTTATCGGAAAGGCTACGGCAAGGCGTTTCTGGAAAGTTTGCCACCCATGCCAAAAACCGATTCGGTCGGCAAGGTGCGGGAGTTTTTTTCGACTTGAACCTATTGGCACTCAACTCATCAGATGAGCTTTTGTCGGTCGCGCTCTATGCCGATGGCGAGATTGCATTTGACCAGCTCAAGGCCGAACGCAACCACAATCAGTTTGTGCTGGTGCTGATCGAGCGCCTCCTGGCAGATGCCGGCACACCGATCAGCCAAATTGACGCGGTGGCATTTGGTGTCGGCCCGGGTTCATTTACCGGGCTTAGAATTGCCGCCGCGGTAGCACAGGGCATAGCCTTTGCACTCGGGGTGCCAACCGTACCGGTGTCGTGTATGGCAGCCATTGCGCAGCGTCTGGACTCGGACAAAGTCGCAGTTGCGCTGGATGCCAAACGAGCGAAGATTTACTGGGGCTGGTATCGACGCAACAGTCAGGGCCTGATGGAGCTCGATGGTGAAGAGCGATTGACGCCGCTCGCAGAATTTTATGTTGAGGGCACGGATTGGTGCGGTGCCGGCAGTGGCTGGGACCTACATGCAAAAGCGCTGCTTAAGAGCGCCGGCGAGGCGTGCATTTCAGCGACCAGTCCCGCTGAGGTGCCACATGCGGTGCAAATTGCTGAACTGGGTGCCGCGTCGTTCGCGAGCGAGGGTGGCAAAGATGCTGCCCTTGCCATTCCGAACTATCACTCGCCATACTTTAGCGCATAGATTCAGTCTGTAATCGAGGCCTGGCCTGAATCAGTTTCAGTGGCGAGTTCGTTGGTAGATTCAGTATAGGGATACACGCGTGCGACGTCAACTGCAGTACCCCTGACCCGCACCGTTTCGACGATGTATCCGTTGATGTTAAAGCTCATTCCCGGCTGCGGAATATCTTCATTCTGTTCAATAATCAGTCCATTGAGTGTAATGGGTCCTGCGGTCGGCAAATACCATTTCATTAGCCGATTCAGGTCCCGGATACTCATGGTTGCGCTGACCAGGAAGCTGCCTTGTTCTTCCTGGACGATGCCTGGAATCTTGTCGTGAATTGGGCCGCCAATGACGCCTGCGAGCTGTGAGAGCAGCTCATGCAGCGTAAATAGCCCCATCACTTCTCCATACTCATCGATGACGATGCCCATGTTGCGCTCGGCAATCTGCAGTCTTTGGATCTGTTCCACCAGCCTTGCATCTTCGGGCAAATAAATCGGGTCTTTCAGGCTGTCCAGGATTTTTTCCTTGGTGAGATTTTCAATGCTGTGTTTTTGCAGCAGCTCGCGAATATCCAGCTCACCCTTGATGATTTCAAATGACTTGTCGTAAACGGGCAGCCGCGCGTGCGTTTCCTTGGCGATTTGCTCGACGATTTCGCTGAGCTCGTCGTCGAGATCAATCGCGTGAATTTCCGAGCGTGGTACCATGATGCTTTCAACAGTTTGCGAACCCAGCTCTAAAATGCCGAGCAGCAGTTCATAGTGATCTCGCTCAAAGTGCTGTTCTGAGGCTTTTACTGCAGCCCGCAGTGCGTCTGAATCCAGCGTGTGCGAGCCGTGATCTGCCTGATTGAAAATGGGAAACTTTCTGAGCAATTTCACAAGCCAGCTCATCAGCCACAGAAACGGATAGGCGAGCTTTTGCAGCAGACTCAGAAAAAAGGCTGCGAAGTAGGCAATTTTTTCCGGGTAGATCGCGGCCAGTGTTTTCGGCGGGATTTCTGCGAAAACCAGGATGACAATGGTGATGAATACCGTTGAAATCGCGACGCCGGCTTCGCCATAGAACTTGACGGCCAGTATTGTGGTAATCGCAACTGCGGCGTTGTTAACCAGGTTATTGCCGAGTAAAATTGTGCCTAGCAGCCGATCCGGTTCCTGGATCAGCTTCTGCAGCATCATGGCTTTGCGATTTTTCTTGCCTGCCTGGTCGGCAAGGCGATACCGGTTCAAGGCCATTGTGGCCGTCTCGGATGCAGAGAAAAAAGCTGACAGGCAGATCAGCACTGCAAGCGAGATTAATAATATGCCGACAGGAATGTCGTCCAATTGAATCGTTGGTTAGTCAGTCGTGAAAATGTAAAGTGTATTGGAATTGATGAATTAATTGCAATACGAATTTCAGTAATTTTAGATGAACGGAAGAAATAATTATGCTGGATACGCTTCGAGAACGAATTAGCAACGCGCTTGGTTCCCTGCGGGGCAAGAAAATACTGACCGAGGCGAACATCGACGATACGCTGAGACAGGTGCGCCGGGCGCTGCTTGAGGCTGATGTCGCACTGCCTGTTGCAAGGCAGTTTATCGAGCAGGTCAAAGTGCGCGCAATCGACGCCGAGGTGCTGGACAGTCTCACACCGGAACAGACCATCATCAGCATCGTGCACGAAGAGTTAAGCGCGCTATTGGGTCAAGCAAATGTGCCCATTGAACTTGCTTCTGCCGGTCCGAGTGTCGTGCTCGTTGCAGGGCTGCAGGGCTCGGGTAAAACCACCACATGTGCGAAACTCGCACATGTATTCAGGGAGCAAAAAAAACGCGTCCTTTTGGCGAGCGTTGACATCTACCGGCCGGCCGCGATTGATCAGCTAAGAACGCTGGCCGAAACAGTCGGGGCGGATTTCTGGGAGACGGATATTGGGCTCAAGCCCGAGTTGACTGCCAAGGCTGCGATTGCACATGCCCGGCAAGGCGCAATTGATGTGGTGATTGTTGACTCCGCCGGCCGGCTGCATATTGACAAGGAAATGATGGCTGAAATTCAATCGGTGCACCGTGCCATCGCGCCGCACGAGACGCTGTTTGTAATCGATGCAATGATTGGCCAGGATGCGGTCACAAGTGCGGCGGCTTTTGATGAAACGCTGGCGTTAACCGGGGTGGTTGTAACCAAGCTCGACAGTGATACCCGCGGCGGCGCGCTGTTATCAGTCAGGCAGGTGACCGGCAAGCCGGTTAAGTTCATTGGCGTGGGTGAAGCGATCGATGCATTTGAACACTTTCATCCCGAGCGCATCGCCTCAAGAATTCTTGGCATGGGTGATGTGCTGACGCTGATTGAGTCGGTGCAGCAAAAGACGGATGAAGACAAAGCCAAGGCGCTTGAGAAGAAACTTCGTACCGGACGACGGCTGGATCTTGGCGACTATCGCGATCAGATGCAAATGACCCTTGAAATGGGTGGTATTGCCAATTTAGCCAAGATGATTCCCGGTATGCCAGCAGACAAAGTGCCGGGCCTTGGCAATGCAGATCGCGATGTGCTGCGCGAGATTGCGATCATCAATTCGATGACCCCGCACGAAAGGGCACGACCGGCGATTATTCGGGCCAGTCGCAGGACGCGGATCGCGGCCGGCTCCGGGGTCGAGGTGCGCTACGTCAGTCAGCTGTTAAGAAAGTTCGAAAAACTGCAAAGAACCATGCGCAAAGTGGGGCGGCAAAAGGGCAAGATGCAGCTTCCGGGTATGGAGGAATTGAAAAACCGGTTCCCGATGTAAATCTTCGGCTCCAGTTATCGATTTCTGTTCGCCTGATTTCGCTGCCGCCATTGCTGGCGTAAGTGCGAAATACACAGGATTAACCACGCCGGCAGGGAAAAAACTGCCGTATAGCCGAGAATTCCAATGGGTCCGAGGAGCCCGCCGGTGATCGCGGCGACCGCAGAAAGAGGAATCAGCACCACTGCTGTCAAATACGCGATGGCTCTCGATCGACGGTAGAGCTTCCGAAGTGCGATTGTCAAGGGCAGGCCGCACGGCCAGGTGAGTAAGAAGAGCCAGCCAATGGTCGCGAGACTCGATTGCAGGTCATCGAAGCTTGACCAGCCTTCGATGCCAAAGCGGATCAGCGACAGGACCAGTATTGATACGGGCAGCCAGACCGAATACAGCAGCGACTTCAGAAAGGATCGGGCGAGCGGTGAGTTTAACTTCCCTGTCATTTTGAAAAATCCTGCTTCGACCTGTCCGCGTGCAAATACCTTGTCAGTTGAATCGGGCTCGATATCAAGAATAACTTGTGTGTCGAAATAAAGCACAAATGAATTGGGTTCATTTCCGCCAGGTTTGATCGGGCGAGTGAGTAAGTATACTCCCTCAATAATTTGCTGGACCTCTCGTTGGCACGATGTGCGTTGGCAGTGCGAAGCCCGCCTCGTTTAGCGCGGTGATATGGCGCTATTGTAGACGATTGCTATGCGGCGAGAGTCGCCACGCATTCATCGACCGGCGTTTCTGACAACTAATTTGCCAGCCATCAGGCAGCCAAATCAATCTAAAACTGATCATTCAGCTGCCGTCCTCTCAGATGCACAGGCAGTCTGCTTCAAATCGCTGCTTTGTGAATTCATTCTGATTGGAAAGATATCATAAAAACAGATACCTATTATCTAAATATTATGCTTTACGATATCTAAAGTAGTTTGTATATTCGTAGTCATGGCAGTCTTCGTCAGCATGGTGAGCTGTTGTATCTGACAGCTGAGCTGGAATGTTTCGAAGCCATATCGGTTTGAATTTGTCCAGGACCATGGTGATGAGGAAACTTGATTTTAACCCGAAGGCAATGGAGTAAGTAACCATGAATATGAAGTTCACAGACAGATTTGCTTGGCGCACATCGCTGGTATTTGCAGCAGGTGTGTTTTTGACCGTGTTTTGGTTTGCGCAGGATAGCGCGGCGGATGAGAATTGGTATCCCTATCCGGTTGAGGTATGGAACCCTCCTTTTGATATGTCGAGTCCTCGCTCGACGGTTGATTATTTACCGCTGGAAAAGGCTGCAAAGCAATGGGATATTTGCGTTTCCTTTCCGCACATGAAGGATGCATATTGGCTGGCTGTCGACTACGGCATCGTGGCCGAATCTGAACGGCTCGGAGTGAAGATGCAACTTGTGGAAGCAGGCGGGTATACCAATTTGAATACACAGATATCGCAAATTGAGGATTGTGTGGCAGGTGGTTCCGAAGCGGTAGTCATCGGTGCAATTTCTTTTGATGGTCTGAACAATCTGGTCGCTGAAATTCGTGGCAAAGGCATTCCCGTGATTGATGTGATCAATGGCATGTCATCACCAGATCTGTCAGCCAAGTCGCTGGTATCTTTTGGAGAAATGGGATTTAAAGCGGGTGAATACATCGCCAAAGCACATCCTGCAGGTTCCGGCAAAGTTAAAGTTGCCTGGTTTCCCGGACCGCCGGGAGCGGGCTGGGTTGAAGCCGGCAATGCCGGGTTCCAGGAGGCTGTTGCAGGTTCGGATATTGAAGTTGTTGAAACCAAATATGGCGATACAGGGAAGGAAGTTCAGCTCAAACTGGTGGAAGACACATTGGAAGCGCATCCCGACATCGAATACGTTGTAGGCACTGCAGTCACCGCGGAGGCGGCTGTTGGTTTACTCAGGGCTCGAGGATTGACCGAACAGGTTAAGGTCATGGCCTATTACTTTACGCCTGGGGTTTTTCGCGGCATCAAACGAGGTCAGATGTTAGCGGCACCAACCGATTCAGCGGTCATCCAAGGCCGGGTGGCAATCGATCAGGCCGTCAGAGTGCTGGAAAGCAAACCGTATGAAAAACACGTAGGTCCGGCGCTTTATGTGATTGATTCAAACAATATCGATACATTTGATCGAGGTTCGTCGCTGGCACCTGATGATTTCAAGGCGACATTTTCAGTCAATTGATTATTACGTGAGGCAAATACCTGGTGGCTCAGCATTTATTACACGGGCACAGGGACGGAGGTGGTGAATTGCCAAGACACGATAATTCACCACTTCTTGAACTGACCGGCATTAGCCGATACTATCCGGGTATCAAGGCGCTTGACCGTGTTGACTTCACTTTGCGCTCAGGTGAGGTTCATGTTTTGTTTGGAGAAAATGGTGCTGGCAAATCAACACTGATATCGATAGTTGCCGGCGCGGTCAAGCCGCATGGCGGGGAGATTCACTTTGCGGGACAGTCGCTTCAACTGGCTTGCGTACATCATGCGAGGACCTTGGGAATCAGTGCAGTTTTCCAGGAGTTCTCTCTGGTGCCGGACCTGACGGTTGAACAGAACCTTTTTCTTGGGTCTGAACAGACCAAAAATGGTCTGCTGGACAAAAAGTATTTGCGCAAGCGTTCGACACAAATTCTGGAACGCCTGGGTTTTGCACTTCGCCCTGATCAGCGAGTCGCTTACTTGTCACGTGCCGAGCAGCAAATGGTCGAGATTGCCAAGGCGTTTCGCACGAGCGCGACCGTACTCATACTGGACGAGCCGACTGCATCGTTGACCGAGCGGGAGACAGAGCAGTTGTTTGACCTCATTCAACAGGTCAAATCACAGGGTGTTGGCATCATATACATCACCCACCGGATCAACGAGATACGGCAAATTGGGGATCGGATAACGGTGCTTCGAGACGGTCAACGCGTTGCCACGGTCAGTGCCCAAACATCGGAACGCGAATTGGTTCGATTGATGACCGGTCAGGTCATCGATCAGATATTTCCAAAAATCGCCTTCAGTCCGGGAGAGCAATTGCTTGAAGTGAATGACTTGAGTACTGCAGGCGGTATTGTCGCAGATGTTTCGATCAATGTTCGTCGGGGCGAGATCGTAGGCCTGGCCGGACTGGTCGGGTCAGGAAAGTCGGAATTAGGGCGTGCCTTATTTGGTCTGAATGAAAAAACCGGTGGCAGCGTTCGTTTGGCTGGCGAATCTATTGATGATCTTTCAGTGCGACAAATTATGGATCGGGGATTGTTCTATATTCCTGCAGACCGACGCGCAGAAGGGCTGGTGATGGCACGCAGCGTGCGAGAGAATATTGCCTTGCCGGCGCTACACACGCGCAGGTTTTCGAAAGCCATGATTTTGAGACGTCGGGCGGAAGCGATACAGGTGCGAGAGCTTGCCGGTCGATTAAATCTGCAGCCACTCAGAATCGAACAGGATGCGGCCAACTTTTCCGGTGGCAATCAGCAAAAGATTCTGCTGGCAAAGTGCTTAATGCAAGAAATCAGTTTGTTTGTCTTCGATGAGCCGACGGTGGGCGTCGATGTTGGAACGCGCGCGGCGATTTACGAATTTATCCGGGACCTTTGTGAAGCAGGTGCAGCGGTACTGCTGATATCGTCAGATCTGCCTGAAATTCTGTATCTTACTCACCGGGTGTACGTGATGTGTCGCGGTGTGCTGAGCGCTGAGCTCAGTGCCAATGAAATTACCCAGGAAAATGTACTTAGGCACTGTTTTGAGCAGCAGGCAGCATGAGTGATCACGATCGTATGGCTGTGAAAAATGAAACAACGCGCGGACTCGTTGCCCGGGTGCTGTATGTGTTCCAGCTGGTGCTGGTTCGATGGGGTGTATTGCCGTTTTTGCTGATTATCGCGGTTGTCGTTTTTGCGCTGCTGTCAGAGAACTTTTTGACCGGTCGCAATCTGATGAATGTAGTGCGCCAGTCAACTTACCTTACGCTGGTATCGATGGGACAGATGTTTGCGCTGTTGACCGGTGGGTTTGACCTGTCAGTCGGGACAATTTTAGCGCTGACGTCGGTTGTCGGTGCAACTGCCATGGCTGCGGCTTACACGGCAATGCCGGATGCAGTCGTGTTATCCATCGTGATTGGCATGGTCGCGGGCGCAGCGGCTGGCACTGCGATCGGTGTCGTCAATGGCATCGGCATTTCGCTCTTCAACGTGTCGCCATTCATGATGAGTCTCGGTATGGCATCGGTCGGATTTGGTCTGGCGCTCTACATGACTGGCGGTACGCCCGTTTATGGCATGCCAATTGAATTTGGTGACACGTTCGGTTTTGGAACGTTACTCAACCTGCCGGTTCCGGTGATTATTACGATCGCCCTGATTGCGGTGCTTTACTTCGTATTGAACTGGACGCGACTTGGCAGGTATTTTTACGCGGTCGGCGGCAATATTAAGGCCGCCCGGCTGTCCGGCATCAATACCAGGCTGACCTTATTTCTCGCTTACGTATTTTGCGGTGCGCTGGCGGCTGTCGCCGGCATTCTGTTAACCGCAAGACTTGATACCGGGGAGGCCAATATCGGTGCTACGATGCCGCTTTTGTCGATTGCTGCGTGTGTGATTGCGGGCGTCAGTTTGCGCGGTGGGGTCGGCAGGCTGGAAAATGTGGTGTTTGGTGCGCTGTTCATCGGACTGGTACAAAACGGCATGAATCTGGCGCGAATTGAGTCTTACCTGCAAATTGTTGTAATCGGAGCCTTGCTGATATTCGCCGTTGTTTCTGACCAGCTGCGGCTGCGATACATTGCGAAAATCAGCAGTTGACTGAACTTCAGGTGCAATCGAGTAAGCCGGTCAAGCAACTGAAGATGCTTCAGAATAAACGATGTTTAGGGTGATTGACGAGGATTAACGTTTCAACGAATGCTGCGCAAGATTTATCCCGATGATGAAGATATTTGATGAACTGTTTGAAATTATTCAATAAATATGGTGCATACAATGGCTACAGAGATAAATTGTGATATGGGAGAAAGCTTTGGGATTTATAGAATGGGAGATGATGCCAGGATGATGCCGCTGATTTCAATGGCGAATGTCGCCTGCGGCTTTCATGGGTCAGATCCGAATCATATGCGGGCAACCGTAAGACTGGCCAAAAGGCATGGCGTACGCGTGGGTGCACATCCATCGTTGCCAGACCTGCAGGGATTCGGCCGTCGGGCGATGAAAATTGGCCGCGATGAGCTCGCCAACATCATTCTTTACCAGGTCGGTGCACTGTCTGCGTTTTTGCAGTCCGAAGATATGCAGCTCAATCACATAAAGCCGCATGGTGCGCTTTATGGAATGGCTGCTAAAGACAGTGAAATCGCGCATGCAATTTGCGACGCAGCAGACGTGTTTGGAGTACCCGTGCTGGGCATGAAGCACACTTTGCACGAGGAGATTTATGTTGACCGGGGGCACACCTTTGTTGCGGAGTTTTATGCAGACCTTCTTTATGATGATGACGGTAACTTAATCATCACCAGGGAACATGAGGAAGTCGATCCACAGTCTGCTGCCCGTCGTTCCCTGCGTGCGATCGAAGAAGGATTGGTTGAATCGGTCAACGGAGTGGACCTCAAAGTTGGCTCTGACTGCATCTGCGTGCATTCAGATACCCCAAATGCGATCGAAGTTGCCCAGGCAGTGCGCGCAATGATTCGATCTTACCTGTCCCATTAGAAGAAACAAACATGATTTGCTTTGCGAGCTGCTTAACGATGACTGAGTGCAGTTGGCCGTGTCATTAAGGTGTCATTAAGGCAAGTCAATGGTAACGGCCCATGTGTGCAAGACGATACAGCATTGAACAACGAAAACCACCACATTCAATTGACTCATTTGGTTTCAGTTCCATTTGCAATGCGAAACTGAGGCCCCTTGAATTAGGAGATATTCGATGGCAACGAAGATAGTGTATTCACCTTTACCGGGGATTTTTTATAGAAGGCCTGCTCCCGATGAACCACCCTATGTGAGAGAAAACGATACATGCGCTGAAGGTGATGTAATTGGATTGATTGAGGTCATGAAATCGTTTCACGAAGTCAATTCGGTTGTGTCAGGAAAGGTGACAAAGTTTCTGGTCGAAAATGAAGCGACTGTCATTGCAGGTCAGCCGCTTGTCGAGCTAGAGGCGTAACACATTTGGACGACATGAGAATCAACCGGCTACTGGTTGCCAATCGAGGTGAGATTGCGGTGCGAATTATTCGCGCAGCGCGTGAATTGGGTATTCATACGGTCGTTGCTCACAGCCAGTGTGATGGCAATTCTCTGCCCGTCAGGCTGGCTGACGACGCTTGCGAAATCGGTCCGCCGGCGGCGGCAAAGTCATATCTGGATATTGAGGCCATTGTCCAGGCGGCGCAGGCAAAGAACATCGATTCAGTTCATCCTGGTTACGGATTTTTGGCTGAAAACGCAAAGTTTGCTCAAGCGGTTGAGTCAGCCGGAATGATTTTTGTCGGACCTGATGCTTCGACCATTGAATTGATGGGTGACAAAGTCAATGCGCGGACCGCGGCGGCAGCTGCCGGGGTGCCGATTGTCAATGGCAGTGCCGGACGTCTTGAATCAGCTGATGAAGTGTGTGAGGCTGCCGAAGCGATTGGTTACCCGATTCTGGTGAAAGCAGCTGCCGGCGGGGGTGGCCGCGGTATTCGCATTGCAACACACAGTAGCGAACTGCCGCGTCTTGTTCCGCAGGCTATTGCCGAGGCACAGGCAACGTTCGGGGATGGGGGAGTGTTTATTGAGCAGTTTATTGCCCGGGCAAGGCACATCGAAGTACAGGTGCTCGGTGACGGGTCGGATGTCATTCATTGTTTTGAACGAGAGTGTTCCCTGCAGCGCCGCCGGCAAAAGATATGGGAAGAAGCGCCGGCGATAGTTTTGCCGGATGCCGTGCGTCGTCAAATGTGTGCCGCGGCGGTTGCACTGGCACACCATGTACAGTATCGAGGTGCCGGCACGGTGGAATTTCTCTACGATGAGGCGGCCGGCCAGTTTTATTTTTTAGAGATGAATACTCGAATTCAAGTTGAACATCCTGTTACGGAGTTTGTTACTGGCATAGATCTGGTTCGTGAAATGCTCATCATCGCAGGCTGTGGAAAACTCAGGCTTAAGCAGGAGGATGTGGGTGTGCGGGGGCATTCTATTGAATGTCGAATTAACGCAGAGGACCCGGCCAGGGATTTTATGCCCATGCCCGGCAAAGTCGAATCGGTCATGTTTCCGGGCGGTCCGGGCGTTCGATTTGATTCGATGCTATATGCCGGTTGTGAAGTGCCGCCCTTTTATGATTCCATGCTCGGCAAATTGGTGGTATGGGATGAATCGAGATCGAGGGCACTGCGCCGACTGGAACGGGCCCTTGTTGAATTACGTATTGATGGCATCAATACGACGCAGCCACTGCACCAGGTGCTGGCATCAGATGGTGATGTTCGTGAGGCAAATTTCCATACTGAATATCTGGAGCCATGGCTGCTCAGAAACTCATTCAAATTACAGTAATCGTGGACCATTCAAGGAGGTGGTAAATTTATGACGGCGCGTTATTCTTTTGGTGGTGACGACCACATATTTGTTGAGATTGACGAACAAATGTCGCTTGAAGCGTTTTTTAAAAGTTTGTCAATTACCAATGCAGTTCGAGACGCTCAGATCGAAGGCGTCACTGAAATATGCCCTGCCAATGCGTCGTATCAGATTAAGTTCGATCCGGACCGGATCAGCGCAACTGATCTTTTGGCAGAGCTTCAGCAGTTGGAAGCTGCGGCCGAATCATCTGATTCGCATTTAAAGACGCGGGTGATCGATGTGCCGGTTTACTACAACGATCCGTGGACCCGCGCGACGCTCATGCGCTTTCGCGAACGCCATCAGGACCCCACTGGCACTGATCTCGACTATGCGGCGCGAATCAATGGCTTTGATTCAGTCGCTGCATTCATCCAGGCGCATTGCGCAAATCCGTGGTTTGTGACGATGGTTGGTTTCGTCGCCGGTCTTCCATTTATGTTTCAAATGGTTGATCGGGCGAGGCAAATTGAGGTGCCAAAGTACTTACGACCGCGCACCGACACACCGAAACTCACGGTCGGCTACGGTGGCTGTTTCTCGTGCATTTACTCGGTTCGGGGTGCGGGCGGTTATCAGATGTTTGGCATTACGCCAATGCCGATTTATGATCCTGAACAAAGTACTTCGTATCTGCAGGACTTCATGGTGTTTTTCAACCCTGGCGACATCGTTAAATTCAGATCGATCAATCGAGAGCAATATGACGATTACCTGATTCAGGTAGAGCAGGGTCGCTATGAACCAATTGTCAGGAGCTTTAACTTTTCACTGAATGCCTATTACCAAAACATTGATCAATACAACGTCAACATTGGGGAGATGCTAAATGTCAATTAGAGTATTGGGATCAGGTTTGGCGACATCTGTTCAGGATTTGGGTCGCCCCGGATATTATCATCTTGGAATCCCGATTTCAGGTGCAATGGACCGTTATGCGTTGCGGGTTGCGAATATGCTGGTTGGGAATTCCGAAGACGCGGCAGTTCTGGAAACAGTATTTTTGGGCCCGGAACTCGAGTTTACTGAGGATGCCGTCGTTGCAGTAACCGGTGCTCAGCTACCTCCCAAGGTCGATGGAGTCCAGCGCGAGACCTGGACGGCGTTTTCGGTCAAGTCCGGCCAGACTTTGAGTTTTGACTTTCTCCAGCACGGTGCGCGTGCTTATATCGCGGTCAGCGGTGGGATTGATGTGCCGCTGGCACTCGGCAGCCGTTCAACTTACACGCTTGGTGCTTTAGGTGGATTGGCAGGTCGAAATCTACAGTCAGGTGATGAATTGCACACGGGCATCAGTCAGGGCAAGGTCGGTAATACGCGGCGCAGTGTACCCGATAAGTTCAAACGATTGCCTGACTCTCCAGCCTGTCTGAGAGTGATTCCTGGCCTTTACTGGCACCGGCTGCAGGAGCAATCGGGGCAAAGATTCTTTGCCGAGACCTGGAAAGTTGCCACCGAGGCGGATCGCATTGGTTATCGATTTCGAGGCGGCAGTCCGCTCGATTTTGTAGAACGGGAACAGCCGTTCGGTGCTGGCTCGGATCCGTCCAACATTGTTGACAGCTGTTATCCGTATGGTTCAATTCAAGTGCCTGGCGGTACAGAACCCATTGTTTTGCATCGCGATGCTGTGTCGGGAGGCGGATACTTCATGCTTGGCACGGTGATCTCGACAGATATGGATTATATTGGGCAGCTACAGCCGAACATGGAGGTTCAGTTTATGCCGGTAGATATGGAAACCGCACTCAGCGCCCGTCGGGACAGAAAAGCAATGCTGGACGAGGTCAGACGGCTTGTCAGCTGAAAAAAACAGAGTTTTAATCTCAAAGTCTGCTTCGAATCAGCCGATTTTCGGAGCAAAAATCGAGACGTATTTTGCGAACTTCGAGCGACAGTGAGCGGGCGAAAAACAGGAGTTTTAAACAAACAGGCAATTCAATTGCCTCAGTTTGAGTATTGCGTGTGATTACATTCCGGCAGATTCGGTACTTCATCGCCACAGCTGACAAGGGGAAGGTTTCATTAGCAGCGGCAGATTTGAACGTCTCTCAGTCTGCCGTCAGCACTGCAATCAAAGACCTGGAGGACCAGCTAAATTCACGCCTGTTTACCAGGCAGGCCTACGGCGTGACCCTGACATTTGAAGGGCACCAGTTTCTTCAGCACGCGCGTAACATCATCGCGGCTGTTGCTGAGGCGACACGCGCACCGTACCGACCTAGCGAGAGTGTTGAGGGTAACATCGAAGTTGGGGTATCGTTTACCGTTGCAGCGTATTTCCTGCCCAATCTGCTGGCCAGGTTCCAACGAATATTTCCAAAGGTTACTGTCCATGTACTGGAACACCACCGGGATGACATTGAGAATGGTTTGCTGGATGGCAAACTTGATTTGGCGTTAATGCTTGTTTCGAACCTGAGAAACATAGCACAAATTGATTCTGAAACGCTGCTGCGCTCGCCACGCAAACTGTGGCTGAGTGCCAATCATCACTTTATGAAAAAAGATGCGGTCTCGCTCGAAGAGATCACCAATGAGCCGTATGTCATGCTGACGGTTGACGAAGCCGACCGCACCGCGATGCGTTACTGGGAACGCACGCCATATCGCCCGAACGTCATTTTCGCGACGTCGTCGGTTGAAGCCGTACGCAGTATGGTCGCGTTGGGAATGGGCATTACAATTTTGTCCGACATGGTTTATCGTCCGTGGTCGCTGGAAGGATATCGGGTAGAAACAAGACCGGTAGCGGGCATTGTTCCAACGATGGATGTTGGCATTGCCTGGCATCGACAGAACACGTTGTCTTTACCAGCGCGGTCGTTTTACGATTTTGTCATTCGAACCTATGGTGGGGCGGTACACGAAATTGTGGACGAAAGCGGCCGCTGATCCGGCGTGGCATGCGCCGGAATATCTGCAAATTGGAGCGGGTGCCAGGCGGGTGCAATTGGCGGCGGCAGCTGGCAGCTGAATAGCGTCAGTCCATTGCAGTTTTTTTGGCTACCGACCATTTGTGTGCCATCGGTTACAGTGGCGTGGGTGAGAATCAGCGAGTGCTGTAAAAAGTGCAAAGTGAGCTGCAGCGCCTGGTTTTTCAAAAAGGTGAGCTTTCGCGCGGCGAGTCGGTTCGACCATTGGGGCACAAAATCGTCCAAATTCGCCGTTCGAGTCCTTGTTTTATGTCAAATTGTTGCAGTTTGACCCAATTTTCTTGTCGGTGTAACCTGACATTTCAATATAATTTTCCGTTTTGGCAAGACACTGACGGAGTATTTTCACCAATGGTCGTAATTCGTTTAGCGCGTGGCGGGGCAAAGAAGAGGCCCTTTTATTCGATTGTCGTCGCAGACAGCAGGCGCGCGCCGACAGGCAAATTTATTGAACGCATCGGGTTTTTCAATCCCATTGCGCACGAAAGCGAGGAAAGCCTGAAAATTGACCTCGAAAGGGTGGATTATTGGGTGTCTAACGGTGCGAAAGTTTCTGACCGGGTTCGCTCACTGATCAAGTCCAGTCAAGGCTAAGCGCACACATATCCCACCGAAAATTTTCAGTTGAGCAGTTCAATTGCTCACTCGGAATCACCGAATCGTTTATTTCAAGTCCATGTGCGGATAACGCAAGGTGCGGCTGCCTAAAACCTCGATAACATGGTGCCAAATTCAACCAGTCAATATGTGGTTGTTGCCCGTGTTGCCGATGCGTTTGGAATCAAGGGGCAGGTGAAGGTTCGTTCTTTCACGGAAAAACCGGAAAACATCCTGCAGTATTCCGCCTGGGTATTGGAAAAAAAGCCGACTGGGCGACAATCATTTGATCTCGTGTCAGGTCAGCTGCACGGCAAGCTGGTTACGGCAAGGCTCGCCGGGGTCAATTCGCGCGATGAGGCGCTCGATTTGAAAGGCGCAGATGTATTAATCCCAAGGGCCGAGTTGCCGCAATTGCCCGAGGGGCAGTATTATCATTTTCAGCTGCTCGGTCTGGAGGTTGTCGATATTGACGGTCAGCGCTACGGACAGGTTGAGGATGTCATGCAAACGGGTGCCAATGATGTGCTGGTGATCAAGGGTGAGAAAACCCATCTCATGCCCTATATTCCCGATGTTATCGTAGAGGTTGATCTCGACCGAGCGATCATTCGTGCCGATTGGTATGCGGAGCTCTAAGGCGTTTCGGGGCAGGCGAATGCATGCAAATTCATGCTGTAACAATATTTCCGGCGATGTTTCAGTCGCTGACGGATTACGGAATCACCGCGCGTGCAGTCAACTCGGGTTTGCTCGGCCTAAACGCGGTTGACTTAAGGAATTTCGGTCAGGGGCAGCACCGGCAGTTAGATGACCGGCCCTTTGGGGGTGGTCCTGGCATGGTCATGCTGGCCGAGCCAATCATCAACTGTGTGTCAGAGCTCAGGCAGAAACTGTCTAACGATGTGCCGGTCATTTGTATGAGCCCGCAGGGGCAGCGCCTGGCCCATCGCGATGTCTGTGAATTTGCTCATGAGGAGCAGCTTATTTTGCTGTGCGGGCGTTATGAAGGCATCGACCAGCGCGCATTGGATATAATTGGTGCCCAGGAATGGTCAATTGGCGATTATGTGCTGTCTGGCGGTGAATTGGCCGCGATGGTGCTGATTGATGCAATTGTGCGGCAGCTTCCTGGCGCGTTGGGAAATGAGCACTCAAGTGAGAACGAATCGTTCTCTAACGGGCTGCTGGATTGTGTACACTATACGCGCCCACAAACTGTGCAGAACATATCAGTTCCCCAGGTGCTGGTTTCCGGCGACCATCAGGCGATCCGGCACTGGCGTCTGAAGCAATCGATCGGTCGGACTTGGCTTAAGCGCCCTGATTTGCTAGAAAGCTTGGAACTTGATGAGGAACAGCGTCAGGCATTGAAAGAATTTCAGAATGAATATGATGAACAGAGGAAATCATGAGCGGTAATCCAATACAGGAAATTGAATCTGAACAACTACGCGATGATCTTCCGGAATTTTCTCCGGGTGACACGGTTCGCGTTGTGATATTGGTCAGGGAAGGCGAACGGGAACGATTGCAGGCCTTTGAGGGCATCGTGATCGGCAAACGAAACCGCGGGCTCAATTCATCATTCACGGTGCGAAAGATTTCCTATGGTGAAGGCGTAGAGCGTGTATTTCAAACGCACAGCCCGCTCATTCGCAGCATCGAAGTGAAACGACGCGGCGCAGTTCGACGGGCAAAGTTATATTACCTGCGCGAGCGGACTGGAAAATCTGCGAGAATCAAGGAAAAAATCAAGTAAATTTACGGCCCTTGCGATGCAGCCGATACGACGTTCAACAGACACAGGCTGCTTTTCCGACTCTGCAGGGTTTACTGAGCAGGGCTGGCTAAATTTCGTCGGTTAATGTACGCTGGCTTTAGTGAGTCAATCGACGCTAATCCTTCACAAAGACTGTCGCTATCGGTGGCGGCGAACCGCGCTCTTTGCTGCACTGCCGGCAGCAATTGCATGGTTTGCATGCGCGCTTGAGGCTCAGTCCCAATCGACTGAATCGAGCCCCGAAACTGCGGTTGAACTTGCGGCGCCGGACGCGGACAGTCAATCTGACACGGCCGTTCAGACTGTACCCGTTGTGCGAACAGCGTATGAAACCCGACCCACGCTGGAACGGGTTCGCGAGCTGATAGAGCTCGGCACGCATGAGCTTGCTTATCGTATTGTTGTTGAGGAGCGCACGAACTACGAGTACCGCGACGAGTGGATCGAGTGGGAGACCCTGTTTTTTGAATTGGGCGCCGGATTGGGTCGCTGGAATGATCTTGTATTGAGAGCCGATCAGGTCAGGGAAACAGGTGCCTGGGGTGCTTATGTCGTAGCACAGACGCACGCTGCCATGGCCCAAATCCAGCTCGGTCAGTACTCGGCTGCGCTGCAGCGGCTGCGCAAAATGATTTTGCAGCGGCCCGAAGACCGGCACGCGTTGATCGAGCATCGGCGACTGATCGCGCAAATTTATCTCGATGAAGGCAATCTTGAAGACGCGCAGATTGCGCTGTCACTCTTTGATCGGGATTATCGTCCAAGCGATCCAAACTGGGAACATCGCTACATCCGGATTTTGTTTTTGAGTGGCAGATTCGAAGAGGCGATGGTCAGGCTGGCACCATTGCAGACTTTGGAAGCGCAGCTTTTGGGTCTGTATGCCGGGTTTCGAACGCAGGCGCTCAGTGCATCCGAGGTCGTTTCAAGCGGCCTGGAGCTGGCGCCGGCATTTGCGGCTGAGCCTGTCTTGCAAGCGGAATTGTGGGCAGTCATTGAAGCGGCGGCGCGCAGCTACAACGATCTGGAAATGCAGGCGGCCGCGACAGAAGCAGCACTGTCAGTTGAATACAGCCGATTATCCAACTGGGATCATTTGCCGGTTGTGCCGCTCGTTACCGAGCAGCAGCTGCTTGAGATTTACGATCGGTTTGCACTATTTGTCGGTAATGATGTTGGCTTGATTATCGGTGACGATGCGAGCTGGTACCAGCTGGCGCAGGAATTTGAAATCACTTCACCTGCCACCGCGCGTGCATTTCACGCCTATCTTGCCAGGCATTCCTACAGTCAGGAGTCGAAGGACCGAAGCACGGCCGCGTTTGCGAGAAGTTTATTTGATGACGGGTTGTATCGGTTGCTGGACTCACTGTTTGTCCGACTAAATCTGCTTGATGTGGCCCAGGTTGAAGCAGAGCTTCAGACGCGGCTTGCAAACAGCGCGTTGCGGGATCAGGATTATGTCAAGGCACTGACAATTATCAACGTCATGCCAAGACCTGAGGAGCCGCAATCGATCGAACAATGGCTGCTCAGACAAGCGAGACTCGCAATCGCGGTTGCAGATCCCGAAAGAAGTGAGCAGTTGCTCAACGACGTGATCGGTCAGTTGCCGCCGCTCCCGGAGCAGGCGGCAATTGATCGGATTATGCAGGTTGTTTTTGATCTCCAGAAGCGGGATCAACATGATCTTGCGATTCAGTTTTTTGTTGAACTTTACAACCTGGTTACAGACGAGCAGACGAGACGGGAGATTCTGCGCTGGATTGGTGAGTCGTATGCCGCCAAGGGAGATCATGCGAATGCATCAATTCACCTGTTGCGCTCTGCCCAGCCGGGTGATCTGTGGAGCGATGACTGGGCCCTGTCAGCCAGGCTTAAGGCGGCAGATGAGCTGGTCAGTGCAGGCTACATCGATGATGCCAGGGTGATTTACAGTCAGCTGCATGAAGATACGATAGACCCGCGCAGTCGGGCACTGATCGCCAATCTGATGGCCAACCTGCCAACACCGCGATGAGCGACACCCCGATGACAAGTGCACACGCACGACCTCCGATTCCGGCAGCGGACCTTCAGTTGATTGATCAGTTTACTGATGCGATCTGGGCAGAATCGGGACTCGCCAAGCAAACGCTGGAAGCTTATCGATTGGATCTCGGGTTACTCGCCCGCTGGCTCTCGGAACACGACAAGAGTCTGCGACAGGCAGACCGTGCAGATCTTATGCGTTATCTGGCGAGCAGGGCTGACTATGGCGCCCGCACGATTGTAAGGCAGATGAGCGCGTATCGCCGATTTTATCGATACCTGGTTGCCACCTCTGAGATAAAGATCTGCCCGACAGACGATATCTCAGCACCGCTCATTGGCAGGAGTCTGCCAAAATCGCTGTCCGAATCGGATATAGAAGCCCTCCTGAGCGCACCGGATACCAGTCGTGATCTTGGCCTAAGGGACCGTTCTATGCTGGAGATGCTATACGGTTCGGGCTTGCGCGTGTCAGAGCTCGTAAATCTGCAGATGGGCGCTGTCAATCGTGCAGATGGCTGGGTGAGAATGACGGGTAAGGGTGCGCGCGAGCGAATCGTGCCGGTGGGGGAGCATGCGCTTCACTGGCTGCATGAATACCTGGCCAGTGCACGGCCGAGCCTGCTGAAGAGCCGTCGTTCCAGTGACCTTTACATCACTCACCGTGGCAAGAAAATGACGCGGCAGGCATTTAGGACAAATCTTAAAAAATATGCATCGATCGCGGGGATTCCTGCGGATATCACGCCCCATGTTTTGCGCCATTCATTTGCAACGCATCTTTTGGATCACGGAACAGATATCCGAACGATACAACAATTTCTGGGACACAGTGACCTTTCGACCACCGAGATTTACACGCACGTGTCGAGACAGCGCCTCTCGCAGCTGCTCAAGGAACACCACCCGCGTGGTTAGTGCAGGGTTCTCGCCAGTGTGCTTCGGTATTGAGATACCAGCGGGTGATCGCTGCCGATCAGGTCAAAGGCACTGATCATGGCGCGGCGCCCAGCATCGTCGTTAAAGCTGCGATCGTTTCTGACGATCTCGAGCAGCAATTCCAGCGCTTCAGCATAGTTGCTGTTTACCATATAGAGCGCGGCGAGTTTGTAGTGTGCGTCCCAGTTTTGACTGTCATTGGCGATTTGATCGCGCAGCTCGGTTTCAGAGCCGCAGTCTTCGGCGATTTCAGCAAACTCGAGTGCCGCCGCGACGAACCGGTACTCAGGGTCGCCCGATTTGTCCTTGACGTCCTTGAGCGTCGTGCGCGCAGTTTCGAAATTGCCGAGATTGACGTAGAGCCGGGCAAGCCGGAGCGTACTTTCTGCGGAGCCTTCCTTTTTGAGTGATGCGATTGCCTGATCAACCCGACCATGATCGATCAACTGCTGAATCGGGTCTGCCTTGGCTGGCGGTGCCTGCGTGGAATCTGCGATGTGCTTAGCGAGGAACTGTTCGACTGTTTTTTCTGGCTGTGCGCCCATGAAGCCGTCAACCACCTGGCCATCTTTCACCAGGAAGACTGTTGGGACGCTGCGAACTGAGAACTGCATGGCCAGCTCTTGGTGTTCGTCTATATTGATTTTGACTAACTGGAAGGCGCCGGCATGCTTTTTGGCAAGGTTTTCAAGAATCGGCGTCAAATTCTTGCATGGTCCACACCACGGTGCCCAAAAATCAACCAGAACCGGCACTGTCCGCGATTTTTCGACGACTTCCTGGGCGAAATTGTCGACACCGACATCGACGGCATCATTGCTTGGAGCATTTGCATCTGGATTAATCAAGTGAACCACGAAGAAACCTCAAATCACAAAAAAAATTGGCGCTCCCTAGGGGAATCGAACCCCTGTTGCCGGCTTGAGAGGCCGATGTCCTGACCGCTAGACGAAGGGAGCGTATTCGAACATTCAGTTATTTTAAATGGTATCACAATTCAAAAAAACAATGACAGGACCGGTGCCTTCCGCGGCCCGGCGTGACGCGGACAGTCCAAGAATTATCTCACCCTACGAGCATGGAATTGAGCCTGCCGCGATCAGCTCCAATGCAATCGAAGTTGTGGAAAGCCTCAGACAGGCCGGTTTTTCCAGTGAGCTGGTCGGCGGGTGCGTGCGGGATCTGCTGCTTGGCAGACAGCCGAAAGATTTTGATGTTGCGACAAGCGCAAGGCCGGATCAGGTAAAGTCGCTGTTTCGGCGCTGTGATGTTTTTGGCCGGCGCTTCAAGATAGCCGAGGTGTGGTTCAGGGGTGAGGGTATTCAGGTTGCCACTTATCGCAAGCCGCCGATATTGGATAGCCGACGCCGGCGGTCCCGCAACTATTCAGCCAGGGGGAAAATTCTCAAGGACAATCGATTTGGAGATATACGAGAGGATGCATTTCGACGCGACCTGACGATCAATTCTCTCTACCTGCATCCCTCGGACATGCGTGTCGTCGATTACACGGGCGGGTTTGAAGATGCGCAGCATCGTATTGTCCGATGTATTGGCGATCCGATGGAGCGATATCGGGAAGACCCGGTACGGATGCTGCGGGCGGTGCGTTTTGCTACATTGCCGGGCTTTCGGGTTGCTGTTGAAACCGAAGCCGCTATTGCCGAGCAGGCCAATCTTTTAACGGATGTATCCAATTACAGATTGACCGATGAAGTGACCAAGATGTTGTTCAACGGACGGGCATTGCCGACGTTTGAGCTCCTCTATCAGCATAATTTGTTTCGAGTACTGTTCCCGCCCTATCGCTGGCTGCATGCGGGGCTAAACAACGATCATGGTGTAGTGGACTGGTTAAGGATGCTGTTCCGGGAAACTGATGAGCGAATCGCTCGGGACGAACATATCAGTGTCGCTTTTACACTTGCAGCTGTGCATTGGCCCCGGTTTCGGAACGCGATGAGCAAGCACGCCAAAAAAAGACGCCCCGCATCGCGAAGAATTGCTGAGGGTGTACTGAGTCAGCAAAATGAAAGAACTTATTTGAGCGGACAGCTGGTCTATCGGATCACAGATATCTGGCAGTTACAAAGTGTGCTCGAATCTTGCCGAAGTGGTGAACAGCGGGTGGTAG
Organism: Gammaproteobacteria bacterium; assembly: GCA_022824665.1. Taxonomy (GTDB): domain Bacteria; phylum Pseudomonadota; class Gammaproteobacteria; order Arenicellales; family JAJDZL01; genus JAJDZL01. The sequence goes on along the minus strand of JAJDZL010000132.1, from coordinate 2,999 downwards.
AGGAGCGCAATTTCCGCTCTGCAGTCAGGCTGCTTGAGCTGCGGGCCAAGGCAGGTGAAATCAAATCTGAGGTCGTAGAACCATGGGTGATGATGCGTGATCGGCAGCAGCAAAATCAGCGCAGACGCAGGCGAAGATTCAGACGTCGTTCGAAGCGGCGTTAGATATGCGTGGATATCGGCCTATTCGCAAGAAGATTCAGGGTCTGGAAGCGAATGGTGTTGGTGTCATTCACTCCATGTGAGATTGGGTGGGCAGACCCGGAACGGTTGTCAGAAGTGCGGTTAGCAGGAAGATCAGCATGAAGAGCAATTTCTCGATTTTAATGGATTGACAAAGGCGTATTGCAGCGTCTTGGTCGCCTTCACTCATTGCTGGTATAAAACGCAGTTTATTGAACGCTGCGGCACCGATGAGTACCGTGACAGTGCTGACCTTGATGATCAGAAACCATCCGTAAACTGACGAAATAAGATTATTCAATGAGCCGATCAGCTGCCATGCCATGATCACCCCGGCAACGATCAGAACGGGTACGGTCCAGCGCGCAATTTGTCCGAATCGGCGACCAAGTGTGGCGGCCAGCGGCAGTTTGTCGGTGTCTTTAGCAAGCATTTGCAGCGGCGCCAGAATGCCGACCCAAAACGCTAGTGTAGCAAGATGAGTGATCAGAACGAGTTTCAGCCAAATTGAACCGAAATCAGCGATGTGTCCGGTTGCGGTGAACGAATAGAGTGCCAGCAGACCGCCCGCGGCGGCAACCGGTAAAATTTTGGCATAGAGTCCGCTGATCAGTAATACGAATGCGGCAGCGGTCAGGGCAAACCCTTTGCCAAGGGGTGTTTGCCAAAGCATCACCATGATCCCGGTGTCAAACAAACGAGAAAACTCGCCGAACAAGGCGGCACTTGTAAAGCTGAATCCTGCACCGAGTGCAAGAAGTGCAAGGAAAGCGATATGATTGGCGCGTTGGATTATTCTGCCCTTGATCACGCGGCATTCCTGATTGAACACAATGCAGGTCAAAACGAGCCCCAAGCTTGCCAGAGTCCCGAAATAGAGTACTGATCTCGACAGCGCGATTGCTAAGACCCAAGGGTCGGGCGTCAAATTACTGCACCTGGAAAGAAATGCCTTCGTTCATGATGTGCCCGTCTATCGCGAGCCCGCGCCACTCAACTGAGTAGGTGCCGCGACCGATCGTAGGCAATGGTATTGTAAATTGGGTCGCGAATTCCTGGTTGCCGTCGATTTCCAAGTCAACTGAAGTTGCGTTTTCAAGGGTCAGCTGAACCCTGGTGAGACGCATGCGTTTGGCGAAGTGCAGAACGATTTCGGTTGGTGCGTCAGCGAGCTGCGCGCCGTTTTCCGGCGTAGTCTTGGTGAGCGGAGCATGCGCAAGCACTGCCGTCGACAGCAGGGCAAAAAATAGCGGACTAATCAGGAACTTCATTTTGCTTGCTCGATATCTGGTCACTACCGTTATGGTGGGCGGGGCAGTCTTATCTTTATTGGTGTTCAGATCTGGTGTTGATATACGGATTGTTAATCCTGCAGCGAATCAACCGATTCAAAGCGCAGTAAATAAAATGAACGTACCCGGAGTTAGTGGCACGCCCGTCCAAGTGCTTTGAGGCGCCAGTAGTTGTAGGGGAGCGGGGTGATGAAACCTGCAATTAGCATAATTGGAATAACCCACCAAGTCAACCTGGCACCACCGGTAAGGAGCCAGTCTACTGCGTTCATGACTGTTTCCATTGCGACCATCGAGATGAGGGACATACCGACAGCTGTTCGAAATGCTGCCTTCAGCGCCATCTGACGGAGCAGAATTATTGTTTCAAGCGCTATTGAAGTTAGTATTCCGTTGATGATCGCGAGAATCATGATTGCCAGCGTTGGCCAGGGAATGCCGGTAAACTGGAAATAAGCAATTGTTCCGAAATCGCCAATCGCACAGCCAAGCAAACACCAGGCAGTATTGACAGATGAACGGCGCCAGGTGTGACGACATCGCCAGTCTATCGCGAGTTTTTGGAATATAGGAGGCATTTTTTCTGTCGATTTAATTTGCTTAAGTCTTGCATATTGATCGTTTTATATGCAAGCATTTTGTACAAGAAAGCATTCGCACTACAGTTATCTCCGATATGCGGCAATATTGAACGATTCATTCATCAGATTCAAAGTGACCATCATGAGCAACGCTTATTGAGTGTCACACCAGAGCCGATATACCTTGGGGCAAACAAAGTCCCAAAGTGCGCCGCAGCGCATGGCATAGGGTGTAGGGACCAAATAATCGCGGTGGTTAGATACTTTGCTCGAACAACTTGGATTAGCTGTCAGTTTGGACGGATCATTGCTTTGTTTAAGAGAAGGAATTACCGATGTGGACTAACCTCGTTTCATCTGCCTGATCTCATCCAATGTCAGACCAGTGAATTCACTGATCTGTGAATCACTCAGACCCTTGCTTGCCAGTCGTTCAACTTCAACTTGTCTGGCGTTGGCGTAGCTTTCCTCCAAACCTTCCTCGTAGCCTTCCTGAAAGCCTTCCTGCCGGCAACTCTCCATGATATTCTCCCTGGTCAACATATCCCATTCCTTCGCAATCGCTTTCATTGTCTCAGCGTCCGGGAACTCTGTCTGTATTGTCTTTTGCATTATGTCAACCAGCCCGTGGTCAAGTCTCACCGCTTCGGAACCTCATACGCTATATCGCACAAAGGAACTACCCGGTTGAATTGTCCCAATTCTTCATCTGTTTGATCTCGTCCAATGTCAGATCAGTGAATTCACTAATTTGTGAATCACTCAGGCCTTTGTTTGCCAGCCGTTCAACTTCATCTTGTCTGGCGTTGGCGTAGCCTTCCTGAAAGCTTTCCTCGTAGCCTTCCTGCCGACCTTCCTGCCGGCAACTCTCCATCATTTGCTCCCTGGTCAACATACTCCATTTCTTCGCAATCGCTTTCATTGTTTCATCGTCCGGGAACTCT
>JAJDZL010000078.1 GCA_022824665.1 Gammaproteobacteria bacterium | reverse complement strand
GTCAATGCCGGTCACGACCTCAATCAACAAAATCTCGGTAAATTCCTGACAATCCCGGGAGTTCTGGAAGTCTCGATCGGACACGCACTCACAATCGAGGCATTGCTGGACGGCTACGAGAAAACAGTCAGGTCGTATGTCGCGATTGTAGAGAAAACTGCCAATGATTAACGAATACTCTGCTCAAAAGCCAGATTTCAAAGGTCCAAAACCAATACATCAGAGTAGGACCTGGCGCAGCAAATGAGGACATAGTCTTCATGATCTTCCTCATCAAGCACTTCATCCCGATGCTCCGGCTCTCCGGACAAATATCGAGTCAGACAGGTGCCACAATAACCCTCCTCACACGACGTATCAACGAACACACCGTTTGCTCTCAGCACTTCTACAATTGACATGTCTGCCGGTACGGTCATCATCTCACCAGTGCTGGAAAGCTGGATTTGAAACTCCCTGTCAGCCAGGATTTGTTGATCGTCGTCACCACTGGGTGATGTCTCAGAGAAATACTCGAAATGCACAGTGCCACTCGGCCAGTGATCCGAAGCGCTCTTGACCGCTTCCATCATGCCCACGGGTCCGCAGCAATATAGATGCGTTCCTTCCGCATGGCGCTTTAGGGTTGCACGCAAATCCAATCCCTCGGCCGGGTTTCCGCCATCGAAGTGCATATGAACTTCCCCGTGTTTAACCAGCGCCTCGATATCGCTAAGAAATGCAGTATTTTCCGCGGCTCGAGTGCAATAGTGAAAAACATAGTCGCTTTGCTCGCGCTCAAGTGTGTGCAGCATTGCCAGGATAGGCGTTACCCCGATGCCACCAGCAATAAGCAGGTGTCGATCAGCTTGTGCATTCAGTTTGAACATTTGCTTCGGCTCAGAAATCTCCAGCATTTGTCCGACATGAACATTTTCGTGCACGAATTCCGACCCGCCGGTACCTGATTTTTCCTTCAAAACGCCAATCTTGTATACATGGCGGTCGAGTGAAGACCCACAAAGGGAAAATTGGCGAATTAGACCATTTTGCAAGTGAACATCGATGTGCGCCCCCGCTGAAAATTCCGGCAACGCCGCGCCTTGCGGTTCAACCAGCTCATAACTCTTGATGTCGGCAGTCTGATAGACGACAGCCTGAACGCGCACATTGAATTTCTTAAGCGGCATGCCGATGCAAACCCTTCAGCATATTGAACCAGGCACAATCCAAAAGACGTGAACTGCTATGACACCATGGCAAGCTGCGCTTCATCCTCAGTTTGGATATCCAGCGCATCGTTAAACCGATTGAAAAAACCGCATAGCGCGATGCGCAGCGTCAATTCCACAATCTGCTCTTCGGAGAAGTGTGTACGAAGTTCCTTAAACATTGACTCTGGAATTCGGTTGGCATGGTTCGTTACCTGAACCGAGTAATCCCGCACCAGTACCTCAACCGGGTCCAGGCCCGGACAATTCGGCTGCAGTATGTGCTCAACGGTTTCTGTGGAAAATCCTTCATGCATCAGTTTGGGAGCATGGTGCGTTACGCAATACTGGCACTCATTAAGCTTCGACACCACAACCAGCGCAATCTCAAGATAACGCTTTGGTAATACAGACTCATCAGAGAATTCCAACAGCATGCCCATGATGTGTCGCAACGCGGGTCCGCGGTGTGCGAACACCTTGACCTGGTTCAAAAAAGGACCATACTCGGTGCTGAATCGACGATAGATCGCCTGTAAGTCATCACCTACTTCTTCAATTTCTATGTCTCTTACTCTTGCCATTTGTTCTACACCCTGGAAAGTATCTTATTTGAATTGTGCGCTGATTCACGCATCAACGGCTGCTATCCTGACTTTTCGAAGCACCCGGTTATTATGCAAATTTCACACCACATTCGTAATCTATCGAACTCGGATAAACCAATATTTTTCAATCAGTGGGACACCCTTGGCAGGAAGCTGGTACAAGCGACCTGAATAGCGTGATGGATCGCAGTTGGTCGCTTTCATGTCTGCAATAACCCGCAACAAAAAGGCTTGATGCGTTTGCCAGAACTGTCCGCCTGCTAACGCAAAAAAGCTTCAGCTTGCAAAATATCTGAACGCTGTACCAGTCGCTTAAGCACCGGGATTCGGTCAATTGCTACGGTAATCTCGCAACAATTCCCAGTTTATAAAACCCCACTGGCTGACTCATCCAACGATTTTCTGACCCGGCAATGAGTTTTCATGTCTTACCTGATTCGGGCGTACGGATTCCAATCTCTTCGAGTATTTCCTGTTCGTGTTCATTGACTGCGGGCGGTCGCAAACGAATTGGCAAGTCCCGATCGGATACTTGAATGGGATGCGCAAACGTTTTGGTCGTGGCACCGCCAGGCAGCTCCAGGCTCTGAACCCAGCCCTGGGCCATTACCTGCGGATCGCTCAGTGCGTCGCCGTAGCGATTGATTGGTGCAGTCGGCACACCTGCTTCGATAAACTTCCGGTACCAGTGCTCGGCTGTATCACTGGCAAATGCCTGTTCCAATAATTCAGTCAGACTGTCCTGATTTTGCGCACGCGCGGCAGTCGTGAGAAATCGTTCATCTTCCAGCAAGTCCATTCGATCGACGGTCTTCAAAACAATCTCAAACAGTCTCTGGTTGCCGGCTGCCAGTACAAAGTAGTCATCAGAAGCCTTAAATGCCTGGTAAGGTGCATTCCTTGGGTGCCTTGACCCCAGTCGCTCAGGATCCAAACCGGTGCCAAAGTACTCACTGACCTGCAATGGCGCAATACCAAGACTGGAACCAAACATCGATGCGTCAATATGAACACCCCTACCCGTAGTTTTTCGCTCATACAGCGCTGCTGCAATGTGAAAGGCAGCGTAAAGTCCTGTTGCAAAATCACTCAGTGGCACGCCGCATTTGACCGGTGCAGCGTCCTTTTCGCCGGTAACGCTCATAATTCCCGAAATCGCCTGCATCGTCACATCAAACGCACCCTGCTCAGCCCTGGGGCCGGTTTGGCCAAACGCCGAAATGGAACAGTAAACCAGTGCCGGATTCGTTTTTGATACCGTTTCGTAATCCAGCTTCAGCCTGCGCATAACACCGGGACGATTGTTCTCCAGCAATACATCTGCCTTGTCAATAATCTGCTGCGCTGATTTCAGACCTTCAGCTGACTTGAGGTCCAGTGAAATGGCGCGTTTATTGCGATTAACCGAGGCAAAATTTTCGCTGAATCCACCAGTGATCGGCGGCCATTGTCGCATTGCATCACCGGATGGCGGTTCAATCTTGATGACATCGGCACCGAGATCGCCAAGCAGCATCGCGCAGTAGGGGCCAGCAGCAATCTGGCAGATCTCAACCACCCGAATACCGGAAAGAGCAAGCTCTACGCCATTGGCAGCGTACGCGCGCTCACCATGTCCGCTTGATCGTTCAGAGTTCATAGATGCGGCTGTCCTAATGTACAAGACCTCGGCAGGGAACGTTCGAACCCTGCCGAGGTTTGTCTGCAATTAGACTATGACGGGAATTTGTAAGGTAAATTCCGTGCCTGAATAAATGCGCCTTCCGTGGTATTGGTGTAGTCAATCTGCTCGCTGCGGAACTTTGACAAGCTCGCGAACAGTTTCGCACTCCAGGGATCATTGGCGACCTGATCTGCAATCAATTCACCAACTGCGGTGGCAATTGCCGTCAACGCATCATCAGGGATTTTCTTCACGATAACCCCTTCTTCTGCGACCAGTTTCTGCAAAATAGCACCGGAATAGGCAACTGGCTCCGACAGCGCATATATGTTCGCTGAGTTTGCACAGTTTGTTACAATCGCCTTTTCCTGGCTATCAAGCGTATCCCACGCCGCTGGATTAATAAAAAGATCAAGTGAAGTGCCTGCTTCATGGAAACCAGGCGTATAGTAGTACTTACCGTAACGCCAAAATCCCATGGTCGCCTCACCGTAGGGACTGTTCCACTCAACCCAATCGACTGTGCCGCTCGCAAATGCCTGAGCAACTTCACTGCCCGGCAAATTGATCACGACTGCACCGATTGCAGACATGGCTGCGCCGCCAAGGCCCGGCATGCGCATCTTCAGACCGTTAAAGTCTTCTATGGTATTGAGTTCCTTACGACTATAACCGGGATGCTGGACCCCGGTATTTCCGCATGCCAGGAATCGACAGCCAAGTGCGTCCTGATAAAACTCATCACACAGCTCAGCACCACCACCAAACATGTACCAGGCGTTGTATTCCTGAGCTGTTAAACCAAACGGAAAGTTGCTGACCAATTGTGAAGCAATCGCTTTGCCTTTCCAGTAGTAAGGCGCACCGTGTCCCATCTCGACCGTACCAGCGCTGACCGCGTCGATTGACTCGAAAGCTGGAACCACTTCCCCGGAAGCATAGAGTTTCACCTCAAGCTTACCATTCGAACAAGCCGTAACCTGATCAGCGAAAAACTGCGCTGTAGTACCAAGTCCCGGTAAATTCTTGGGCCATGTCGTAATCAGACGCCATTGCTTGCGATTTTCTGAAATAGCAGGGGCTGCGATGGCTGCAGAAGCAACACCGGCAACTGCCGCACTCGACCCCTTGATAAAGTCTCTGCGTTTCATAACCTACTCCTAATTTTTTTTAGTTGTTTTAATGACGAAACCATCTTTCATTACCCGAAATGCAGGTCGCGTCTAGTCTCCACTACACGGTGATTGATCACCATGTGTTTAACCAAGTATAGCAGTGCTGTTACTGAAATTCCATTAGTAGACGTATGCCTTGTCCGATGTTGCCACCAATTTTCAATCAGTTGTATTACCGATAGAGCAATCTTTCAGTCGAAAATTGAGTGTGATTGATCAACAGCGAGCGAACCCCGGCGATCAATTTGTACTTGTGCAAAATTTCCGAAGAACAGGCTTTAATCAGCCCCGAATATTCCGGCCACCGTACCCCATGACCATCGTTCAGTTCAGCACCCTACGAAAAGCACCGCTACGAAAATATCAACCTAACCAAACAGATAATCGGGTAGCCAGGTCGCGAGTGCCGGGAAGTACGCGACGATACAAAGCGCAATGAGCTGCAGTATGACAAAGGGAATGACACCGCGATAAATATCAGCGGTTTTGATCGCCTCCGGTGCAACACCTCGAATATAGAACAACGACCACCCAAAAGGCGGCGTCATGAAACTGGTTTGCAGGTTTATCCCGATCATCACACCAAGCCATACCGGGTCAATATCGGTTTTCAGCAGTGCTGGTGCTATGATGGGTACAACAATGAAAACAATTTCGATGAACTCGAGAATAAATCCCAAAAGGAAAATCAGGATCATTACGAATACCAGTGCAGTGATTGAACCGCCGGGTAAATTCAGTAAAAAGCCTTCAACAACTTCATCCCCGCCCAGGCCGCGAAAGGTCAGGGAAAAGATCGATGCTCCAATCAGAATTCCAAAAACCATGCACGAAATGCGCGTCGTTGAACGCACAACTTCACCAAGAATCGCCCAATTCAACGTTCTGCGAAACGCCGCCAGCAACATCGCACCGACTGCACCGAAAGATGCCGCCTCAGTTGGAGTTGCCAGACCGCCAAGAATCGACCCAAGCACCGCAATGATTAGAAAGAGCGGTGGCAGCAACACCTTGACAACCTGCTGCAGCAAATGACTGCGTCCCACATCGACATCAAAATATGCCGGCGAGGCTGCAGGACGAAATACCGCTACCGTAATTTGCCAGATCAGATAAAGCCCGACCAGAAGCAACCCCGGAATAATGGCACCGGCAAATAAGTCGATGACCGAAAAAGGATCAAACAGGAAATTGCCAATTGACATCTGAGCTTCGCTGTACATACCGGCGAGTACGTCGCCAAGCAAAACGAGAACAACCGAGGGCGGAATAATCTGGCCGAGGGTTCCGGCTGCGCATATCGTCCCGCAAGCCAATTTTGGATCATACTTTGCCCGCAGCATTGTCGGCAGACTCAACAGCCCCATCGTCACCACGGTTGCCCCGACAATACCGGTCGTTGCCGCCAGCAACATTCCGACAAATGTAACAGAGATGCCTATTCCGCCGCGTAGCGCACCGAAGCACTGGCCCATGGTGGTCAGAAGTTCTTCAGCAATCTTGGACTTCTCCAGCATCACCCCCATAAAGACAAACAAAGGCACGGCAACCAGTAGTTCATTGGTCATAACGCCGAAAAATCTTGACGGCAGCGCATTAAAGAACAGCATGTCAAACACGCCCATAGACTGTCCAACTAATGCAAACAGTACGCCAACACCGGCCAGCGTGAACGCGACCTGAAACCCGGCCAGCATAGCTCCGCAGACCGCCAGCAGCATGACCATGCTTAATACGTGAGCGCTATCCACCGCCGTCTCCTTCGAATGTTTCGCCTGCTTCGCGCGCATAATTCAAAGTAAAGAACCCCTGACCGCTGCGAATCAGAATCGCGACTGCTTGCAGTGTCAATAAAGAAAAGAACGCGATCATGGTTGATTTAAATAGGAACAATCCTGGTAATCCGCCAACTTCCTGGGAAACTTCGAAACGCTCCCATGACAGCAAAACGTACGGAATGGTGTATTTTGCGATGACGTACAGCGATGGCAGCAAAAAGAACAGCGTTCCGAAAAAGTCTACAGCTGCACGATAACGAACACTCGCGGAGCGATAGAAGATGTCAACCCGTACATGCCCGCCAACCAACAGTGTATACGCCATTGCCACCATAATGATGGTGCCATGCATCCAAACGTAGGTCTCCTGAAGCCAGACCCAGCCGACGCTGAAACCATAACGAAGCGTAGCCACCGTAAATGTGATGATCGCCATCGTTAGTGCCAGCCATGCAATCGCGTGACCGATCTTACGATTTATGACATCGATGTTATCGGCAAGGCGAGTCAGAAATGTCGAAAGCGCGGACATAAGCAATGGCTGACTGAATCTAGGCAGGCAAAACGACGATCAACGACGTTTGTTCGAACAGGAACAAACAGCCTGTATTAACTGACTGACTTTAAGGGCACTTTATCCAATTCTTGATCTTTTTTTGCGAGCTGCTCCGCCTGTTGGGCCCTGGAAAACAGTTGGCGGATGCGACGCAGTGCCTTGTCAGGTTTGAGAAATACTTCCATATACCCATCGTCTGAATACTCGAACATTTCCTGCTGTTTTTCAAGCGCCCACAAGTCCTGTGCGACAACCTCAGGAAACATTGTCGCAACCCGCTGGGCAGCAGAAACAGTCCGGTCGCCTTTTGACATGTGATCGACTCTGCAATTGACACACCAGCGCCAGACGTGGTGGGTGTCATCGATTGGTGTATGCGTATGAAACAGCGTGTAGCCGCGTATCTTGTCTGACTGATCAAGTTCTCCAGGCGGGGCCACCCGCATCTCGACCCGGGTCAGACCGGGGCTCACCATGCAGTGCGTATGGTCCCGGTCAACAACATCGTAAACAAACCAGTCTTCCAGAAACGGAGGCTGCTGGTATCCTTCGACATGGCGAATGGTCTTGACAAACCTGTTGCCTTCGACTTCGCCCTCAATCAGTTTGATTGGAATGCGACTATTGTCAATATCACCAATATTTCCATCATGCAGCGGGTAAAAGTGCGTGATGTCCATCAGGTTCTCAATCAATAGCAGGTAATTGGCTTTGACCTGCATCGGATCAGAATGAATGGACTCCCACTCGCCGGAGGCAATCTCTGGTGTCGCAGGCGGTTCAACATCATGGGAGTTGGCTGCGTCACCCGGCCAAATCCACACGAGACCATCTTTCTCAACGATCGGAAACGACGTTAACTGAAGTTGCGTCGGAATATTGCCATCGGGATGAGAGGGCACCGCAACACAGGCACCGGATGAATCATAACACAGACCGTGGTAGGCGCACTCAAGTGTCCCGTCGGGCATAATTCGACCCTCAGAAAGCGGCATGCGTTTGTGCCTGCAGCGATTGTCGAACGCAACAACCTCACCTGCCTGCGTTCGCCAGGTAACGATTGGCTTGTCGCAAATTTTGTGTCCCTTTAGCTGATTGACTTCAAACTCGTCAGAAAATCCGGCGACGTACCAGGAATTTAATATGTAGTGATAGGGAATCATAACCTTGCTCCAGTGCCTGCTAATGTTGATCTATCGAATGCAGCATGCTGTTCGGTGACTGAGCTGGAAACTTCAGTCGAATATCGCAACACATCGTGTCGCATATCAGGGTGTCGCTCCTTTTACACTGTGGTGAATTCAATCAACGATAGCAAAGACCGCGCAACACCCAATGTTTCCGAAAGTTCGGTGCTCATCTTCTTTTTGTATTTTCAGTAATGATAGTTAATGCAATGAGACAAGTAAATTTTTTTGGCTGATCACCGCACTTCCGGGAGAATTCCCATGCGTTCTGGAGATTGAGACAACTCGTCCTGCGCTATTCAATCAACTGCAAAACGCATTCCAAATTACCGCAAAAAAACGTGCGGCATCGCCATCACAAGAATGTCAGTAATATCGCTATTCAATCTCGTGTATGCATCATGACTTCCGGTAAGCAACAACATTCTGAACTTGCTCTCCGAGTCCCTCAACACCCAGCCTTACCTGATTGCCGGGTCGCAGAAATACGGGTGGATCCAGTCCAAATCCGACTCCTGACGGAGTACCTGTGAGTAGCATGTCACCAGGCATCAGCGTCATGTACCGGCTGACATAGCTCACCAGGTGTGCCACGCCAAAAATCATGTCATCGGTCGAACCGTCCTGGTATCGTTTGCCATCGACATCCAGCCACAGCCGCAAGGCCTGCGGGTCCGGTATTTCGTCTGACGTCACAAGATATGGGCCAAGCGGGCAGAATGTGTCCGCGCTCTTGCCTTTCACCCACTGCCCGGTACCCTCAATTTGAAATGCGCGCTCTGAAACATCGTTGGCTACCAGGTAGCCGGCAACATAGTCCAGCGCGTCGCGTTCGTCAACATAACGGGCTACCCGACCAATCGCCACTGTCAGCTCAACTTCCCAATCGGTCTTGATGCTGTCTTTTGGAATCATCACATCATCATTGGGACCAACGATCGATGTCGTAGCCTTCATGAAGATGATCGGCTCTGCCGGAATCTTCGCACCTGCTTCTTTTGCGTGCAACCGGTAATTGAGACCAATACATACCAGTTTGCCAATATTCGCGACTGGCGGACCAAGGCGCGGCGCACCATCAACTTTACGAAGCCCCTCAACGTCAAGTGCAGCCAGCCTTGCCAGACTGTCTGGCGCGAGCGCTTGTCCGTCTATGTCTCCAATTTCACCGGTAAGATCGCGTATGTTGCCATCGCGATCAAGAATGCCAGGTTTTTCCTGCCCGGCATTGCCATAACGCACGAGTTTCATGTGTGTCTCCTTGTCCTGTTACTGCTTGACTTGTATCTGATTAAAACTAAACTGTACTGTATTTTGAGCATTACGCTAGCCGGTTTCCCGAATCAGTCGCCATAAGCGTTCTGATGTAACCGGCATCTGTACGTCGAACGTTCCGAGTGGTCTGAGCGCATCAGTAATTGCATTCATCACTGCAGCCGGCGCGCCTGTTATACCCAACTCTCCGACACCTTTCGTTCCCAACGGGTTTTCGTCTGTATCAACCGGGTTGAAGATATTTTCCAGCATCGGCAGATCGTCTGCCCGCGGCATAGTGTAATCCATAAAACTTCCACTAATGAGCTGACCGGTCGCCTCATCGTAGTGAGTCCTTTCCAGCAGCGCATGCCCGATCCCCTGCGCTACCCCACCGTGCACCTGTCCATCAACGACCAGGGGGTTGAATATTCTACCCGGATCGGCAACCGTGACAAACCTGCAAACTCGCACTTGCCCGGTATCAACGTCGATCTCGACTTCACAGGCCTGGGCGCCACTGGCATACATGTGTCCGGCCGTGACAAATTCGTGATCCGCAGCCAACGATTCACCATCATCTTGCATCATCAGTTCCGCAATCGAAAAAAGACTGATCCTCCGATCCGTACCAGAAACACAAAATGATCCCCCACTGTATTCCAGGTCACGCGCGACGACTTCCAGGTGATCCGCGGCAAATTCACGCGCTCTTTTGAGGACCTTCTCAGCCCCGACGTGGATCGCTGAACCACCTATTCTGAGCGAGCGCGACGCATGCGTCCCCACTCCCCTGGACACCCGATCCGTATCGCCATCAATAATTCGTACGCGTTCAAGTGGTATCTGCAGACGGCTGGCCAGAAGTTGCGCAAACACAGTCTGATGCCCCACACCAACTGACTTGGTTCCAACACAGGCTTCAACCAGGTCGCCAGTCACAGCGACCTTGGCGTATTCGTTCGGTGCACCACCGACACTATCAAGATAAGTCGAAAAACCGAGCCCGCGGTATTTATTGTTCTGCCGCGCAGCTTTTTTTCGACACTCAAACTCACTCCAGTCAATACGTTCAAGCAGCATCTGGAAATTGGTCGGGTAATCGCCCGCTGAATAACGCGCCCCGCTAGGTGCGATCCATGGCATCTCAGAAACCTGAATCATATTTAACTGGCGCAATTCAACCCGGTCAATGCCAAGCTCTGCGGCTGCCTGATCAACAACGCGTTCCAGTGCATAGCAAGCTTCAGCACGCGCAACGCCGCGAAAAGCACCAATGTTCGCGGTATTGGTAAACACACCTTTGCATTCGAAGTGACTGGCGCGAATTCGGTACACACCGCAATTGACCAGGTGCATGTAGGATGCATGCAGCCAAATACTTCGTGCATTGAGATAGGCACCCAAGCGCCACACACTCGACAGGCGAAGGGCCGTCATTTTGAAATTCTCATCAACCGACAACTGAACAGTCAACCGGTGATCACGCGACTGTGAATCTGACAGAAAGCTCTCGGAACGATCCGGCGTGTACCTGACAACTGCACCGGTGTGTTTGGCAAGCCAGGCGACCACCGCGTATTCCGGATACGGCGATGTACGCGCACCAAAACCTCCGCCCGTATCGGGTGAGATGACCCTTACTTCGGCCGGCGATACATTAAGCATTTCCGCGATACCTGCCTGGTGCCAGTGAATTGATTGGCTGCCACAGGTCACCTCGTAGCGTTGGGTGTCCTTGTCAAAGTGTGCGATTACAGCACGGGGCTCCATAAATGCCACCACATGGCGGGGATAATCAACAGTTGTCGATATCACCCGGTAAGCAGCAGCAAATGCTGTATCTACAGATGTGCGGTCACCGCTTTCGGTATCCACACAGATGTTGCTCTCAAGATCATCCCAGAGCAGCACTGCATCTGCCGCCATAGCCTGATCGACATTAATCACCGCATCGATTGGCTCGTAGTCGACATCCACTGCTTCGGCAGCATCACGAGCCAACTGAGCGCTCGTGGCAACAACCACAGCAACCGGTTCACCAACTAACCGGACCTTGCCCCGGGCAAGCGGCCACCGTCGCACATCCGGTAAGGGGCTGCCATCCTTGTTGCAAATCGGATAGTCTGCACTGCGGGTCAAGGGATTGATCGGCTGCAAACCTGCATTGGCCAATGTCTCACCACACGCGAAAGCCACCACCCCAGGCATTTGCACCGCGTTCGACGCGTCGATCGAACGAATCAGCGCATGCGCATGGGGACTGCGAACAAAAAAGGCGTGCAGTTCACCGTCAAAATGCAAATCATCGGTAAACCTTCCTTGACCAGTCAATAGACTTTTGTCTTCAACTCGTACGACCGGTTTACCAATCAGCTCTTCCATCGTAGTCACTCAATGTTGTTCGAGAAACAAACAAATATTCCTGCGGGCGATACCCACCCTCACTCGCATGACCAATTGCTTCCACTTCGTCATCTCGAAGACCAAAATTACCACGCGAGCGTCTTGATTTTTTTTAATTACACACCAACTATATGAGCCAAGTATGGAAAATCCACAATTTGTTGATATGGAGCATCTTGATGTCTGAAGACAAGAATATCGAAAAAATTGATTTTCAAGCGGAAGTACAACAGCTGTTGAATCTCGTCGTTCACTCCCTTTATTCGGAACGGGAAGTGTTTTTACGCGAACTGATATCGAACGCCTCCGATGCCTGCGGCCGGCTTCGATTTGAATCACTAACCAATCCCGACATGCTGGAATCGGAACACACCCCGGCAATCGAACTGGAAGTCGCCAAGCGGGGCAGAAGAGTTACCATTCGCGACAATGGCATTGGTATGACGCGTGAAGAAGTTACCGAAAACATCGGCACCATCGCTCGCTCGGGAACCAAGCGCTTTGTCGAAGCACTGACAGGGGAGCAGTCAGAAGACACAAACCTCATTGGCCAGTTTGGGGTCGGGTTTTACTCGGTATTCATGGTTGCTGAGAACGTTGTCCTGAAAACCCGCAAGGCTGGAACTCCAAAAGACCAGGGCGTGATTTGGGAATCCGACGGCGTTAGCGGGTACACGATTGATGATCAGACCATGGACACCCACGGAACGGAAATTGTCGTCACCTTAAGAAAGGATGCCAAGGAGTTTATCGAAACCCAGAGAGTCTCGAGCACGATCAAGAAATACGCTGATCACATCTCGGTACCCATTCGTCTGCGTGCAGCACCAACCGCCAAGCAAGAAGAGGAGTGGGAGCTCGTCAATGACGGCTCGGCGCTTTGGACACGGCCGCGCAAGGATATCTCTGAAGAAGAATACGATAATTTCTATCAGTCGCTTACCTATGATTTTGAAAAGCCACTGACCAGGCTGCACAATCGGGTAGAAGGCCGTCTGGAGTACTCTGCCCTGCTGTTCATCCCGGCACATGCACCGTTTGACATGTTTGATGTTGAACGTCGCCGTGGCATCAAATTGTACGTGCGGCGCGTATTTATTGCCGATGATACGGAAAACCTGATGCCGGCTTACCTCAGATTTGTCAAGGGCGTCATCGACTCTGACGACTTGCCGCTAAATGTGTCGCGTGAATTTCTTCAGAAAAACAAGCAGGTTGACAGAATTCGTGCCGGAGTTGTCAAGCGAATCCTTGGTGAACTCAAACGCATTGCCGGCAAGGACAATGAAAAGTACCAGACTTTCTGGAAAGAGTTTGGCAAAGTGTTCAAGGAAGGCATTACCGAAGACACCGACAATCGCACTGCGATTGGTGCACTGCTGAGATTTGCTACGACCAAAAGCGAAGGAGAAGAACAAACTGAATCGCTACAGCAGTACGTTGACCGTATGCACGAAAAGCAGGATGCAATCTACTACATTACTGCTGACAGTCACGCCTCTGCTCAGGGATCGCCACATCTGGAGGTGTTCCGCAAGCACGGCATTGAAGTGCTGCTCCTGAGCGACCCGATCGACGAATGGGTGGTGATGCACCTCAGTGACTTTGATGAAAAACCACTGAAGTCAATCGCCAAGGGTGACCTGTCGCTTGACTGGCTCGAAGGTGAGGAATCCTCCGAAGACAAACCTGACGAAAAAGTTGAATCTCTGGTTGGTAAATTAAAGGACGTGCTGGGCGGCCGCATAACTGATGTGCGAGTCACCTCCCGGCTAACCGATTCACCCGCATGTCTGGTCGCAAGCGACTATGGACTGAGCCGTAACATGGCTCGAATACTAAAGGCAACCGGGCAGGGTGCTCCTGATATTCCACCCATCATGGAAATCAACCCCGATCACCGAATCATTCAGAATCTGGTTGACTCGGATGACAATTTCGATGACTGGGCCCATGTTCTGTTTGACCAGGCGGCCCTGAGTGAGGGCGCGGCGCTTGAAGACCCGGCTGACTATGTCAAGCGAATCAATGCGCTGCTGTCTGATTCTCTGGGCGATAAGGAGTCAATTATCATTGCTCCCTAGTCCAGATCTGTACGGAACCTTCGATCTGTGATTGACCCGAGACACCCCCAAATCCCATAGGCTCGTGTTCCTGACCGATTGTCCGTGAGGCAATGCAGTATTTGCACCAGGAATTGTTCCATTTTCTGGTCGATTGCCTGCATCACCACGGATGCCTGAGTGCCCAGTTGTGCTTGCACACTGGCAACAGCAGCCTGTGTTGACTTTCCCGTAGTTGGCACCACTAACGGTGGCTGAGTGAATCCACTGTCAGGGATCGGCTCGCTATCAGTCTCTGTCAATTGGACAGATTCGTTTATCAGTTCGTCTGCAAGGGCGCCATCGGCAACGGATGTCGCACACAACGCTCATGTCTCAGGTTATTGCGGCGCAGCGAGCCCGCGCGAAAGCAACAAGCTGGGCTCAGAAATTGCTTACTGTTTCAATTTGCCGATCGGGAATTAATTCCTCCAAAAAGTGTAAGAAATAATAGTATAGATATCTAACATATTTGGAGACCCATCACAATGGATGCAGTACCATGACTGGAGTCGCTAAAAAAATAATTCGAAGAGTGTCAGAAAGAGAAAACGGAAACTGGGTATGTACACCCAAGGATTTTTTGGATCTGGGCAGTCGCGGTGCTGTTGATCAATCTCTCTCACGACTTGTCAAGTCAGGACACCTACGCCGATTAGGGCACGGCCTGTATGCCGCGATCAGGTTCAGCGATGTGCTGGACGGACCGGCACCTGCCAGTCTGGATTCCATCATTGCAGCACTGGCACGAAGGGACGGGACGCGGATTATGGCAGACGGAATCGTTGCGGCAAATCTCCTGGGCCTCACTAACGCCGTGCCTGCAAAATTGATTTACGTGACAGATGGCCATTCGAGAACGCTTGAGATCGACGGGAGAATCATTCGCTTCCGACATGCCGGCCCGAACACCATGAAGTGGGCGGGCAAACCTGCTGCTCATGTGGTTCAGGCATTGCGGTGGCTAGGGCCTCGCAACGTCGTTCAGAGCGGAGTAACCTCAACTCTGAACCGAATTCTTCCCGAGGAGGTGAAGCGTGATTTGTTGGACAACATCC
The DNA here is from genome assembly GCA_022824665.1 of Gammaproteobacteria bacterium. Taxonomy (GTDB): domain Bacteria; phylum Pseudomonadota; class Gammaproteobacteria; order Arenicellales; family JAJDZL01; genus JAJDZL01. The sequence continues at coordinate 394 of JAJDZL010000078.1, read as the reverse complement.
ACGATTTACCTGGATGGGCTGTATCACTGGTGAGCGAAATCAATCATGATCAAGATTTTGCCGCATGACTGACGATACAAAGTCTTTTCTGGAACTTCCCGCGCAGGATAGGAGGGATGTCTTTGAATCAACGACAGTGCGTCTGAATACACCGCCAAGCAATGTGGAAAAGGATTATCACGCCATGCAGGACATGAATCTCGGTAAGCGTCCAGATTTCGGCTGGGTTATGAATCAACTTCGATACACTGAAGTAGTGATTATGGAATCTGAACTTAACAGAATTGATGCGAGAGTTGGCAACTCAGTAGATGTCGGACAGAGGCAAAAATAAATTGCATAGTCGCTAAAGACATTGGTTACCTTATGCAGGTATTTGAGCTAACCAGCCGAC
>JAJDZL010000225.1 GCA_022824665.1 Gammaproteobacteria bacterium | reverse complement strand
TCATTGACTTGCAACGTATCGTAGGCAAATTGATACTGCCCCTTTAGCCTGTGCTGCAATGTTGACAATCTTTCAATGGCAGCTGCGTTCATTTCACACTTGCAAATGCGAAGGCAGCGTCAAACACAAAGGTCAGTGCCGGCAATGGATATGCAGGTCTCAACAAACCTCATGTTTCAACCCAATCTCCTCGTCATGTTCCAAAGGCACTGAAAGCAAAGACCCGCTTCCTCGCTTCCGATATGCTCATAAAGGCAACCTTAATTCGAGTACAATCTGAGAGTTAGAGGTTCTTTTAATGACAGTTGTGACTCGGATTAAACCGCGCTGATTTTGCTTGCAGTTCACTTATGCGAACCAAACACGCAGATTACCGTGAGTTAGCAGCGGTTTGTTTCTGACCAAAATAGATGCAGAAAAAGCCAGCGGCCAATATCAAATACCTGCTCCAGCAATTGTCTGTAATCATAGGAGACAAGTGCAAACAATCAGTGAGTCAATTGCCCGATCATCATTCGGACACTTGAAACAAATGTGTCGATACGAAACCGTTTGTTCACCCATCGCGTCGCGATGACTTATTTGATTGGACTTTACTGCCTAATTTAGCATGCCAAAGCAATCCTTATACCGTAAAGAAGCGCTAATCCGCAACGCACAGCCAGAGAATCTGGACGAGCCGTTGCGAGTGACCGCTCCAAATGAGCGATTGTTTGCTGGAGCACTCCGAATCACGTTAATCCTTTTGATTCTGGGTGTCGTCGCAACATTATTGATTCTATAACCAATTCGATGGCGCCAGCTGTCTGAACAGTCCGGTCAATGTCAAAATGCTGATGCATAAGCGTCGAACTCCTCTATACATGCAGTTGGAAGACACCGAGTGCGGAGCAGCCTGTTTAGGCGCCATATTGGCGTTTTACGATTGCTGGAAATCTTTAGAACAGCTGCGCGAAGCTGTTGATGTCAGCCGCGATGGATCAAACTTGGAAGATATCGCAATTGCTGCCAGATCCTACGGCTTAAAAGTCACTGGCTGGAAAGCCGAGATTAGCAAATTAAAAGATTTGCCAAAACCAATGATTCTGCACTGGGGGTTCAATCACTTTCTGGTTTTGGAAAAAATTGTTAATGGACGCTATTATCTAAACGATCCCGCGCACGGATATCGGGTCGTCGAAGCCGATGTATTTAACCGCGATTACACAGGCATCGCGCTTGTGCTGGAACCTGGGCCTGATTTTCAAACTTCCGGCGCCCGGCCTAGCATCCTCAAATGGCTTTGGTACTGGTTGCGAGAGTATCGTCCACAATTAATCCGCACCGTTTTATTCGGACTGTTTCTCGCGATCAGTTCACTGATGTTGCCCATACTGCTGACCATTTTTATTGATCGAGTTCTCATCGGTGGTGAATTGACACAGGGTGCGATATTAGTCGCCGCGGTCTTCGCCTCTGGACTGCTCACCTATTTGTTAACGTGGCTGCAGTTAAGATCACTTAGAGAAATCATCATTCGGCTTTCAATCAGTCAGTCAGACCGTTTTCTTGACTGTCTGTTGCGCCTTCCTGTCCGGTTTTTTGCCCATCGGTTCGCCGGTGATCTCGTCATGCGTTTGCGATCGATTAATCTATTGGCAGACATCGGTGCTGGACAACTGGTACGTATGGCCGTTGACATCTTAATGAGTCTGGCTTTTCTCATCGTGATGATTGCATTCGACCTGCTTCTGTCTGCTGTCATTGCAGGGCTGGGAATCACCTGTATGTTGCTGATACGCATACTGATCCAGCTGCGCCGTGACGAGAATCATCGCTTGCGCCGCGAACAGGGGGTGTTCCTCGGTATGTGTGCGGCCGGCCTGAAAGCGGTGGACAATCTTCAGGCGATGTCTCGCGAAAATGACTTTTTTTCGAAGTGGAGCGGTCGACAGGCCCGTGAACTGCGTGCGCGGCAAAGTTTCACAGAACTTGGACATGTCTCATCTGCGCTTCCTGAATTGGTGCAGCTAATTGCAGCCGCCGTCGTATTTGGATTGGGCGGCTGGCGAATTATGACGGCCGGCCTGACGATTGGTGAATTGATTGGCATTTATATTCTCGCCAGTAACTTTTTGCATCCGTTAATGCGGATTGCGCAGTACTCCGACCTTCTTTCGACAATGGGTGCTGATTTGTCCAGGATGGATGATGTACTGAATGCACCACAGGAAGCGATTTCACCGACCAGTGAATCGAACCCAGATCAGAAGATCATGTCTCTTGACGGTCGCCTGCGATTGATTGGCCGGTTGGAATTTCGCGACGTTGCATTCGGATTTCAGCGTAATCGACCGCGCCTGATTGAGAATATCAATTTCGTGGTTGAGCCTGGCCAGAGAGTTGCGATAGTCGGACGTAGCGGCTCCGGCAAGTCTACAATCTCGCTGTTAGCGGCCGGCCTATATCGTCCGCTTGCCGGACAGATACTCTATGACGGCTATTCGATCGACAGTATTCCACAGGAAGTGTTCCACCGTTCAGTTGCCATTGTCGACCAGCATCCGGTGCTGTTTGCTACGAGTGTGCGCAACAATCTGACGATGTGGGACACAACCGTGCCAGATAATCTGGTGGTTGCAGCGGCGCAAGACGCGATGATTCATCGAGACATCATTTCCAGGCTCGGCACTTACGAATCGAAAGTCGAAGAAGGCGGGCGCAATTTTAGCGGCGGACAGCGCCTGCGCCTGGAAATCGCCCGAGCGCTGGTCAACAATCCCTCGTTCGTAATCCTGGATGAGGCAACCAGCAGCCTTGATGCCGTCACTGAATTTGAAATTGACGATCGAATACGTCAGCGCGGCTGTTCCTGCCTGATTGTTGCTCATCGGCTCAGCACCATTCGTGATTCTGACCTCATTCTTGTAATCGACGGGGGACGAATTGTAGAGCAAGGAACGCATGAAAGTCTCTACAAAGATGGAAGCATGTATCGAGGACTGTTGGATGGAGAATAAAGTGCAATCAGGCAATACGCTCAGGCAATACGCTGAAAAGTATGGCGAAACTCTGTCATTAGCGGCGAACGTACCTATCCAAATCAACGACTCTGCGGATCTGTGGTTTGTTGAGCGTGGCGCAGTTGATATATTCAGTGCGAAGTACGATGGAGACGAAATGCAGTCGTCGTTGAATCGATTCGTGCGCATGGGTTCTGATCGCCTGATTTTCGGCGCAGAACATACAGACAATCCCATCAAACTCGTGGCGAAAGGCATACACGGTACGGTTGTGCAGCGTTTGCGGCGCGAGCAACTCATTGAATTGCTGTCACAGAATCAACTTTCAGAAGGGTTGACCTCGGAATTGCTCAACCAGCTCAATGCGTGGATTGAAAATTATTCCGCAGCGGTGGCCAACGACATGGAGGTCCGCCCTTCTGCGGATCATATGGCTAAACCCGGCAATACGGTCGCAAGCGGCGTTGTTTCAGCTCAGCAGGGAGTTGTGTGGTTAATCAGCGATGATCTTGATGCTTCCTACTTGGGATTGATTGACGACCTGATTGAGACCGATCAAACTAAGTTAGTGCCGCTTACTCAAGACAGCTGGGTTCAGCTCTATAACTCAGAGGCCGGACCATGCAAGTCGAGCGCAGATTTAAATCTGATTGAACTCATCTCTAGCATACTGCCTAAATTTCAAAGAGTGTCTCTTGGCGCGTTGGCTCTGCATCAGCAGCTGCTTATCGTCGATGAAGCTAATCTGCAAAAGGCACAGACAAAATTGAGGCATCAGCACAAATTAATTGCGAGATCAAAGCTAGCAAGTCTCACCTCGAGTGCGAATCGCATTGAGGCCCATGAAGCGCCGCTTGAGGCTGCTCTTCGAATGGTAGGAGAGCATGAGGGCATCGTAATCCACACACCTTTGAGTTCCTCACGGTCGGACTTTTCTCTCAGTGACTACCTTAAAGCATCGGCACTTCGCGCGCGTGAAATTAATTTGTCATCTGAGTCACGCTGGTGGTTGGGCGACTCGGGCGCGTTGATCGGTTTTCGGCGTGATAACGATCAACCAGTGGTGCTGTTGCCGCGAACAATCGGAAGCTACCGTGTTGTTGATCCCGTCTCTGGGGAATCTGCACCGGCCAATCAAAATACTGCAGCTGAGCTCCATCACGTGTATATGTTATATCCCGGACTGCAAAAATCAGACCCTGTCGAACTCGCGCAGCTGGCTCCTGTTGCCAAGGTGCGCATCGCAGGCGATGTCACCCGATTATTAATATTCGGGTTGGGGGGAGGTCTATTGGCGCTAGCACCGGCCGTCGTCGCCAATATACTCGTTGGCCGGGTAGTTCAGCATGGCGATGTCGGTACACTGCTGCAGCTGTCAGCCTGCCTGATTGCTTTCGCCCTAGTCGCTGCTTTGCTGAATATACTTCGCGGTACTGCGATGATGTGCCTTGAAGGTCGGGCAGCAGCGCGACTTGGAGCGGTACTCATGGATCGCCTGCTGAATTTGAAACCAGACTTTTTTCGACGCTACAATGCCGGTGAAATTGCAGTCAAATCGTTAATATTTCAGGATATTAGAGATCATATCAGCGGGATCGCGGCAGATGGCGTTCTGACCACACTTTTTCTTTTGCCTGCCTTTGTGCTGATGTTTTTCTACGATGCCAAGATGGCCATCGCGGCATTTATTCTGGCAATGCTCGTGCTAACCGTTGTGGTCCTGTTTTGCATTCTTCAAATTGAGCCACAACGACGATACCTGGAGAAAACGCTGGAGATAGCTGGAGAGGTTCATCAGTTCCTGATCGGCATCACAAAAGTGCGCTTGGCTGGTGCGGAGGATTCCGCGTTCGCACACTGGGCAAGTCGCTACCGCGAACTTAAGACGGCTGAAATTCAGCTGTCAGTATTGACGGAACATCTGTCAGCTTTTGCCGCAGCAATTCCGGCGTTCGTCAGTGCTGTGCTGTTTCTGGTTGTGATGACTCACAGCGAAACCGCACTTGCTATTGAAGACTTTCTTGCCGCTTACACGGCAGCTATGATTTTCTATATGTCGATTTTCCTTTTAGCACAATCGGCCAGGATGATTGCGACGATTAAACCTGCCTGTGAACAAGTTGAATCGATTCTATCCAGTTCGCCGAGTATGGGTTCCCATGGCAATGCACAGTTGAACCTAAATGGGGAGATTCTCTTGGACCGGGTTAGCTTTTCCTACCCGAGTCAAGAGACGGCCGTATTACAGGATGTTTCGATTCATGCAAAACCTGGAGAATTCATTGCCGTTGTCGGTGAGTCAGGGTCTGGAAAGAGCACAATATTGCGACTTGCTCTGGGTCTCGAAGTACCCTCATCCGGAGCGGTTTACTACGATAACCGAGACCTTTGCTATCTTGACCTGGCGATGATTCGTCGACAAATCGGAGTTGTAACACAGGAGGGTGGTCTGCAAAGCGGAACAGTTCTGGACAATATCAATGGTGTTGTAACTGACTTAACTACCGATGATGCCTGGCGCGCTGCCCGAATGGCAGTTGTTGATGAGGATATTCGAGCAATGCCGATGCAGCTTCACACATCCGTTGGGGAAAATTCTGCAACTTTTTCAGGTGGTCAAATACAGCGTATTCGAATTGCTGCAGCCTTGGCCCGCAATCCAAAAATCATCTTCCTTGACGAAGCCACGAGCTGGCTGGACACCAAAAGCCAGGCATTGACCATGGAGAGCATTTCCGAATCCAGTAGAACCCGTTTTGTGATTGCCCACAGACTTTCCACGATTCGAACGGCGACACGAATTTATGTGCTGCAGGCGGGTCGAGTTGCTCAAGTCGGCGGATTTGATGAACTGTTTGAAACCGATGGCTTCTTCCGCGATATGGCGCTACGCCAGATGGCCTGAGAAATGGCTCAAATGTTCGTTCAAAAAGCTGCGAACATTCCAATTTTCAATCAGTCGGCATCCATAAGCCATGTCACAATTGTGCATCTGGGCGTAGTGTTGCATCCTTAAGCAGTTATTCGGTACCGGCGCAGCATAGACAAAGTTCGATTTAACTCGTTGCCGCAACGTAAACACGCAACTTTATTTAACCGCTGCTCTGCGCGGGCTGCGGGGGCCAAGGCCAGCAGTTTCACCGCAAAGGCAAGCCACGGTTGAGTTACAATCCTATTGTGCAGCAGACCCAATTTCAAACCAGTCGCAATCGAACCGTAACCACGGATTTGTATTTGCAGGAATTAGCTGTGTAGAGGTTTCTACCGTAATGTGTGCGCTCCAATCATTCGGTTTGTTGCTTTTGTGATGGCTAATCTACTTTCAAGTTTGAGCGATGCACCCTTCATTGTGACGGGTGGCTACTTTATCAATCCGAAGTTCAGAAACAAACGGTTGCCACCAGACGAGTGGCAAGTTTACCAAAAGATGGAAATCAGAGTGCATAATGCCCGCCTGGCCACCCGCTTTCCAAGCTTGACGTATGAAGGTTTTGAACTAGCGCATTCACCCATTCGTGTTGATTTCGGCGATGAGGAACAGGTCAAAACTCGATTTTATAAACATTGTTCAGACCTCGTTAGAGCAGTCACCGGATGTGAAACTGCCTGGGCTGCCCAGCATGAATTTCGAGATCGGGTTGCAGGTGCCCGAGGAGGCCTGCGCAAATACGCGCGCGGATTACACACCGATGTCTGCCCCTACATTGAAGATACCTTGAGTGAACCGAACGCAAAGCATTTTGCAATCTACAACCTTTGGTGGAACATTGATCGCAAACAGCCGGTTAGCTCGTGGCCACTGATTCTCTGTGTCGCTCCAACAGTCGACGAAAATGACATCGTATACTCAGAAGCGTTGCGACGGACTGATCCTCGAACCCGCTTGATTGATACCCGTCTGGTTCATAATTGTGGCCAACTGTTTTACTATTATCCTCAGCTCACCGCTGATGAAGCAATTATCTTTCGACAATACGACACGCGAGAAGAAAATGCAAATGAACGAGCGATTTTCCACTGCGCTATCAAGGATCCGACCAGTCCTGAAAACGCACCGCTACGACAATCAATAGAGGTACGCGTCGTTGCGACTTTTGCCGAACACGACTCCGATCGGGCACGCAGAAAAAAGCGCTTTGAAGCCAACATTCCGCAGCAACGTCCGGACGGTTCAATATCAGACTGGCGGCACGAAAAAATGGTGGATTGGGATTATCGGGATTGGTAATCAACAGGCGCCGTATTGAAGTTATTGAGCGTTATTCGGACAAGTCCAAGAGACTGAATATATTCGTGCTGCAATTCCAATTGACTATAACGAACGCGAATTGAAGGGTATCAACTTGATTCCAACGTAAGCTTTAGCTTCCGGTGTGTTTCCCTTGCCGAAACTAATCTTTACATGATTGATGCCAACGTACAATCGCAATACATCTTTTTCGCCAAATAACACCTGACACCCTGGCCAGGTTAGCAACCCTTCGGCTTTTTCCAACCGACACAGGTTGATATCAACCAAACGTCTGATAAACGCACGCCAATCGGCACTTGTGGTTGCTTCCCAAGACAGAAGAAGATCGACAGCACTGCTACCTGTATAAGTGCTGGAAAACATTTCAAAGCCTAGCTGCGGTGCTACGCCGTTCGGAGTGACATCAAGAACCAGGAGAAATTTATTTGCGACATCGTTCAGTTCAGTGATATTTTGCACGACATTGCGAATGTCTCCACACCAGTGAATTTCCGAAAGAAATGACTCAAGTTGAGTCAAGGAGATACCCCAAATTGCCAGTCTGGCTACTTTGTGCTTCAGTTGTCGGGCAGGGGTTATCGCGGCTGTGATTACGATGCGAGCGCCTGCTGGCAATTTGTGCGCCACCCGATTCAGGACAAGCCTCAGTGGCTCGCTTCGTTCCCATTGGGCGATGCTGTCAAGCGTATCCGCAATTTGCTCAACATCATTCGCCGCGAAACCCAAAGATACGGGATCGGGGTGTGCTTTCAAATAAACAATCGGGTCTCTTGGGCAGGTTTCAGTACAGGCGATGATGTCGTAGGCAAGCACTACTGAATTTACCCACCGGTCGCGAGTCTGACCGGTCAAAAAGCGGCTAAGCCAAACATCGCAAGCTTGTGGATTATTCCCTGAAGTCGCAGCTTCGATGTAGTATTGCGATATCGCTCCAGGTAAAACGGATAATGCGAAATCTGCGGCGGGATCAATGTCGCCGAGTCGCAGTTCAAACCCACATGTAGTGGCTACAGCACCAGGCAAATCTCCGACACGCTTGACGAGGCGCGTCATGCCATTGCCAGAAAGCAGTGATTTGGGGATTTGGGGCGCGAGCGCAGTTAATACGTCGCGAAGATTATTCACATTCTATTGTCGTTTCGAGCGACAAACGAAATCATTATTTGGACCAAAACTGAACAACCGACACCTCAGTGAAGACACCGAAAATCATGAACGACAGTCAAGAAATCTTTTGCTGCCTGTCTCGATCACAGCTGAGAATTGATAAAAAAATACCTGTTTCAATCGCGTCGTGATTGAATCAGGTATTTCTTTGTCACTATGGTACCGACTTAACGGCTATTTTGCGCTACCAACCACCCATGTCACTACCACTGCCTGATACATCACGCAGTTCAGCATCTGAGATCTCACCGCTGGTAGGAGGCAAGACCAAATGCATTTCCGTCGAAGTGGATTCGTGGACATTCACATTGATTCCCTCTGGTACCGTTAACCCGGTCGCGTCTTTGATTGCACCTGGAGGGTCGCTCAGTAATTTAGCTCTAAATATTTCGTCTTCACCTGCCTTTTCCAGCAAATGGGCTTCAAGTTCTGCAGCAGTTTTCATGACATTATCCTCAAATAAATATTGCTCTGATAAAAATAATCTCTTCGCGAATTAGCAATAAAATTATTCGTTTATAGGAATTAATTGTACACCATATGAGGTTTCAAAAAACTGAAAGCGTTTTCCAATGGGAAATGAGCCTGAAAAGGGGGCAAGGTTTTCAACGGAAGTGAGTCGCAAAAACCGATGGGGTCGGGTTCATCATAGGAGGATGAAAACGATTGATGAAACTCGAAGAACTGAAGATTGTGGGGAACGTGCAAGCGTTTCTGGAAGGTATACAGTCGGTGGTTTCGAACCGGCAGACAGCAAGGCGGTGCGCGATTGAT
>JAJDZL010000241.1 GCA_022824665.1 Gammaproteobacteria bacterium | reverse complement strand
TTCGGGGCATGCTGGATCAGTACCGGATTCCGATTCCTTCTCTTGGAGACTACCTGCGTTCACTGCCGGTGGAGCCGCCGCAAGCACTTTGAATTGCAGTTTGTACTGCGACATTGGATCAAACGGTCTGCGTCCGCTTTTCAAATTATCTATGGATCGTTAAATTCGAAGTAATGACCATATCTGGAGCCTCGAATTTATCTCTTTATCTCACATGAATTTCCAATATATCCAAATCGTCGAGCACATGATCGGGGCCAACCTGCTGACCGGCAAACACATTGTTTCCCCAAATTCTGGCGAATTTGAAAGTACTCTCGAAATCCTTGTGAATCTGCCGGGCGACATCGGATACCTTACCGCCTGACTTGAGGGTGAAAGGCTTGTCTGTGTCTGCCGGTTTACCAGGAATTTTGGTGTAAACCCGAACGACTTTCATTAACTCGAAAATCATCTTTGGAAAACTTTCCAGATTGGTCCCCGTCAGTGCGGATACTGCGTAGGAAGGAAAGTTGTAATTCACCAGTTCGTTCAGTGCGTCGAGTTCACCGGCACCGGCTGCCAGGTCAATCTTGTTGGCAACCAGGAAAGTTGGCAAAGTTACGCGAAATGGGTCAAATTCCAACTCTTGTGTTGCTTCATTTTGCTCCGATCCGTGGTTAAATTGATCGGTCAGGCTAATTTTTCGTTGATCTAGCTGCGAAATGACCTGTTCAATATGATCAATACACTCCGGATTGGTGATGTCAATGACCAGCATCGCGGCATCGGCGGTTTGCAGTGAGTTGACTAACCAGGGCTCAAAGTAATCGTTCGAGATCGGTGGCAGATCGACCAGTTGGAAATGAATGTCTTCGAATGGCATCATTCCCGGCAGCAGTACCTGAGTAGTAAAGGGGTAGGGGCCAATTTCAGAGCGTGCACCGGTTAGCGTGTGATGCAGCTGCGACTTGCCCGAGTTTGGCGGACCGACGAGTGCGATTTGAGCGGCACCTTCGGGGCGAACCGAGTGTGACGGACCGGTTCGGGCCCCGCCCTTGCGCGGCCCCGCCAGTTCATCCGTGAGCATCTTGATCCGGGTCTTGATGTCTCGTTGCAGATGCTCGGTGCCCTTGTGCTTCGGAATGGTCCGCAGCATCTCCTTAAGGCACCGAAGGCGCTCGAGTGGCTCCCTGGCATCACGAAACGCCTGCTCGGCTTTTTTGTATTCTGCTGTTACGTTGGTTGGCATTGATTGGGCAAACAAGGTGAATATTCGCGAATTTATAATACATACTTCCCAACCACTTGGAGCACTTGATGGATGACAGGGTATTTTTGATTACCGGGGCGTCGAGCGGTATCGGTGAAGCAACCGCGCGAGCGGCGGCTGAGCGCGGTTTTCGCGTGGTCTTGGCAGCCAGGAGAAAAAACCGGCTGGATCAGCTGTGCGAAGAGCTAGGCGGCTCGGAGCGCGCACTGGCTGTTCAGTGTGACGTAACCAGCTGGGATGATCAGCAGGAAATGATCGGTCAAACCATTGATCGATTCGGCCGAATTGACGTCGTATTGGCTAACGCCGGTATCTACTATTCCCAGGGCGGTTTTACAGAAGGTAACCCTGAGCGCTGGAAGGAAATGATCCTGACCAACGTTTATGGTGCAGGGCTCACAGTCCGAGCAAGTCTGGCTGCATTGAAAAAGACTCAGGGACACATCATGTTGCTGAGCTCCGCTGCGGGTCGAAGACCGCTGCCCGGCTCAATGTACGGGGTAACCAAGTGGGCGGTGACAGGTATGGGACGCAATTTGCGCGAGGAGCTGCGTGATAGCGGCGTGCGTGTGACCATCGTCGAGCCTGGCGTAACCAATACGGAAATCTTCGACGGTCCACCCCGAGAAAATGCAATGGAAGTCGAAGATATTGCTGATGCAATATTGTTTGCAGTTCAGCAGCATCCCAGGGTCGATTTGCACGAGTTGCTGATGTACCCGACACTCACACCGAAAAGCTAGATTCCAAAGCTGCTTTTTTCAGTACCAACAACAAGGAGAATCAACGATGGCCGAGTGCCCTGTTTGTGGATGTGAAATCGAATTAGAGGACGACACCATAATTGGTGAACTCATCAGTTGTCCGGATTGCGGTACCGAACTCGAGGTTGTTGATCTCAACCCGGTTTCGCTGGAGGAGGCTCCGGAACTCGATGAGGATTGGGGTCAGTAGCGCCAATGCGTCGAGCCATACTGCCGTGAAAATCGGATTTCTTCACTCGCTGATTCGCTTCGAGGAGAAATGCCTGCTTAAGGAATTTCAGAGTCGGCGGGGAATCGAAGTTGTCATGCTAGACGACCGCGAGCTTGTCTTTGATCTTGAATCGGTGCCCCAGATTGATATCGCATTTGAGCGCTGTGTCAGCCATTCGCGGGCGCTTTACAGTCTGCAGTTTCTGGAACAAGCCGGTGTGCATTGTATCAACCGTGCGAGTGTGGCCAGGATTTGTGGTGACAAAGTTGAATCCTCAATTGAACTTGCCCGACATGGGGTCGCTCAGCCGGCACTCAAAGTGGCATATACCGAGGACTCTGCACTTGCCGCAATTGAGGAGCTGGGCTACCCGGTTATCCTCAAACCGGTTGTCGGGTCCTGGGGCAGACTGCTGTCCAAAATCAATGACCGCGAAGCGGCTGAAGCGGTACTCGAGCACAAAAGGCTGCTGGGTTCCTACCAGCACTCCATATTCTATGTGCAGGAGTATGTTGAAAAAAACGGACGGGACATTCGCGCGTTTGTGGTAGGCGATGAGTGTATCTGCGCCATATACCGGGAATCATCGCACTGGATTACCAATACTGCGCGCGGTGCATTGGCGCTCAATTGTCCGGTAACCAACGAAATTGCTGAGCTGTCTCTGGCAGCGGCTGAAGCAGTTGGCGGTGGCGTCGTGGCAGTTGATCTTTTTGAATCCAGCCGCGGCCTGATGGTTAATGAGGTGAACTACACGATGGAATTTCGCAACAGCATCAAACCGACTGGCGTTGATATTCCCGGCAAAATGGTTGATTTTGTCATTGCATCCGGAAAATAAGGCTGGCACATGATCCGGGCATCGATTGTTGGCGGCACCGGTTACGCAGGCGGCGAGCTCATTCGCCTGTTGCATGGGCACCCCGAAGTCCAAATTGGCCAGGTTGCCTCACGCAGCCGGGCGGGAAAATTCATTCACTCGGTCAATCCAAATCTCAGGAAATCCTTGCAGATGAAATTTTGCGCACCTGATGAGCTGACTGCGTGTGATGTGCTGTTTTTGTGCCTGCCGCACGGTATGGCGATGAAGTCTATCGACCGTTATATGGCGCTTGCCCCCAAAATCATTGATCTTAGTGCTGACTTCAGACTCCGTTCGGAGCGTGTCTATGCAAAGACCTACGGTCAGCCTCATTCAAGACCAGAGCTTCTAACAGAATTTACCTATGGCATTGCAGAGCTCAACCGTGTGGAAATTTCTAACTCAAACTACGTTTCCTGCGCCGGCTGCAATGCAACCGCAGTCATTCTTGCGCTGCTGCCGCTCGTACGGTGTTTGCAAATCAACGCAGTTGTTGCCGAAGTCAAGGTTGGCTCCAGTGAGGCGGGCAGCCAGGCCGGTGAGGGCTCGCATCATCCTGTCAGAAGCGGCGCGGTGCGCTCCTATCGGCCGACCGGGCACCGGCATGCGGCTGAAATGAAACAGGCACTGCAGCTCGATGCGATCAGTTTTTCAGCAACATCCATCGATATGGTCAGGGGTATTGTTGCGACCTGTCACGTGTTTTCCGATCAGCGGCTGCCCGATGAGCGGGATTTATGGAAGACTTACCGCACAGTTTATCAGGATGAGCCTTTTGTCCGGGTGGTCAAGGATCGATCAGGCGTGCATCGATATCCGGAACCGAAGCATCTGGCGGGCAGCAATTTTTGCGATGTGGGTTTTGAACGGGATGCTGAAGGCAATCGCATCGTTGCAATCAGCGCCATCGATAATCTGATGAAGGGTGCTGCCGGTCAGGCAGTTCAGAATCTGAACATCATGCACGGGATTGCTGAGCAGACGGGACTCGAGTTCAGTGGGCTCTTTCCGGTTTGAAGGCCTGCTGTGACGCTTGAGAGACGAGTCGAATGTGCAGACTGCTTTGTGTGAGGAGTGCCGGCCGCGTCAGCATGCAGCGCCATCTTGAGCAGTTCGCATTGACGGCTGAGAACAGCCCCGAGGATCAGAGTCACGGCTGGGGGTGTGCGTGGATGGAGTCCGGCAGCTGGCAGTTTTATCACAATATCGCGCCAATCTGGGAAGATAGCTTCGAGCGATTTGGGTCGGCGGAGTTTTTCCTGGCGCATGCCAGAAGCGCTTTTCGCAATGAGGGAATCGAGGTCAGCAACAATATGCCGTTTGCAAACGGCGATCAGGTGTTCGTCTTCAATGGTGAACTCAAGGGCGTTCGAATCCGGGAACAGGGGCGAATTGGTGCAGAAAAGGTATTCAATTTCATCCGGCGGTTTGACAACGCAGATCTGGAACAGGCGATTCGTCTGGGAGTCGCGACCCTGATGCGGAAAACACGCTATACGCGGGCGATGAATTTCATTATTGCAACCCCCGGGGATGCCTGGCTGAGTACGCAGTACAACGAAAATCCTGACTATTTTCAGATGCACCAAAAGCTAACCGATAATACGCTGATCGTGAGTTCAGCCCCGTATGAGCGAAGCCTGGGCTGGGTACCGATCGAGAACCACACGCTTAGCCGGATATCGAAGCCGCGCTGATGGCAGAGCAGGATCAATTTCAAATGCGACCGCTCATCGTCAAGATTGGCGGCGGGCAGGATATCAACGCTGAGGGAATTGTGCGCGACATCGCGTCGCTCACTGATCCGGTTATTGTTGTACTCGGTGCCAATCAGCATCGCGACCGGCTCGCTCAGCAACTCAAGAAACCGACCCGGACACTCCGTTCTGTATCCGGATATGACAGCGTTTATTCCGATCAGGATGCCATAGATGTGATTATGATGAGCTATGCGGGTGTCGTGAGAACCCGGTTTGTTGAAACCTGCCAGAAGCTTGGTGTGAACGCGATCGGGCTGAGTGGACTAGACGGGCGCTTGATCGTCGGCCAGCGAAATCGCGGAATTCGCATACGAGAGAAAGGTAAGACGCTGATAAAAAGGGATTATTCCGGGAAACCCAGCCAGGTCAACCACCAACTGCTCGGGGCACTCCTCGGTCGTGGCTATACACCGGTGATTAGCATACCCATTGCCGATACTGACGGTGTGGCAATTAATGCAGATAACGATAATATTGTTACTTTGCTGCATCGGCATTTGCGGGCCAGGCGAATTTACCAGTTTATCGAAGCACCGGGCCTTTTGGCTGACCGGGACGACCCGACCAGTGTGATCAGATCACTTGATGCCAGTCAGCTTGAAGCTGAGGAAGCGCGTGCAAGCGGTCGTATTAAACGCAAACTGCTGGCTTTGAAACAGTTGCTTGCTGAAGGCGAGACAGAAATTTATATTGCAGATGGGCGAATTGAATCACCCATTTCCGGTGCTCAACAGGGCACCATTATTCGATAGATAAAGGTTTAGGAGCAATGACAAGTATTGAACAGCGGGAAACGTCCCTCAGCGTGGGTGTGTATACGAGTCGCGCAGTGTCCATGGTGAGAGGCGAAGGTGCCCTGGTATGGGATGAGCATGACAATCAGTATATTGACTGTACTGCAGGGATTGGTGTTGCCACGATCGGGCACAGCAATCCTGAGCTGGTTAAGGCGATCACAGCACAGGCCAAACGCCTGATCACCTGTGCGGGGATATTCCCCAACGATGTACGCGCGGACGCGATGGAAAAGCTGGTCAGCATTACCCCGGCCGGTCTTAACCGGGTGTTTCTGTGCAATTCGGGGGCGGAGAGTATAGAAGGCGCGCTCAAGTTTGCGCGCCAGTCCACTGGCCGCAATCAGATTGTCAGTGCGCTTAGGGGATTTCACGGTCGTACGATGGGCGCGTTGAGCGCGACGCCAAACAAGAGTTATCAGGAGCCGTTCAATCCGCTGGTGCCGGGATTTGTGCACGTGCCTTACAATCGCATTGAAGCGCTTGAAGAAGCGGTTGATGACAGCACCGCAGCTGTCTTGCTGGAGTTGGTACAGGGTGAAGGCGGCGTGCGGCC
>JAJDZL010000079.1 GCA_022824665.1 Gammaproteobacteria bacterium | reverse complement strand
ACCCGGTAATGTTCACATGTTTGGCGCAGGTCACGGCATGCAGGTGGAACATTTTCTCGCCAGTGCACTGGCAGTGGCTCCGGTGATTACTGATTCGCGACTTAGCCTTGGCGAACGGATACTTGATTCCGTCAGAGCGACGCAGGCGAGCGTTTCGATGAATACCAATCTCGGTGTAATTCTTCTGTGTGCGCCGATTGCGCTCGTCGCTGAACGTCAGTGTTCAGCAACCCTGAAGAGCGCAGTCGCGGACGCAGTCAGTCGGTCGCGTGTACGAGATGCTGAATCGATACTACAGGCAATTCGCATTGCCGCACCTTCCGGACTCGCAAGCTCTCCGGTGCACGACGTTCATGAACCGGCTTCAGCAGACATTCTCACCATCATGAAAGCGGCTCGAGGACGGGATATGATCGCCCGGCAGTATGCAAATGGCTTTGCGGAGATTTTTGAGGACGGCTGTCACGCGATGAAAGAAGGCGTTGCACGGGGACTTAAGGAAAATGAAGTGATTACGGGGGTGTTTCTTAAGTTTCTCTCTCATTATCAGGATACACACATCCGCAGGCAGCATGGTGAAGCGGTGGCTGAAGAAATAAAGGCAGTAGCAGGCGTGCTTTATCGAGAATTCCTGTCTTTAGGGGCGCTCGATACACTGACCGGACGATTGATGCAGTGTGACACCGAGTGGAAAGCAAGGGATATCAATCCCGGTACCAGTGCCGACCTGACGGTGGCGACGATTTTTGCCCACTCAATCGAAAATGCGATAAATTAATGTGAGTGTTCACGATAACTTTTTGCAACTCATTTCGGGTTGTCGTTGAGTTATCCAACCATTAAATCAATTAGAAATCAATGGAGGAAAAGAAAATGGCTATTGACAATGTACGAGTTGGCGAATCGCTGGTCGGTGATGGTAATGAGGTCGCTCACATTGACCTGATTATGGGCCCGCGCGGTTCAGCAGTGGAAGCAGCGTTCTGCAATACTTTGTGCAACAACAAAGACGGTTTTACCAGCCTGTTGGCAGTTGCCTCACCGAACGTGCCGGCAAAACCCAACACGGTAATGTTTAACAAGGTAACCATGAAAGGTGCAAAACAGGCAGTGCAGATGTTTGGACCGGCCCAGCGTGCAGTTTCCATGGCGGTTATCGACAGTGTTGAAGACGGCACTATACCGGCGGATGAAGCAGATGATCTGTTTATTTGCGTCGGTGTATTCATTCACTGGGAAGCCGAAGACGATGCCAAGATTCAGGATTACAACTACGAGGCGACACGCGAAGCCATCCGAAGAGCGGTAACCGGCAGTCCCAATGCACAGGAAGTGATCGCGCAAAAAGGCGCCTCGCATCCGTTCGCAGCCCACGACTAAACAAGTTCGATCCATGGTGCCGGGTCATCTTTGCCCGGCACCGGATACAAAAATGCCGATGCCCGGTCCAGCGGCACGCTTTGTTATTTGTCGAGGTTTATGGAGTTCGATGTACCGGCGGCAGGTTCGTTTGGTATTGTGTTTTTGATATGATTGGATGGGGCGTTTATTGGTGCCCATCAGACGCAGTGGAGAAAATCTAATGACTGAAGAGAATAACGATCGAAGGCAGGATGAGACATTTGACCAGCAGACAATTGAACAAAGACTGGCTGCCGAGTTGCCGCACTGGTACTATGAAAACGGCTGGATTCGTCGCAAGTATCGCACCATGGGGTGGAAAGGCACGCTGATGGTGATCAACGCCGTTGGCCATCTGGCCGAAGCCGCGTGGCATCATCCAGACATTTCCGCATCCTATGCGTTTGTGATCGTGAAATTAATGAATCACGCCGCCAAGGGCGTTACTGAAAAGGATTTCGAGTTGGCGAAAAAGATAGAGGAAGTCGTACACTGGCAACCGGGCCTGGAAGACGGTGCACTTGAAGGTACTCCGACCGATCAACGGTTTCGCTATATTCGTTACGACTCCTAGCACAGTTCACGTTGCGTTGAGTGCGCCAATCAATGCAGCACAGTACAGACGTTGTACTCAGCCTGGGGTCTAATTTCGGCGACCGACGGGCTAATCTGCATGCCGGGCTCGAGCAGCTGCGCAAGCTTGGCCATAACATTCACACGATTTCTCCTGTTGTTGAATCGCCTGCACAGTTGCCGCCAAATTCGCCTGCCGAGTGGAACCGTCCATTTCTAAACCTCATCGCGATCGGAACAACCAGCAGAGATTTCAAGACCTTTCTTGGCGAGACCAAGGCGGTTCAGACAGCAATCGGCAAATCGGGCGACAGTAAATGGAGTCCGCGGGAGCTCGATATCGATATCGTTACCTGGACTAAGCACTCCGCGCGGCCCGAGGCACTCAGTGCGCGCGTTCCAGAGATATTTACCCGGCCCTATGTTCTCTCACCACTGCTTCATGCAGCACCTGACTGGCCGGTATCAGAAAGTGCTGAGTTAAGCGCATTGGAGCTTAGCTCGACCGCTCAGATCGAATTTCATATTCCGCTTTGGATGGGAATTTTGAACATAACCCCAGACTCTTTTTCGGATGGCGGGCGCTATCGCAGCCTG
>JAJDZL010000119.1 GCA_022824665.1 Gammaproteobacteria bacterium | reverse complement strand
CGATTAAAGCGATTAACGCCAATAGCAGATCTCCATGCCATCGCATCGCATCAATCGTCAAACGTGCAAGGTACAAGAGGCTGGTTAATGGCGCCAATGCTGAATTATGACTGATTCCGGGAGAAAAACCCGCGTCAATGCGAATTGCAACGATTCAGTCTGGCGGTGCTGGATGTACCCTAATCACCAAAGAAATTGAACGCAATTCTGACAATTGACTGAATTGGAGAAAAAGGTTGCGATATCGCGAATCGAAATATCACTTGACGAAAATGCCTCGCCGGAATCGACAGTAAAACAGTGTTTAATTATGTAATATTAATAATTTATTAAATAGAGTACAAGAAAAAACTCAGAATAATTCCATATAATCGACTTGATCACGCGAACATGAACGTGACATAAACGGAATAATATTCGATTCGAGGTAATGAACGATGGCGATAGGCCCACCACTCCAAGAGTTAAAAATCAACAAAAAGGAATCCGGTTTTTACGAAGGATTTAATCAGACTGTTGCTTTACCTGCGAAAGTGCTGATCGCACTGATCGTGATTTGGGCGGCAATGGACCCGGAACGGGCCGGACAGGTTCTCAGGGACATCCAAAATTGGTCACTGGAACATTTCAACGCCTACTACATCTACGCGGTGGCTTTTTATTGCTGCGTTTGCGTATTTATTGCGCTGTATCCCCCGTTTGGTCGGGTCAAGCTGGGACCGGAGGACGGGAAACCGGAATTCTCGGATTTCTCGTGGTTCTCGATGATGTTCGGCGCAGGTATCGGCATTGGCATGCTCGGTTATGCCACAGCCGAACCAATTTGGCATTTGGGAAACAACCCCGAAATCATCATGAGCAAGCACGCAATTGAGGCACTCTTTGCCAGTAGCAATATAGTTTTGGCAGAAGGTGCTGACGTATTTGCGGAGTATCAGACACAGCTCGCTGCAGGTACGATTGCTGCGATTGACGATTTAGCCATTCCTAGAACGGAATCGGCAGTTCGCGGCGCATATCACTATGCGTTTCTGCATTGGGGGCTAGGGACATGGGCAACTTATTCACTGGTTGGTATTTCGCTCGCATTTTTCAGTTATCGACGTAATTTGCCATTGACGATTCGTTCCGGATTGAGTTCTTTGTTCGGTCGCAAAATGGAGGGACCCTGGGGGAGTGTCGTCGACATTGCCGCGGTGCTCTCCACACTACTTGGCATTTCGCAAACGATCGGCCTCGGTCTCAACGCTTTTGCATCAGGACTGCATAACATTACCGGAGCGGATTGGCTGATGACTACTGGAGATTCTCCGGAGCCGACAACAGGAGCCCTGTTGATGACCCTGGTGATCGTTATGATTTTGTCTACCGGCTCGGCGTTATCAGGCGTAGGAAGAGGCATTAAATGGCTAAGCAATACCAATATGGTGCTGTCTTTTTCGTTGCTCGGTTTCTTCCTGATATTCGGCGCTACGATGTTCGCATTTGAATTGCTGGGTAAAGGAATCTTCAGCTACATCATTCATTTACCGGCTCTGACCTTGACTGTATGGGACCCGTCGACAGATCTCGGAGGGTGGCAGACCGGATGGTCGGTCTTCTTCTGGGCCTGGGCGATCGCGTTCGGCACCTTTGTCGGAATATTCCTTGCGCGAATTTCAAGAAATCGTACGATCCGAGAGTTCGTATTAGGCGCAATCGTCGCACCATCCATCATGTGCTTTATCTGGTTCACGTTCGTGGGCGGAACAGCGATTGATTTGGAATTGAGCGGTGCAGCTGAAGGAAAAATATTCGGTGCGAATTTGACCTATCAACTCTATGAAGTCATCAATATCATGCTGTCCCCGACGCTGGCCACATTGATGTCGCTGATGATCGTGATACTGCTGCTAACCTATCTGGTAACGTCCGCTGACTCCGCCATTTTGGTGATCAATACGATCAATTCCGGCGGCGACCAACGAGTCAAGACCGGGCAGAAGCATATATTGATTTGGGGTATCGCACTGACTGCGGTGGTTGGCGTTCTTTTGCTGGCCGGCGGATTGAGAGCGATTCAGTCTGCCATGATTGTCGGTACGATTCCATTCACGCTGGTTTTGATATTGATGGGTGTTGGATTACTGAAGGCACTTGTCAGGGATAGAATTCGAAGCAAACAAGCGGAATCGGGCAGTGCCTGATTCGGCTTCGAAACTGACGTCAGGTTTAGCGAATGGACAATTGAGGGACTTGTGAATCCCTCAGTCAGGCTTGGTCAATAGAACTTGGCTCAGGTTGTTCTAACACGACTCGCTTGATCACTGGATCAAGCGAGTCGTTCGTTTTTATGGGAGACAATTTTTTTTGTAAGCATTTCCCCAAGCCGTGATACGCCAGGTTGATTTCAATGATGCCTGATTGAACACTTGTAAGGCTGCGTCAATCGAGCTGTGGGGAATTGAAACTTACTCAGCAAAAAAATTGTGTTCTGAGTTGAGCAGTCTTTTCCAGTTTCGCGGTAAGCAATGACGAGTACCAGCAACATTGAAGAATACGATTCAAAGTGAAATTTGTTTCTTTAAGGACTGATGTGAGGACGGCTATTTTAGGCATTGGCTTTGAACGACTGTACGCAAATTGAATTTCTGTGAGTGACCTTGTAAATTTGAACACTTCGCAGATTCATGCACCAAAATGGTGCATCTGAAGGGTGTTCGCCCGGCAAACAGTCATGTGCCATGCACCATAAGTGAGAGGGTTAGTACCGCTCAACTTTCATTACCAACGACACCTTATCCTCTGTGGCGCTGCTAAACGCCAGCCCAAGCAGGTGAATGACCTTGTCCTGACCAGCGTATTTGTCGGAATAACCCCGTTCTCGTATTTGCTTGATTGCTGCCTGCGCTGCTTCATTCAGCTTGCCCTCATCATCAACCATCTTGAGTTCAAA
>JAJDZL010000234.1 GCA_022824665.1 Gammaproteobacteria bacterium | reverse complement strand
TGAGAGTCCATAAATCCAGCCTTGCGCCAGGTGCCTTTCTGAACCAAAAGCAAACTACAAATTTTTTTCCACTTTTGCAGACTTCCCGGGTCGGCGTGATCAAGTGTGTTTACACCCAGTTTTTCACGGGCTCTAGGCGGTAGTTTGCTGCGCACCTGATCGAGCCGCGTCTCGATAAAACGCTGCCACAATGATTCCATCGCGGACTTGTCCTGGTTTGAAAATGATGTGCGAAGAAGCATACGCAGCCACTGGTCGCGCTTGGTCAGCATCTGCACCAGGAGCCCCTGAAGCTTGGTGCTGTTGTTATCCAGATGTTTGAGCAATTGCATAAGCGCTGCCTGAAGTTCATCATTCTGGCTCGCAGACTCAAACAGATTCAGTGCGGCTGTTTCATACAGCAGACTGGCATCTTCAACAATGCCCGGCAAAGATCCAAATCGGGACGTCCAGGGCATGCGCCGAACCAGGCCGGTACAGAAAGCATCAATTGTCATAATCTGAAGCCGCGCGGGCTGCTCCAGCAGGTTCCAGTTTTTTTCCCTGGAGCGTTCTCGTACGGCTTGCAACGCGCGGTTGGCCGACTGTTGTGGAAACTCGGTGTGAGTGCTGGGGTCAAGCGCCTCGATTATGCGATTGCGCATCTCTGCGGTTGCTTTACGGGTAAACGTAATGGCGAGAATTTCTTCCGGCTGCTCAGCGCTGGCCAGCAAGCATATAAAACGGCTGATCAATAACGTTGTTTTTCCAGAACCCGCCGGCGCCTGGACAATATATGAATGCTGAACATTCAGTGCTTCATCGCGCGCATCACCGTCGGCCAGATGGAGGTCTTTATTCACTTTCGGAATCCCCGGCACTCAAAAGATGTTCAGCGCTGGTTGTAATACGGCACACCGGCCCCGCATCACAGTACTTGCAGGTGTCATTCTTTAACGGGTCCGCAACCGCCCAGCCTTCGCCGAATGACTTGGCAAGCTTCTCCAACACATCTTTCCAGCCATTGGTCACAACCATCGCGGTCTCGATGGGTGCAAATTTGGAATTGCTACTGCCTGCACGTTTTGACCAGCTGTGGATTTTCAATTGGCCATCTTTAAGTTGGATATACTCAACATCGTCTATACGCCTGCTTTGCTGTTCAAATGCGAGCGCATAAATCAGCAATTGTGGATCTTCTGGCCGAATGCCGAGCAGCTTGCTTAAACTGCAATAGCCGGTCTTGTAATCAGAAAGACGGAAATAGTTTTCGCCTCCCAATTGCGATCGAACTTCTGCACGGTCAATCTTCAATCTGAGTGTAACGTCAGCCAAAGTTACTTCCGTCTCGATTTCAGTCGCGTAAATCTCAAAATTGTCTCTTCCTGAATCTCTGTAAGCAATCAAACCAATGAGATTGGTCAAAATAGCAACTTCGATGTCAGCAATTTGCTTGTCAATCGGTTTGATGCGCTGATCGTTATATTCTTCAACTGCCTGACGCGCAAAATTGTCAATCGCGACTTGAATCTCGCCCGAAGCGTAGGCTTGTCGAATCGATTCACTGCTTAAGTACGTGTTGTAAAAAAGCTCTAATGCTCGGTGCAGCATTGACCCGCGCGTCATTCTTGAGACACCGAATTCCACAGACGGTTGCTGAGTCAACTGCAGACGATGCATGGCAAATGCGCGAAAGGGGCAAAGCGACTGATGCGCCAACAGTGTCGTACCCCCTGCGACCCGACCGGCCGAATCTAACGGCGGCGCCTGCCAGTCAGCGAAGCGTTCAAGTTTGTGGCGTTCATTCGATACGATTTGCGGATAGTCGTTGAGCGAGAAAAGATGATTCAGGTCGTCAGACTTCACTGCTTGGGGGTGAACAAGTGCGATACTTCTTTGGAAGTGTTCGCCGCCATCCATCAACGCATAACTCTGAACGATGTGCTCGGCGCTTGCGACAATTCGCTGACACCGTTTGAACATTTGTTCATTTAGGGTAGTAGACGAGCTTGTGGGGATGCCGAATTGCTTCTGAACTGCAATCGGCACAAACGGATTTGGCTGTGGTGAACCCGGTAGCGATTTTTCGTTCATGCCCAGCATCCAAAGGTGTGTGAACGTCTGGCCTGCCATGGTGATGTATTCACCGACCTGAACGGGTACACGTACCGCCCTTGGCTGCACACTGGACTCACCCACGCGCCGAATCAATTTGGCCAATGCGGTTTCAACGCGGCACCTGCGGGATACAAAACCGAGTTCAGCAAGACCTTCGACGATTGAAACCCATGATCGATATGCCTGCCATTCATCCAGTCCGAACTGGCGATCGCCCTTTTGGGTGGACTGAAAATTCTTCATCCAGTCCATAAAAAATCGGCCCCAGTAAGCATAGTCTGCCGTGCTCGGCTGTTCTGACAAAAGTTGCCTCGCCTTGCGCAACATTCTTAAGAGTATGGGTATACGCTCCGCATATCGGGCTGCCAGGGTGAGCGTATCGTCGATGGACAGTTGCTCACTACCGAGCGCGTATAACTCTTCCGCAAAAGTGGCGCGCGCAGCATATTCTGATTCCCAGCCTTTATTTCGGTCCGAAAGGATCACCGACTTCATAACGTCCAGGCTGACCGGATTTCGAATCAGCTCAAGCAGGTTCATCGCATCAACAACGATCGGAGTTTCTGAGAGTGCTCCACTCAGCGTCATATGGAACGACAGCAGATTGGTCTGACGCCCCTCCATTACTGCATCCGGGTTGAGGTACGCGGACAGTTGCCTGCTCAACCGGGTGCCAACCTGGCTGAGACTGGGAACGACAATACCAACCCGATGATTCTCTGGATTGGCATCGATCACTTGTCTGGCCCAGCGTGCACAAGCATCAATTTCTCTGTCGGTAGACGTAAATTCCAGACGTTCAATGTTTGTCGCGCGGCTTACCGTTTCGTGCTCTACGAGCACCACGCTGGCGACCTGTCGCAAAGCCTCAAGCAGACGCTCGCGCTGCGGAGTCCAGCTGTCAAACCCGGCAAACACGATTGCCGACGATTTGGCTGCAAAAATTTCCTTTGCAACATCGCATATGC
>JAJDZL010000228.1 GCA_022824665.1 Gammaproteobacteria bacterium | reverse complement strand
ATCATATTTATCGTTGTACCGATCGTTGGTCCGGTATTGCTGCAGATGGAGATCGCGCCGGGTGTTCCAATGAGTCCGGTATGGCTTGGCATTATGATCGCGGTCAATTTACAGACCTCGTTTCTGACACCGCCGTTTGGATTATCGCTGTTTTATTTACGCGGGGTTGCACCGCGGTCCATTCGCACCGTGAGTATTTATAAAGGTGTAGCGCCGTTCGTTGGCATTCAACTCATGATGCTGGTTGTGTTGTGGTACTTCCCGGCGCTGGCTACCTGGCTGCCGCACACGATTTACGGTCCATAGCCGGTTAATGCCGGGAGTAGGCAGTAAAAAAGAAACTGCTGCAGTGCGCAGCGACTGCATCCCGACCAATTGCCGGATTAGTGCCAATTGTTTGAGTGTCGGGGTGGCGCCAAATTTCATGACTACCTCGTGGCTGTCTACAAATTATCCATCCATTGTCTTTCAACAACCTTGACAGTTTCCTGTAATACGATGCCATTCCAAGCTATGCGAAAGCGTGGTCAAGATCGGATCTGTCTTTCCAACTGTAAGTCGGACCATAATCTGATTCTGATTTTGGCCCGTTTTTGTCATATTCTTTTATCAACACCTGCACGTTTTCACTGCGAACATCTATATTGAGATTATCAAAAAGAAGTATCGGAACAATCACCATTACTGTTTCAATAAGGCTTTGCCTTGTTTTTTCCTCAACAGTCAAACCTGGAATATCATCGCTTCTGCCAACAAACACACCGCAAGAGTCAACATAAAAGACTTCTATGGTATATTCACGTGCCATTTTGAAGTACCTGCGTGCAAAAATGAGTGTGGCGATTATGCATTAATGGCATCTGATTTGTTCACTTGAACTGGCTTAACGAGTGCTTTTTACAGCCTGATCAAATGATGTTAGAACGCGTAGATCGGCCGCCAATTCAGCCTTACTTGGTTGATAGGTGTTGGGTTTTAACCGCACCTGTGGGTGTTTCAGTTTTGTAATTTTCCTAGTGTATCTCCTGCTGCTGGTAAATTGATTCATAGATCAGTTAATACAATAGTTTGTGTCTTTACAGTTCTCAAGTAATTCCCAATTGTTTTTTGCTCTTGGGGACTCTGATTCGGCGCGCGTTGTTCAGTCAGAAAAGCGGCGCATGCGTGGCGACCAGTGCCACTTGAATTTCCCGAATCAGCTTGGTAGTTGCCTGCCCAATCAAGTCAAGCTTCGATACATCGTTGATGCGCGGTCGCATGCGATTAAGTTCAACAGGCCCTAGCAGGGTGCGAAACATATCGCAGGCATCCATCAGGCAGAAAATCACGACATCCCGGTGATCAGGAATTTCATCACTGTACAGGATATTCATAATCCTCAATTTGACTTCCTTTTCGACCGTGCCGTCAATCGTCGGATAGGAGCGGGTCTTGACAACCCACAAGAATCGTTTTTCCGATTCACCCAGAATGCCTCTTTCGATCAGTCGCTGAAAGCCGCGCTCGACGATTGCAGAACCATCATCTGCAATTGAGTTGATCCAGAATTTGACTTCCTGTTGCTCAGGTTCCAGGCAAATCTTGTCCAGGTACTGATCAAGGATTGGTTCGTCAAGGTGTTCCTTTTCGATGATCTGGAGTGTGTGAATGTCGCAATCAATGCGATTGTTGATGGCAAGCTCCATCAACACTGCTCCGGCCAGTACGTAATGCAAAGTCAGTTGCGGCACCGGTGGTAAGGTGCCTTTTTCTTCGTCCAGGAGAAGCAGCAGAATTTCTTCGACCAGTGTAACGCTCATATTATTCAAGTTCGATTAATGTGTGTCCTTTCATAGCATTTTAAGAATTTTTTCAGTCAATTTGCAATTCATTACGGCAGATGATGGGATCGTCGCGGCGGCTGGTCGCAAAATTCACTGAATTTGAATCTGACTTAAAGGTTGGTCGCTTGGCCGCAAAATCCACTTCATTTGCCATGCTGTATACTTTGAAAAACAGTATTTTGACGTATAGAACAGCGACATGAACCAACCGATGCGAAGATACCCGAAGGGATTTAACGGTCTTGTGCTGTATACAAGATACTCTAACGATAAGCAGGCGCCGGCATACTTTGCCGGACGCACAGACGTCATCGCAGACATTGAAGATGCCTGTACGTTAAGCTGGCTGAGTCACCTTGGACAAGCACCGCAAATGAAGGATGCGACCCGGGTGATTTACGGTGCGCCAGGTGCCGGCAAGTCATCAACGCTCGCGCACTTGAACAATACCTGGCTGGACGGCTCGTATGGCACGACGCTTGCAGACGGGTCGAAGCGGCCGGTGCCGGTACCAGTCATGCTGTATTCCGGTTCGGGACACCTGATGGATACAGTTTATGAGTTTTGCGAGGAATTATTGAATCTCGTCGCACCTGGAAGCGGGGATGAGCTTAACAAAACAAGTAGTGAAATCAGACGAATTAGCGGGCGTTTGACCGGTGGTCTCGCGAGCGGTCGAATTGAGAACGAAAGGCGGTGGAATCTGAACCTGGTTCGGGTGGGTTTGAGTGCTGTGGCAAAGATATTGCCCCCTGAGAAGTGGCAGCGTCCGGTTGTGATTGGTGTTGATGAAGCACAGAATCTGATCGGAGGCAAGGATTCTGAGACCGGCGTGTTGCTGCAGGAGTTGCATGCAAACAGCCGTAATTTGCCGGTGGTTGTGGTATTGGCCGGGTTGTCTGACGCAGGTCGTCGAGCCCGGGAGTTGGGATTGGCTCGTTTGGCGAGAAATCACATGCACTCGTTAAACTGCCTGGACCAGCTGGAAGTTGAAGATCTGAAAAGAGGATATTGCAGCTACTTTGGCGTTGACCTGGGAGTACACGAAGATCGGTTTGACCATTTGCTGGCAGGTACGCAGGGGTGGCCAAGTCACATAGAGAACTGTCTGTATGCTTTTGCCGAGCGCTACATTGAAACAAGTGGCGAAATTGCGCAGGTGGATTTTGACCTGGTAGAACAGCGAAGTTTGGAATTTAGAATGAATTACTATTACCGCCGCATGAGCGATGAAATGAAAATCACAGATATTTTGTTGGCCGCGGTGATGCAGCAAATCAATGGAAAACAAAGGAAAAGAGATGTGATTGAAATTATTCATGATGAGTCCAATCGTCATATTGAGACGGCCAGCATTGGCGAATACCTGCCAGCTGAAATGACTGCGGAGGAATTCTGTAATCACCTCATGCATTGCGGTGCTTTACAAGAGCGTAACGATGGGATTGTAGAGTGTCCGATACCGAGCTTTAGACAATACCTGATTGACTATCCGAACGGTAGCACTTTTGCGTTTGCTGAGCGAAGTGCACAAGGTTATTTGGTGCCGCCGAATGATCAGGGCGTTCAAAGGTCAATGCACTGCAAACCAAGCGTGCATTGACTCGATTTGATAAGATCATGAGCTTGCTACAGACAAGCTTGCCGCCAGCTTTTTAAGGCACCACGCCTTGAATCAGGACGACAACGGATGTTTACGATTTTCCCGCGTCTTTTGAACCGTCGCGAGCAAGTGGTCGGACCACGGTCTGGTGGTGAGCAGCAAACGCTTGCCATTTGCGGGAACGCTGATGGCAGAACCAAGCGTCCTATTGATCGATGCGCTTCCTTCGACTTGCTGCCGATTGTGGTGGACGAGTGCTGGAATCGCCGAGAGAAGATCAACCGGCGATTGGTTTGGTCGAGCGGAGTACTCAACGGGTTCAACAGGTTGCGGATGCACTCAGCGTGCTTGAAACCGGGCGGGTTGTGTGGCGCGGTACTGGCAGGGAAGCTGCCCGGGATGGTTCAATTGTGGACGCTTATCTTGGCTTGAAATAAAGCACGTCGAACCAAAGGATGTACGAAATCTGCAACGAGCTGACATGAGAATATACAATAGCAACACTTCACGTTTCAGTACAGCGAAGGAGCGATGTCTAAAGCGGAGTCTGAAAACGACGGCGTAAAGAACGGCACAATTTCCGTTATTGACGGCGATAAGAGGATCTATTACTATGGCTACTGGATCCGACATTATGAGCCTCCCGCGGAAACCCTGAGTGCCAAAAAAAACCTGATTGCAGGACTGACTCGCAGAACCTTTCATCACACCGAGTCGGGCATCAACACCCCCGGAGAAAACCTTGACCTCGCTCGCCGCTTCTATGAGCAGGCAGATAATGATGAGGAAAAACGGGTTAGCGGCGCAATGCTTGCAGGTGCTTTGTTCAACCGGGCGACCGATATCTTTACCACAATTGTAGACCTCGAAGACAAAGGGGTCCATATCAGCACTGAAAACGAGCTCATGAAAGAGTGCAGTGAATGCCTCGAAGAGGCTATGGAACTTGGAAAAATGGTGCGACACATCAGCGGGGTGGAAGGCATTGACGAGCTTTGGGGAGAGCCGCTCAAGGCTTTTGCGATGCCGCTGCACCAGTTCTATGTCACCCGCTACGTGAAGATCAGCCTCACCATGCGCGATATTGACCAGATTATTGAAAGGCTGCGCGGCTGCTTGTCCGGCTACCCGCTGTTTGATGAATTCTGGACCGTGCTTGACAACATTTCGCATTATGCAAAGCTGAACAGCGAAACCATCAAGCGCGACCCTCACTGGTTTGAAATTTGGCCCAAATTTGTAACCAACTCGGAAAAAGTCGACTCATTGATCGGGCAAATTCACGAAGACCAGGGCATTGAGATGACTCCCGTAATTGCCGAGGGCTGCAAGCTGATTGAGACCGCGAAAAATCTCATCACCTACATTTCAGGCGCGCGAGTGCCAATGCCCGATACAACTCGACGATTTTTTGAAACCTGCGATAATTTTCAATTACGATTTAACTCGACCGACGGAAACGACAATGACGAATAACGGCGCGCGAAGCGAGAAAGTACGAAACACAATAGAGTCGATTCGCAACATCGAAGCGACCCACGGAATCACAAAGAAAGCACTGCAGGAGATTCGGTTGCAGCTGATGGCGCTTGCGACCCATACTGAATGGTTTACCGAAGATGAGTTTCCTGCGCCACAGGAGAAGACAGATGACACCTCCAGCGTTTACCTTTTGTCGCAGGACGCCGAAGACAATCGGTTCGCGCTCTATGTTCAGTCGGCCCGGGCACCGACCAACACACCACCGCATAATCATGACACCTGGGCAGTGATCACCGGAATTCAAGGAGAAGAGCTAAACCGGTTCTACAAGCGGGTGGAAAACGGTGTTGAATTAACCGGCTCTCATACTGTGCGCCCGGGCAGCGGCGTTACGCTGTTGCCGGAAGAGTTGCACTCGATCCACATCACAGACGAAAACGCGGTCATCAATTTTCATATGTATGGACTTGCGCTTGAGTGTCTGACTGAACGGGAGTACTACGATAAGCGCTCTGATGCCTGGAAGGTGTTTCGCTCCGACACCAATATCATTGACGCCCGCTATGTAACTCAATGAGCCGCGAGATAAGTGCTGTCGCACTGAAACAGTTAATTCTTGCCAGGCAGGAACATGCAATTATTGATGTCCGCGAACAGGGCATTTATTTTGACAGTCACCTTTTGTGGGCCTCTAACTGTCCCTTAAGTCGTCTTGAAATCGACATCGATGCATTGCTGCCCCGTCGCAGTGTTCCAGTCATTGTTTACGATACGGGTCCGGCAGGGCGGGAGTTCGCCGCGCGTAAGGCGCGCCACCGACTCGAAGCGTTGGGTTACACAGATGTTCATGTCCTCAGCGGCGGGACTGCGGCATGGAAAGATGCCGGATTTGAGCTTTTTTCAGGGCTGAATGTACCGAGCAAAACATTCGGAGAATACCTGCTGCAACAGCGCAAGCCGCCTGAGATTCTTGCCGGGGAGTTGAACGCGAGGCTAACGCGCGAGGATGATCTTGTCGTTCTCGACAGCCGGCCAATGGATGAGTATCACGCGATGAGCATTCCGAGCGCGGTTGATGTACCGGGTGCAGAGCTGGTTTATCGTGTTTTTCAGATTGCGCCTGACCCGCAAACAGATGTTGTCGTTAACTGCGCGGGTCGCACTCGCAGCATCGTCGGAGCGATGTCTCTGATCAATGCGGGCATCCCAAACCGGGTGATGCTG
This sequence comes from Gammaproteobacteria bacterium, assembly GCA_022824665.1. Classification (GTDB taxonomy): domain Bacteria; phylum Pseudomonadota; class Gammaproteobacteria; order Arenicellales; family JAJDZL01; genus JAJDZL01. The sequence goes on along the minus strand of JAJDZL010000228.1, from coordinate 1,583 downwards.
CTCAAGGACGGCACCATGGGCTGGCACCTGGCCGGGCTCGAACTGGATCACGGGAAGAGCCTTATTGGTCCTGCACCGTCGTCAGACAACTTCAAAAAGGCGTGCCGCGCGGCCGATCGGGTTGCCGAAAAATTCGGCGTTTCCTACATTGATCACAAAAAATTGCAGGACTGGAGCGCTGCTGAGAATCGCACTTTGTATATGTTCGACGTGCGAACCCGCGAGGAATATGAAAGTGGACACGTGCCGGGTTCCAGGCACGCGCCCGGTGGTCAGCTGGTACAGACGACGGATGAGTATATTGCGGCTCACAATGCCCGCATTGTGCTGATCGATGATCAAATGGTGCGCGCTGTCATGACAGCTTCCTGGCTGTTGCAGATGGGACATCGCGACGTTTATGTGCTGCAGGAACCTTTGCTCGGGCCGGAACTTGAACAAGGTGCTGAACGACGCCGAACGCTCGGCTACGAAGAGCACGAGACCATCGACCCCGGTGAGCTCAAGGCGGTGATGCAGTCAGGCGAACCGATGGTCCTGGTTGATCTCGCCTGCAGTCGCAATTTTCGTGCTGGCCATATTCCTGGTGCGATGTGGTGCATTCGCCAGCGCCTTGAAGGTGCGCTGACATTGCATCAGCCAGTGGGCTTGCTGGTGCTGACCTCCGAGGACGGCAGGCTTGCGCACCTGGCTGCAAAGGATATGGAAAAATCCGATGATCGACAGATCATTCGGGTTCTGAACGGTGGCAATCAGGCTTGGCAGGCGATGGGGCTGGACCTGGTCGATGGCATGGAACCGTGCTTGAGCGACGTTGACGACATTTGGGAGCGGCCGTATGACAATCAGACAGGGCAGGAAGAACGGATGCAAAATTATCTCGAATGGGAAGTTCAACTGATGGTGCAGGCCGAACGGGATGGTACCTGCAATTTTCGCTGCTGAGCATGTTCGTTTGAAATTCAGCGAATTGAAAAAAATCTGCCTGAATGATTTGCAAATAAACCATCAGAATTCTTAAAATGCTTTAATGCAAGCCAAGTTACCGCAATTTTTTGTACTATGAGCGTTACACTGGTCGAAGAAATTTTGCTGCTTCTGCTCGATGAAGAAAAGGGCGCACTACTACCGGTGCCGCTGTCGACTTTGCATTACGCCCTGGCTGGAGCAGTGCTAATGGAGCTTGCCATCAACAATCGTATTGACTGTGATCTGCGCACGCTTCAGATCATCGAGAAAGAACACCTCAACGAACCGATCCTCGATCAGTATCTGGACAAGATTTGCCAGGAACCCGATCAAAAGGAGATTAAATTCTGGATTAACTCAATCTCACTTGATGGCGCTGCAATTGTTGAGCGCGGTTTCCAGCGCCTGGTTGAACGAGGAATTCTGGGGGAGTCGGAAATGCGATTTCTGTGGGTCATGAAAACCCGTTCCTATCCGATGGTCGACGGCACTGTTGAAAAGGAAGTCAAATCGAGAATCACCAACATTCTGTACAGCGACGAGATTCCTGACCAGCGCGATGTCGTTATATTTTGCCTGATGAATGCCTGCGATATGTTTCACACCCTGCTTGG
>JAJDZL010000161.1 GCA_022824665.1 Gammaproteobacteria bacterium | reverse complement strand
CGTAAAGGAGATGAGGAACGCGGACAGGAGCCCGGGGATACAAAGTGGTACTGTAATGGTAAGGTGGGCTATCCAGCGCGGCGCACCGAGTGCCTGACCGGCTTCAGTCAACCTGGGATTGACATTCTGAATTGTTCCGAGCAGCGTGATCGCGGCGATCGGCACCAGGTAGTGCAAAAGTCCGAGTACCACCACCAACTCTGTATAGAAACGACCGTTCATCGAAACCCCGAGGAGTCCCGACAGAAACTTCGCGATCCCTGTCGGCCCGAACGTCAACTGCAGTGCGTACACTCGTACAAGGGTGCTCAAAAACATGATGCCAATCAGGAAGCCGACGCCTACTTTGCGCCAAAACGGGTTAAAGCGCCGGGCAATCACATAAGCGATGGGGAATCCCAGAATCAGTCCAATGATTGAAGAGACAAAGCCGATGCGAGCGGTTTCCGTAAAGTAATACAGATATGTCGCATCCATCAGCTCGGCGTAGTTGAAAAGAGTATATGGCGCATCTTTTGCAGCGCCGATGCGGCCCGGTACAAACAGTCGAAAACTCTCTTCTACAACATTGGCAAGCGGCAGTGCCAGGAAGACGAGCAAAATGCCAACCCCCGGTACTAACAGCAGTATTGCTCCACGGCTAAGTTTCACGAGTGTCTAATGAACGCCAATGTTGATGGATGGTAGACCACGTTCAAGTCCGCCAAAATCAATCCGCAGGTACCGCGGTTGAATTCATAGCATCCGGGCGAACTGTGGCCGAGAAAATTCTCTGTGAGTGCCGGTTTGCGTACAGGGTGTCTAGCCGGCACCCACAGGATGATTTTCGATGGAACAAATTACAACAGTGGCACGATGTCCTTTTCGAATGTTTTGTTCCAGCTGTCCAGCTCGACACCCAGATGATCCCAGTCAGGGATGACCACGAAGTCTTCCGCTTCTCCAGAGGAGAATTTCAGATGCTTGATGCCGTGTTCCGCTTTGCCGTTGACCGGTACCTCACCGACTTCCTGGTAATAGAGCTCGCTGTTTTCCTTGTTGATCGTGAAATTGGCAAAGTCAAACGCCAACTCCTTGTTCTCGGAGCTGGACAATACGACCCAGCCGCTGACAAACAGGAAGGTTTTAAGCGACGGATCAGCCTTGGTCAGGTGACGCAGGCTAGTGCCCTTGATGCCAGACAGTGTGCCCTGATCAACAAATGTGACCGAGGTTTCACCTGTTTCCAGAGAGGTGATGACATCGGAGGTATTTGCGGATATGCGACCAATGTTGCCGGACGCTGCCAGTTCCTTAAGAAATTCCCAGCCAGGTTCCATGTTGTACTCATCACCACCCCTCGCTTTGGCCAGTGCGACAACCTGCAAATTGGTGTTCAGAGTTGGATTCGGCCACAGGATATGGCCCTTGAGCTTGGGGTCGAGCAGATCGTCCACCGTGTTGATTTCGATCGGACAGTTATCCGGCGCATAAGTAAAAAATACGCCACTTGTGCCGCGCGGAATATTCTTCCAGTTACCCGCTCCATCCTTGGTAATCAGGCCTTCCGGAACATCTGCCAGGTTGGGGCAGTCGTCCAGCGTAACGGTTTGTGCCCAGTTTTCACGCATCATTGACAGAAAAACCGGGCTCCAGTTGTCGACCAGATCATACGGAGGATTCGGCCACGCTGCCTTGATTTTCGGCAGTATTGATGCAGCACCGCCGGAGTGCAGTGTCCAGTTAATCTCGCTTTTGCCCCAGGCTGCGGCAATCTTTTTGGTATTGTCGATCCACGGTGGGCCCCAGTCAACGACCGACAGCGGGTTCGCACCGTAAGCGTGGTTCATAAACGGTACAGATGTCGACGCAGCGACAACGCCACTTGCAGCAGCAGCTTTAAGTAGTTCTCGACGGGTTAGTTTGCTAGACATTATTTGATCCTCTGGAGTGATGTTGAACATTTGACAATCAACTCCCATGAGCGCACTGAATTTGCCCTGGAATCCAATTGCATACTGTGCTTAATGCCCTGTTGCTACAGCAGGGCTGTCTACAAATGTTATAAGATAGCGTGTATTCCGTCAACCGTACATTTTGGCAAACGTGTAAACCCCCAAGTTGCGAGATTCGAATTGATGATAAAACCCGAGTGCATTAAGCAGGCTGAGCTTTGTGCCATGGCTGTTGGCCTGCGTTATCGAGCTCCAGGATGAACAGCAATGATCTATCTACACAAGGTGTTGACATCATTGGTTGACCATGTTCCGCTTAGGCGAGATGAGCGATATATCTCCACTATTCCTTGGCCCGTATCTGGATCAACCTGCTTGCAACCTTGAGTGGAAAGAGGTCATATCCAGGCAGGGATTGGAGACTTCCGCGGTGTTGACAGCGATACGGCAGTACGGAATTTGGGGTGTGAGCCGCTACCAGGTCAGACCACTCCAGCTGATACCTGGTAAAACCGTCAACCAACGGGGCATTTTGACGGTTTGAATTTACCCGGATACTCACAAATCATCATCTGCGGCGGTGGCATCGCCGGTGCAAGTGTTGCTTACCACCTTGCAAAACTTGGATGTAAAGATATCGTTCTCCTTGAGCGACATCAGATCACGTCGGGCACAACCTGGCACGCTGCCGGTTTGATCATGCAGCTTCGGTCAACTCATTCAATGACCGGGCTCGCCAAATATAACGTCGAACTCTACGCCAGCCTCGAAAGTGACACCGGCGTAGCTCCGGGATTCAAGCAAAACGGCACACTGGGCGTGTGCAGATCGGCCGAGCGTTTATACGAGACCCGCAAAGGTGCCGCGATTGCAAAAAGTTTCGCCATTGATGCCCACATTATTTCACCTTCTGAAGCAAGGGAAATTTATCCTGCTATTGACGCGCGCAACATTGAAGGTGCAGTCTATATTCCTGCTGATGGTCAGACAAATCCAGTCGACACGACACGCGCGCTAATTGCCGGTGCAAAGCAGCGGGGCGTCAAGGTCATTGAGAACTGCAAGGTTGAACAGCTGACTCAGCGGGCCGGTGGTGAGTACCAGCTTGATACCGGTATTGGTCGTATAGTGTGCGAGAAGCTGGTGCTGGCATGTGGACTTTGGACCCGTGAGCTTGCTGCGCAACTCGGGGTCTTTGTGCCGCTATATCCCTGTGAACACTACTACGTGTTAACCGAATCACTTAGCGCGGTGACGCCCGACCTGCCGGTGCTGCGAGACACTGACGGACACAACTACGTGAAGGAAGATGCCGGCAGGTGGCTGGTTGGCTCGTTTGAGCCACAGGGCAAGCCGCTGGATTTCACCAGGATACCGCGGGATGTGCCGTTTATTGAACTGCCGGAAAACTGGGATCAGTTCGAGCTCCCGTACACCAGGGC
>JAJDZL010000246.1 GCA_022824665.1 Gammaproteobacteria bacterium | reverse complement strand
GCCCGTTCATCCCAGATGAGAACATCGCCAATTTGCCACCGGTGCGTATAAACGGCTTGCGGCTGAGTCAGGGCAGCAAGGACTTTCTCGATGAGCTGCTTACCCGCGGTTTCATTCAAGCCTTCTACTCCATATACATGCGACGCGATATAGACACTGTCCTCGCCGTTCACAGGATTTCGCCAGAGACTTTTCCAGCGCGTATCGGGCCACTTGGTAAAGGTCTTTCTTGCCGCCAGTTCCGCATCGATCCTTGCGCGCGAATGACTGTACCGATGCAGGAACACTTTGTTTTGAACCTTCTTTTGAAGCGCTGAATTCATACGTTTCCAACCCACCCGTGTCGATACAAATTCTGTATGACCGCCTTCGCCTGGTAGTACTTTGGCATGCAGAATATTGGCAAGTGCGGGGGTTGGCATAAAGGTGCTGTCGGTGTGCCACAGCATATTGGATTGCAGATTCAGGAGATTCATGCGAGCGTCATTGACATCGTCCGGCCTTAAGTCCAAATCTGCATTGGTCACGCGCGAGACCTGAAACCGGTTAAAGTCTCCGCGATCTTCCAGCGGGCCAAACAGGCGGGCGAGACGGATATGTGCCGAATCGTCGAGATCCTGGTTACGAAAAAGCAGCAGTGAATGGGTTTCAAATAATTGCCGAATTTCCGGGTAAGATTGTTCAACTGCGCTCGAAGCCAGATCGATATCTGCTATTTCAATACCGAAATCCTGATGCAGCACTCTACCTGGTTTCAGGATTAGATTTGTCCAACGATTTGTCTCAAATGTACGCTTGATATGGTTCCGCAGCGCAAAGCCCCAATGCTTATAGACTATCATTGATAAAGTATACAGACTGGACTTTACCATTGTGTTTGAGCCTCGCTGTCTCAAACAGGATGACACGGCTTTTAGGTGTACGGCGATGTGTTCGCAGATGCTCCTGTTTTGCTGCATGCCCCCTGCGCGGTACTTCCGGGCTGTGAAGACACCTCGGACCACATTGGCTGATATGCCTGGGCCGGACAAAAATTTATTGGAGGGATAAACTTATGCTTGTTCTCGTTGTTGGCCTTACTATATTTGTGGCTTTGCACTTGATTCCATGTGTGCCGTCACGTCGAACCACATTGTTGACAAGTCTAGGGGAGAAGTCATATCGGACAGTGTTCTCTATTGGCTCTTTTATTGGACTGGGGTTGATAATTTGGGGCTTTTCAATGGCAGAATATCAACCGGTGTATGAGCCTTTCAGCTGGGGACGTTCAATGGCGCTGACACTCGTGCCAATCGCAGTAATTCTCTTTGCAGCGGCAAATATGCCGACTCATATTCGTGCTTTTGTGCGCCATCCCATGCTTGCGGGACTGTTCTTGTGGGCGCTTGCGCACCTTGCGGCAAACGGCGATCAGAGGTCAATAGTGCTTTTCGGAACACTGGGTATTTATGCAGTTGTTGCAACGATTAGCTCAGTGTCGCGTAGCAAGGGCGCGGCAGCTTCCAAGGCTCCTCGCTGGACTATGGATATCGTGGCGGTTGTCGCAGGAATTATTGTTGCCAGCCTGCTTGCAAAGTTTCATGGTACGTTGTTTGGAATGCCACTGATGTAAGTCAGGTTGCGGGAGACCTGCTCGGTGAATCTGCAAAGTGCGATTGTGTGTTTATCAGTGCAAATAAGTGCGTTCTTTACCAAATCCAGTCTATTGGCTGGATTGGTTGTGCTATCGTATACGGTTTGAATGTTGAACATCTCCGCAAATTGCTGCTCGAAAAGGGTTCAATCCAACAGCGAGGATGACAGGGGGTGCACAGCGTCTATACTAAGTTGAATTAGGTTTAAACATGCATGGAGTAAGAATATGAATTCCAAACAAGAAAAAGGCTCGACCGCCAAAGCCGATGGAAACAAGCGTGTCAAAAAGAAAGTTTATGAAAATGAGCTGTTTCGAATGCAGCTTGAACTCGTAAAAATGCAGGAATGGGTGAAAAAAGAAGGCCTGAAAGTCGTTGTCATATTTGAAGGTCGAGATGCGGCAGGTAAGGGTGGTGTAATCAAGCGAATAACCCAGCATTTAAGTCCCAGGATCTGTCGCGTTGTTGCATTACCCGCACCAACGGAGCGCGAGAAAACGCAGTGGTACTTTCAGCGCTATTGTGTTCATCTGCCCGCCGCCGGTGAAATCACATTGTTTGACCGCAGTTGGTACAACCGGGCCGGCGTTGAGCGAGTGATGGGCTTTTGTCAAGAGGAGGAATATCGGGAATTCATGCGAAGCTGCCCGGAATTCGAACGAATGCTGGTCAGGTCTGGAATTATGGTGATCAAGTACTGGTTTTCCGTCTCTGACGACGAGCAGGAAAAACGCTTTCAGTCTCGTCTGCTTGAACCCCACAAGCGTTGGAAGCTCTCACCGATGGATCTCGAGTCGCGTACCCGCTGGGTGGAATATTCAAAGGCCAAAGATGAAATGTTCGCACACACCGATATCAAGCAGGCGCCCTGGTACGTTGTGAATGCAGACGATAAGCGACATGCTCGACTGAACTGCATCCGTCATTTCCTGAGTTTGATTCCGTACAAGGATTTGACGCCGGAACCAATCAAGTTGCCCGATCGAATGGATGGCATCGGTTATGTTCGTCCACCAATGTCGGATCAAACCTTCGTTCCGCAGTTTTACCCTGGCGAAAGCGACTGAAAAGCAATTTAAGTTCGTGCGCGGGAGTCTGGGAGTCTATTGTCTTGGCGAATACCGCGCTGGTATTCGCCAAGCACGACTTCCCTTTGCTGTGAGGATTGCTGCGCGTAGCTGTTTCTCAGCGTACCGGTTAAGGTCCGATCAGATCATCATTTGAGGTGCGAAGCGAACTGCTTGACTAAGTCTCGACTTAAGGAGTCTGATTAAATTTGATCAGACGGTGTTCGATTCGCCACCTCGTGGCGTTGCTGAAATCCGTTCACTGCGGATGGATTCCGCAACCAAAAATATACCCGTCATGAAGGACAACCCAGCTCGATTTCGGTATGACTTCACCGGTAGAAGGGTCTATTGACTGGTAATCAACCCAGGCACCATCAGGACTGGCGGCATCCATAATCGCCTGACCGATGTTTAGTCCGTCGGGGTCAATGAATTCGCGGGCATCCGTACCAACGATTGAGGGAGCAAGCGCGTGTGCGGCCATTGTTCCATCCGTGGCATTCACTACGAAAATGTAAAGATCCAGCATTTTCAAGGTCGGCGGTGGATTCTTGTTAAAACGTTGAAATGCGGCTTGGGCACCGTTTTCGTCGTAAAGAACGATAGCTTGTGCAACAATCGCCTTAGCCTGTTCGGGTGTACCGCGCTCTAGCGCTTTTTCGGCAGCAAACGCTGGTGAGACTGCCTGTAAAAAGCATGCACCAGTGGCAACAAGGGCTGCAACTGCGCCGCCCCTTGTGAGAAATTCTCTTCGCTTCGTATCGCTTTCGCCATAAATTGCTTTTTTCTTGTTTTTTGTTAT
>JAJDZL010000181.1 GCA_022824665.1 Gammaproteobacteria bacterium | reverse complement strand
CGGTTTTTCGTCCATCAAAATGGCGACGATCCAAATGCAGGTTATTGGGCCTTACGCCGCAATGCCGCGCTCTTTGATACACCTGAACGTCCGGTAGAAATTTCGGGTGCGGATAGTGTCGCGTTTCTGGAACGGCTGATTGCACGGCCAATTGCTGACATGAAAGTCGGTCAGGGACGTTATGTGCTCATGTGCACACACCAGGGCGGTCTTTTCATGGACGGCATTTTGTTTCGATTGGGAGACTCCCGATTTTGGTTTGTACAACCCGACGGTGACTTAGATACCTGGCTTATGGCACATCGTTCAGGATTTGACGTAGCCATAGCTGATCCGCACTCGCGCGTTTTGCAGCTGCAAGGACCGAAATCTTATCAGATCCTGCACGCAGCTACGGGCGGTGCATTGAATCAAGCGTTCAAATATTTTCACCTGGCGCCGTTCAACCTCGATGGTCAAATGGTCTATGTCTCGCGGACCGGCTGGACCGGCGAGTTGGGATTCGAAATTTATACCCGCGGCGACGCGACAGACTGTCGACGGCTGTGGGACTTTGTGATGCGTATCGGAGCGTCAGTCGGTCTGGTTTTCTGTTCCATGCAAACAATGAACATTCGCCGGATTGAGGCCGGTATTCTCGACAGCGGCAGCGACTTTGACAGCACCATGACGCCTTATGAGGCAGGGCTGGGCAAGTTTATCGACCTCGACAAGGGCGACTTTATCGGCCGCGATGCACTGCTGAGTGCCGAACGCGTGACGCGTATCTACGGCTTGCGATGTGCTGAGGCGACTCCGCGCAGCGGTGAGCAGGTGTTTGATGCTGGCAGCCGGGTTGGGACCGTTACCACCGGCGCATATTCTCCCTTTCTCAAGACCGGAATCGGCTATGTGCGCTTCGACCACCCGGGTGAGTGGCGCGATAAATCGTTGGTTCTGCGCACTTCGCGCGATGGCGATAAAATCTGCAGCGTTGAAACTTTGCCCTTTTATGACGCAAAAAAGCGCCTGCCCCGCACACTGACCAGCGAAAGTGGCAATCCGTAGCACCAATGCGGTTCATTGAGTTGCACACGGTTCCACCTTTCGTTTGCAAAACACTGCGCCTTTTGCATGGATACTTTCATATTAAAATAAGCGATTTAGTAGCCCCATCAAGCCGCTTGCGGCGGATGTGACCGAGTGACAGCATAATTATCTTCTCGCCGTTTGAATGTACGGTTTTAGCCCGATTTATTCACTATGAATTACAAAGACACGATCAATCTTCCCAAGACGGACTTTCCTATGCGCGCCAATTTGGCCAAACGCGAGCCCAACACATTGGCATTCTGGGATGACATCGATATCTACGGTCAATTACGGACCATCGGTCAAGGCAGGGATAAGTGGGTGCTGCATGATGGCCCGCCTTACGCAAACGGTGCGCTGCACATCGGTCACGCGGTCAACAAGATTCTGAAAGACATCATTGTCAAATCCAAATCCATGGCGGGTTTCGACTCACCCTACGTCCCTGGCTGGGATTGTCACGGATTGCCGATTGAGCACGAAGTCGAAAAGAAAATAGGCCGGGATGTTTACAGAAGTGACCCCGCAAGGTTCCGCAAGGCCTGCCGTAAGTTCGCGGCCGATCAGATTGATATTCAAAGGCAGGGATTCATTCGAATGGGTGTAATCGGCGACTGGTTCAATCCCTATCTCACCATGAACTTCAAGACTGAAGCCAACACCGTGAGGGCATTGGCCAAAATTTTAGCCAACGGGCACATGATGCACGATTTGATGACCGTCTACTGGTGTGCCGACTGTGCTTCAGCTTTGGCTGAGGCTGAGGTCGAATACTTCGACAAAAAATCAACGACCGTTGACGTTCGCATGTACGCAGCCGATCGACAGGCCGTACTTGATGCTTTTGGAACAGCTGCGGTGAGCGACGCGGACGCGATCAGCTGCGTCATTTGGACAACAACGCCCTGGACACTGCCGGCGAACCGCGCGGTCGCGATCCACCCGGCACTCGAATACAGTCTGGTTCAAGCGCAAATGGACAGCAGCGAGTGCGAATACCTGATTATTGCAAGCGAACTGCTTGAGACATGCTTTGAACGCTATGGCAGCTCAGACTACAACGAGATCGCACGCGCAGAAGGACGACAACTGGTCGGATTGCGATTTACCCACCCCATCGACAAGGAGGACCTGATTGTCCCAATGATCCCCAGTGAGCACGTTACGCTGGACTCCGGCACCGGTCTCGTCCATACCGCACCCGGACACGGTCATGAAGACTTTGCACTCGGCAAGGAACACGGGCTTGAGATTTACAACCCGGTCGGTCCTGGCGGCCACTTTCTGGACAATATCCCTCATGTTGGCGGTCAATTCGTAGACGCAGGCGGCAAGCTGCTGATCGAGCTAATGCGCGCTCGGGGTGATCTCCTTGCAAGCGGTAAAATTGAACACAGCTACGCACATTGCTGGCGACATAAAACGCCCATCCTTTACCGCGCGACCCCGCAATGGTTCATCAGCATGGATAAAACCGGATTGCGGGAACAGGCGCTGCGCGCGATCCAGTCGGTTCAATGGGTACCGGACTGGGGTGAGGCAAGAATCGATGGCATGGTTCGAAACCGACCCGACTGGTGTCTTTCACGCCAACGCGTCTGGGGTACCCCGATCGCGATGTTCACTCACAAGGAAACCGGTGAGCTGCACCCGGATACTCAGGATATTTTTGAAAAAGTTGCCAGGAAAATTGAGCAAGGCGGTATTGATGCCTGGTTTGACTCCGACCCGGCAGAGTTTATCGGTGCCGACTCAGAGCATTACAACAAAGTGAACGATGTGCTGGATGTCTGGTTTGACTCGGGTGCCACGCACTTTAGTGTATTAAACAACCACGACGAGCTGACCAATCCTGCCGGCATGTATCTGGAGGGCTCAGATCAGCACCGGGGCTGGTTTCAGTCAAGCCTGCTGGTCAGCACCGCGATTACCTCTCAAGCGCCGTATGAATCTGTTCTGACGCATGGCTTTACAGTCGATGGTGAGGGTCGCAAGATGTCAAAGTCGGTTGGCAATGTCATCGGACCCCAGGAAATTATCGATACGCTCGGTGCTGATGTACTGCGCCTGTGGGTGGCTTCAACGGAATACGAAGCAGAAATGGGCATTTCCAAAGAAATCCTTACCCGCACAACAGATTCATATCGCCGTATCCGCAATACCACCAGGTTTCTGGTGGGCAATCTGCATGGATTTGAGGTTTCAGATCTCCTGCCGTGGAACGAAATGGTCGAGCTTGATCAATGGGCGATCAGGACCGCGCTGAAATTACATGAGGACATCGTCAAATCTTACGACGATTACCGGTTTCACGTAATCTGCCAGAAAATCCATCGTTTCTGTATCGTTGAAATGGGTGGTTTTTACTTAGATGTGCTGAAGGACCGCCTTTATACCATGCCGCGCAAGAGCCGCGGCAGGCGTTCTGCACAAACCGCCATGTTTCATATTCTAAATGCGCTGGTCAGATGGTTGACACCCGTGCTGAGCTTCACTGCTGAAGAGATCTGGCAACACGTCCCCGGCAAACAGGAACAGTCTGTTTTACTGACGGGGTGGTACGACGGATGGCCGGCTGAGTGCCGCTCAGACGACACCGTTGATACAGAATTCTGGTCCCGGGTGATCGAGGTTCGAGAAGAGGTAAACCGGGTAATCGAGACCAAACGCAACGACGGCGTGATCGGTTCCACGCTTGCAGCTCAAGTTACGATTTACTGTGCCGAGGACACTTACAACACGCTGAAACGCCTGGGTGATGAACTTAAGTTCCTGACAATCACCTCGAGTGCCGCGATTAAACCCTTTGATTCCGAGCAACACCCGGACGAGTGCTCACAAGGAACAGGTCTGGTTATCGAGATCGAAAAATCTGATAATCCCAAGTGTATTCGCTGCTGGCACCAGCGCGCCGATGTGGGTTCAAATCCGCAGCACCCGGAAATCTGTACCCGTTGTGTTGATAACATTGAAGGGCCTGGCGAAGTGCGACAATTTGCCTGACGCGGTCAGCGGCCGGAATCGATTCAGGTGTATGGCTATTGTGACCGATATCTACCGGCGGATAACAAAATGCGCAACAGTCGAATTCTGCAAGTTCATCTGGGTATTGCGACTGCCATCCTGATTCTGGATCAGTTGAGCAAATGGATTATCCTGTCAACCCTTGAACCCTATAGCGCGGTCAAAGTTACCGGATTTTTCAACCTGGTGCTGGTCTACAACAAGGGTGCTGCGTTTGGGTTTCTCGCCGATTCGAATTTCGACGTCAACTTGTTTTTTCTGCTCGCCAATGTACTGATCCTCGCGATTCTGATCTACGTTCTTTGGGCACTCAGACCCGGACGAAACCAGTCCGCGAGTGCCATCTGGATTATTGCCGGTGGCGCGCTCGGCAATCTGTTCGATCGAATCGTCCACGGCCATGTCATCGATTTTCTGGACTTTCACTATGCCGGCTGGCATTACAGCGCGTTCAATGTTGCCGACTCAGCCATCACCATCGGTGCAATATTGATCGCACTTGAAATATTCGGAATTCGGCTCCTTTTCCGCAGCAGCGAACCGGTACAACCAAAACCGTCTGACAAAATATGCTGACTCACTCAGATCGCAAGCGAGCGGTTTGCAAAGCCGGACCGCAGCAAACCTGTCGCATGCAGCGCGCCAAATCCCGCCCTTAAGACAAGCGTCTGCGCCAGCAGCCGGCACCCGGGCTACAGAAATAAAAAAATGCGACGAGTATTGACAATCGGCATATGTGTAATCATTGCCGGTGTCACCAGCACTGCTTTTGCCGAGCAGCAAACGCCAGACAAACAGTTTATGGTCTCGGCCGCACATCCCCTGGCAACTTTCGCAGGGCTAAAGATGCTCGAGCGCGGCGGCAGTGCAGTCGATGCCGCGGTCGCTGTTCAAACCGTACTTAACCTGGTTGAACCCCAAAGCTCAGGCATAGGCGGCGGTGCGTTTATGCTGTTCTTCAACTCAAAAACAGGCGAGACAGTCAGCTATGACGGCCGCGAATCTGCGCCTCGGCGTGCTCGGGAGGATCTGTTTCTGACTCCTGAAGGTCAGCCAAAAAAGTTCTCTGACGCAGTCCGTGGCGGTTTGTCCGTCGGCACGCCCGGTACCGTCGCACTGCTCGAAACAGCCCACGCAGAACACGGGAAACTGCCGTGGTCAGATTTATTTGATCCGGCCATACAGCTTGCCGAGCGCGGCTTCCCGGTTGCCGAGCGTCTTGCCCTGATGCTGCCGAAGAAAAAGGATGCTTATTTGAGAGCATCCGCAGCATCCAGAAACTATTTTTTCCCAGATGGCAGCCCGCTTGAGGCCGGCGCGATCATTACCAATCCCGAATTCGCAGAAACCTTAAAGACAATCGCCCGTGAAGGCGCACAGGTTTTCTACCACGGTGATATTGCGCAGGCAATCGTTAATCGTGTACATCACGACGCGTCGAAGCGGCCAGGATTATTGAATTTGGCAGACCTCAGCGCATATGAAGCCATCCGCCGAGCGCCAGTCTGTTTTCCATATCGAATCTATCGGATTTGTGGCATGGGACCGCCGAGTTCGGGGGCACTCGCAA
>JAJDZL010000019.1 GCA_022824665.1 Gammaproteobacteria bacterium | reverse complement strand
GAACTCAACATATGGCTCTTCGGTGCTAATGGGATAGATTCACCTTAACTTGCGATGTTGATTAGATTGCGATGAAGCGAACAGTAATCGTTGACTTTATAATCCTGTAGCGATGGGCAAATATGCTCTATGCGTCTAATTGTTCTCTTGGCTTTTTTCGTGCTCCCAATCCATCTGTGTTTGAAATTTACGATTTGTTGATGGCTTCGCGGTGAATCTGAAACGAAAGCACGAAGCGACAAGGAGGTCTCAGAAGTCAGGTGGCGGATAAGTGCAGCACAAGCGAATTCGCGAGATGAGTTTATCAGATCAGGACTGGAAATCTGCCTATATCGGTATTGGCAGTAATCTCGACAACCCGGCGCGCCAGGTGCAAAATGCAATGGATATTCTTGATGGTCAGGAGGGGTGCCGGGTAACCAAGCGCTCATCGCTCTACGCTTCAGCACCAATCGGATTCGCTGAACAACCGCGTTTTATCAACGCCGCGTGTCAGTTGACAACTCACCATGACGCATTCGATCTGATGAGGTTGCTGCAACGCCTGGAAGATCAGCTCGGCAGAATTCGAACCGCTATAGTGAACGGCCCGCGTTCAATCGACCTCGACCTGTTGCTTTACGAGGACGAGCGGATTGTTTCACCTGAGTTGACTGTCCCACATCCCAGAATGCATCAGCGCCGCTTTGTATTGGAACCGCTGATCGAAATCGAGCCTGAGATCATAATACCGATGAAGGGTAGGGCACTTGACTTTCTAATCGAATGCCGTGACCAGCAGGTCGAAAAAAATTGACCAAATAACACAAAATAGACAAGTCCTCACACCAACTACTGGAGCTACAGACATATGAATATACCCGGACAGCCTAGCCGTGTACTTTCGGGTATGCGGCCGACTGGCCCTTTACACCTGGGACACTATCATGGTGTCATCAAACCATGGGTAGAAATGCAGCATGTACATGAGTGCTTTTACTTCGTCGCGGACTGGCATGCACTGACGACTGAATTCGATTCTGTGTCAGAAGCGACCATGAAGGAAAACGTTCTGAACATGATTGTAGACTGGCTGGCCTCGGGTGTTGACCCGGAGCTGGCTACAATCTTCATTCAATCCAGAGTACCGGAACATGCAGAGCTATATCTGTTGCTGTCGATGATCAGTCCGCTTGGCTGGCTGGAGCGGGTGCCCAGTTTTAAGGATCAGCAGGAAAAGCTGAAAAACAAGGATCTGTCAACGCATGGTTTTTTGGGGTATCCGGTGTTACAAAGTGCGGATATCCTGATGTACCGTGCATCGTTGGTGCCAGTGGGACAGGATCAGATTCCGCATGTTGAGTTGACTCGGGAGATTGCCCGCCGTTTCAATTCTGTGTTCGGCAAAGAGGAGGGATTCGAACAGAAGGCCGAAAATGCGATTCGCAAAATGGGCAAGAAAAACGGTGCGCAATACCGCCGTCTGCGAACTGCATACACTGAACGCGGCGATCCAAACGCACTCAGGGATGCCAAAAGTTTCTTGAACTCAATTCCGAACCTGTCTCGTGGTGACCGGGAACGGCTGCAGGGCCACCTTGAGGGCAGCGGCCGGCAGATCCTGGTGGAGCCGAATCACTACGTAACGGAAGCTTCCAAAGTGCCTGGGGTAGACGGCCAAAAGATGTCGAAGTCCTATGGCAATGCAATTTACCTGCGCGATGAACCAAACAGGATCGATAAACTGATTCGCTCAATGCCGACTGATCCGGCCCGTGTTCGGAGGAACGATCCCGGCGATCCTGGCAAGTGTCCAGTCTGGGACCTGCATAAGGTTTACTCTGCTGAAGATGAAAAAAAATGGGTATCCGAGGGCTGCAAGAGTGCATCGATTGGATGCCTGGATTGTAAGAAACCCCTGATTGGACACATTCTTGATGAACAGGAGCAGCACATGGAACGCGCACGCGCTTATATTGAAGACAGAAGCTATTTGAATAAAGTCATTGCCGATGGCTGCGAACGGGCCGGCGCGGTTGCCGAAGAGACGATGAGTGAGGTTCGCAGATACGTCGGCACAGGGGGATACCGGTAGATTGACGGGCGGAGTAATCGATATCAATCAAGGTGGTGAGGCAAGCTCGGCGACGCACCCCATTCCGAGCGACGTCTATATTCCGGAAGACGCTCTGGAAGTTATCACACAGGCATTTGAGGGTCCGCTTGATCTTCTGCTGTACCTGATCCGTAAGAACAAGTTCGATGTACTGGATATTCCGGTTGCAGAGATTGCCGAACAGTATGCGAGGTATATCGATGTCATGCAGAAAATTCAATTGGAACTTGCGGGTGAATATCTGGCGATTGCAGCCACACTTGCGTACATCAAATCGCGCATGCTGTTACCACCTGACGAGGATGAGACGGAAGAGGACGAAGAAGCAGATCCGCGTCTGGAGTTGGCGAGAAGGCTGGAAGCGTATGATCAGATTCGCAAGTTCGCCCAGCAGCTGGAGGCGCGCCCCAGGGTAGGCAGGGACATCTTTGTTGCACATGCGCTCGGTCCGCCGGTGCCCAAAAAGGTCATATTTGAAGCCGTCGAGCTCACCGACCTGATTGATGCGTTCAAGAGTGTGCTCAGAGTTGCTGAGCTCAGTGCGCCAATCCAAATGAAAAGAGAGCCGCTGTTTGTCAAGGATAAAGTCAAGATGATTGTGGCAAGACTGGAAGAAGCCGAACAGCTGCGATTTGATCAGATATTTGATCGTGAAGAAGGCCGCCTGGGGCTTGTTGTGACATTTCTGGCACTTTTGGAATTAATCAATTCGAACCTGATTTATGCTGTTCAAACGGCGCATAATTCACCCATCCACATCAAGTTGAACCGCTGATGCCGGTTAGCTATCAGGAACTCAAGAACATTACTGAAGCGGCGATTCTAACCGCAGAAGTACCGGTTTCAGTCGCGCAGATCAGAAGTCTGTTTCCAATTGATGAGGCCCCGGAGCGGGCGCAGATCAACCGTGCCATACAGGAGATTCAGCAAGATTGCGAGACTCGCGGGATTGAACTCAAGAAAATTGGCGACGGCTACCGATTCCAGTCGCGCCCGAAATATGCGGCCTGGCTGCTCAAACTTTCAGAGCTGCGACCGCGTCGATATTCCAGGGCGTTGATGGAGACTTTGTCAATCATCGCATTTCGGCAGCCCGTTACCCGTGGTGATATCGAAAACATCCGCGGTGTATCCGTCTCAACTGAAATCATGAGAACGCTGCTCAGCAACGAGTGGATCGAGCAGGCTGGCCACAAGCAGGTGCCCGGGCGACCTGCGCTTTTTCGTACAACCCGGGGATTTCTGGAATACTTTAACCTGGAATCCCTCGACGATCTGCCCGCGCTGGATCTGTTGGAACGACAGGCGAGCGATGCGGCCGAAGTGTCAGAAAGCGCCCCCAGCCAAGAATAGCAATTATTTGGCTGGAGTTGAGCATTCGTTGGCGTGAGCGAACGCGTACAAAAATACCTGGCACGGGCAGGATACGGTTCACGCCGCGAAATCGAAAGGTGGCTTGTTGCCGGTCGCATCAGCGGCGCAAAAGGTGTTTTGCAGCCAGGAGACCGGGTGTCAGCCAATGATAAGCTGATTGTCGATGGCGAGTGTATCGTGGTCGCTGACCGGGTGGAATCAACCAGGCTGCTTGTCTATCACAAGGCGGAAGGCGAAATAAGCACGCATAATGATCCCGGTGGCCGACCGTTGGTGCTGGACTCCCTGCCGAAGATTGACAACGGCCGCTGGCTGTCTGTCGGCCGGCTGGATATCAATACGACTGGCCTCATGCTGTTTTCCAATGACGGCGAGCTGGTGCATGCCCTGATGCATCCGTCTCGAGAGGTCGAAAGAGAGTACCTTTGCCGAGTGTTTGGCAGCGTACCGCAAAGTGCATTGGACGCCTTGTGTGATGGCGTGCGATCGGGTAAGGATCTGCTGCGATTTAAGGAAATCAGTTCAACTGAAGGACGCGGTGCCAACCGCTGGTTTCGAATTGTGCTGACCGGTGGCAAAAACCGGGAAATCCGCCGTGCCTGGCAGGCACTGGGATACGACGTCAGCCGCTTGAAGCGAATTCGCTACGGTCACTATCGATTGCCGCGGCAGTTAAAGAAAGGGTGCTGGCTGGAGCTGGATAAGCAGCAGATTGCGAGGTTCAAAAACCT
>JAJDZL010000211.1 GCA_022824665.1 Gammaproteobacteria bacterium | reverse complement strand
CTTGCCCAGCCATGAGATAGCCACTGCTTGGCAAGCTCGTATTCACTGGCTTGAATTGCTTCGAAAGGACTCAACTTGTTTTGTATATCCTGCTTATTCAAAGCTGCTGAATTAAGTTCTGCAGCCCCGCGATCTGCAAAGCGTATTACCTTCAATGTTTGCGCTATGTGCAAGCGATTTTGCTCACGTACCTTTGCTCCTTTCACCCAGTTATTTAGCGTGCGCCTATCTACATTCAATAAGCTGGCTAAATCAGTCCAAGTGAAGCCAGTTAAGCGTCGGAGTTCGAATAAATTTTCTGGTGCATCATCAATATTGACAGATGCTGCACGCTCCTCTGCATGCCATATGTCGATATAACTTTCAATTAAGTTGATCCATGATGCCGTGTATGTGAGTGATTCCTGCCAAAGCAGTGATATGTTGAGAGCTCCAAGGCGTGAGGAAGATGAAATTGGAGCCCATGTACTGGCTATGACACGAACATGTGGGTCCTGAACATCAGCTAACCAAGAGTCATACTTTCTTGGCTGTACCTTGCGTTCAAAGTGCGTCGGCGGCTCTACCGGAAAATCCGTAACTGCAACTTCGCTCATATCCTTCCTCCACATGCTTTCAGAAGCTCATCACTCACCGCCCAGCGGAAAAAGCCATAAGTGCGCGTTGCCAATTTCATCACATGGGATGTGATTTTGTCTGCATCAAAAGCTTCTGGCTGTGTAAATTCGTTATAGGCATCTATATCTAAAAACCAAGATGGCACCGAAATCGGTGGCATCAACTCCGGTTCATGTGTTTGATTTGCAGGTATGTATCCCCATCTTGATGTCATCAAGCCCACATCTGTTTCGCAAACAATCTCACTAAAGGTCCGGTTGAGGTTTTCTTGGTAATCTCTGATGCAAAGACCAAGAATTTCTGGCCGTACAAAATGAGATAACTGCTCTAACTTAGGGCCATGGATACGATCCACATACCGCACGCCAATCCGTGTCGTCATGCTAGGTTTGATGGTCGCCAATAAGGCATGCATGATTGCTTCAGTTCTCTGAGTAAAATCTGAGCGGCTTTGGTATGCACGTGTCTCTAGAGAAACAAAGCTTGTAGTAAGGGATAAACGCCACTGTCTCTCTTTGTCAAAGAATCGCCAATTTGGTATGAAACCCTGCCTGATGTTGCTGTTATTCAGTTCTAAAATAGGATCTTGGTCTAAGTGGTGTAGCGGATAATCTGCTCTTATACTCTCTTGAAAGTCAGCAATAAACTCTGTCTTGGCAATCGACAGTATTTCAGGAAACCTCACTTGAACTAGCACACTTGTAAGTGGTGTATTCGGTAGATGAATAGTCTCTGGAACGGGTCCGGTAAATGGGTTTTCGGATGAGAAATTTGTGGGCATGTTATTTGGAGGATGTGGATTTACCATATATGATATGGGAAATAATGTGGGAAATATAGCTCATTTTGGAGGCGTAGATAGCAGAAAATAGATAAAAATAGTAGATTTCACTATTCCAATACCATATGACTAGCAGATGAGATAATTTCATGTAGCCCATCGCATAGCGACTTACTTCCCACAATAAGCTGAGACAATCTGTATGCGCTCATGCCCCAGTTCTCGGCTGATGGTCAGCCGGACCTCTCGGTCCAGCTCCCGCTATTTCGAGGTCAATGACGGGCTGCCGGGTCCACTTGCGAACGGACATTTCCAACCGGTCAGTTCCTCGTAACGTTCCTGTGCATATGCATGTCTATTCTGTCGTTACAGATATAACCACCACACTTTAGTAAATTTGGCACTTGAAACGCTTTGTTCATTTAGCTTCTAAAACAGCAATATTTGAACCCGAGAAATATCCTTTTATGCTCGGAATTACATAGTCGGACGTGGGTTTTTTAGTCATAATGCCACAAGTACGATGCTGATAAAATTTGCCTCACTATCTAACTAAAAGAAATCATTTCCTGCAAGTGAACTTGTTCTGATCGGCTACCGATATCGAAGCAAGACAAAACTGAACGGATAAATTTTGCAACTTAATTGATCGCAAGATAAAGGAGTAATGATGCAATCAGAATTCGTGTATTCAAGAACTTACCAAGGTAAAGTCAAAGCGCTGATTCTGGACTGGAGCGGGACCGTTGCCGATGCCTATGTCATCGCGCCAGCCGTAGTGTTTGTAGACGTATTTGCCAGGCAGGGTATCGAGATTTCCATGGAGGAAGCTCGCGGGCCGATGGGATTACGAAAGGACCTGCACATTGCCGCTTTGATCAAGGATCCTGACATTCGGCAGCGCTGGCGAAAAGTCAAGGACACAGACCCAACACAGAACGATGTAGATGCCATGTTTGCAGATTTTGTGCCGATGCAACTCGAATGCCTGCGCCGTTATACGACACTTTTGCCAGGTGTTGCACAAACGACCCGCAAATTCAAAGAATCCGGGATCAAGATTGGCAGTACAACGGGTTTTGTTCGAAGCATGGTAGACATTCTTGCTGCTGATGCTGCAGAACAGGGCTTTCATCCCGACGTGACGGTGGCCGGGGATGAGGTAATAAACGGTGCGCGGCCCAAACCGTTTATGATTTACCGTAATCTGGATTTGCTGGATGTGCATCCGATTCAATCGGTGATTAAGGTGGACGATACCGTAAGCGGTGTTGGCGAAGGGCTCGAAGCAGGCTGCTGGACAGTCGGAATTGCCCGTTATAGCAACTACATGAACATTAATAGCCTGGAAGAAGCGCAGTCGGTTAGCGAAGCAGAAGTTGCAAGACGCCTTGCAGTATCAAGAGGCCTTTTGCAGAGCTCTGGTGCCCACTACGTGATCAACGAATTTGAAGAACTGCTGGACGTTGTTGATGATGTGAACGCCAGACTCGCAAGAAGAGAAAAACCATAAACTGTCTGCAATACCGTTCAATCCTGTTGGTGGAAAATTGAAGGAGCCCTCAAATGACTCAGGTTAGTACACAACCCAACACCCGATCGTTACCCAGTGTGTGTCCGCTGGATTGCCCGGACACCTGTAGCCTGTCTGCTGTCGTCAGCGATGATCGCCTGGTTGCCGTGCGAGGTTCGCGCGCCAATCCCTATACCGATGGCTCGATTTGCACCAAGGTGGCACGCGGCTACCCAGAAATGATTCACGGTGAACAACGCTTGACCCGACCGCTGAAACGAATTGGCAAGCGCGGTAGTGGAGAGTTTTCACCGATTTCCTGGGATGAAGCCTTGGATCTGGTTCATGCCGGATTTTCGAGCGCCATCGACAAGTACGGCCCGCAGTCTGTTGTGCCGTTCAACTATGCGGGTCCTCACGGTGAGCTCGCCGGTGGATCTATGGATCGTCGATTCTTTTATCGGCTCGGTGCTTCGCTGCTTGATCGGGGCCCCTTGTGTGGCGCGGTGCGGGGAACAGCGTACTCGAGTCTCTATGGCCAGGTCCCCGGAATGCCGCCTGAACAGGCAGTCCATGCAGACCTGATTGTGATTTGGGGAAATAACGTAACCGTTTCAAACCTGCATTTCGCGAAAGTTGCCAAGACAGCAAGAGAACGGGGCGCTAAGGTCGTTACGATTGACCCCAAACGTACTCGAATTGCCGAGCAAAGTCACCTGCACCTGCACATACAACCCGGCACAGATGTCATCCTTGCGATGGCTGTGGCAGCTGAACTGGAACGCCGCAATGAAATCGACCGGACATTTGTTGATCAGTGGACGCTTGGATTTGATCGATACATGGACGAAGCGCGCCGCTACAGCATTGCAGATGTGGAATCCCGGTGTGGTTTGAGCAACAGTCAGTTTAATGAGTTTGTTGATCTTTATGTGCAAGCCAATAAAGTCGCGGTTTCCATTGGTAACGGAATTGAGCGCGGGCACAGTGGTGGGTCCGGTTTGCGGGCTGCAATGGCCCTGCAGGCTCTCACCGGTAATCATGGACGTCTGGGCACGGGCGTGATCGCCAAACCAGGCTGGGTTGTGCCAAAAACGACGGAACGTTTGCAGCGGCCGGATTTCATTTCACCCGGTACCCGTACGCTGAATATTGTCGATATGGCAGAATTGTTGCTTGACAGTGAACTTGACCCGCCGATTATGGCGACGCTCATCTATAACCACAACCCGGTAGCGACACACCCTGACCAGGTGAGGATGATTCAGGCACTGCAAAGGGCTGAGCTGTTTGTCGCAGGCTGCGATATCGTGATGACTGACAGCATGCGGTATGCAGATGTTGTATTGCCGGCAGCAAGTCATTTTGAATATGCCGATGTGTACGGAGCTTACGGTCAACACTATGTTCAGCGCGCTGAACCGGTAATTCCGTGCGTTGGAGAATCGCTGCCCAACACGGAAATCTTTCGCCGCCTGGCAGCCCGGTTTGGATTTGCTGATGACGCATTTCGAGCCTCAGATACGGAATTGATGGATGATGCGATTGATGGTACCGATAGCAGATTACAGGGTATGCGCCCAAGTGAAATACCGCTTGATCAAGCAATTGAATTCAAGTCGATCACCGGCGAATCAAATATTCTGTGCAAGAACGTCGTACCGGCCACGCCGTCTGGCAAGATTGAACTCTTTTCGCAGACGCTGGAGGATCAATATGGATTTGGCGTGCCGCGCTATCGACCCGTCGAAAAAAGTCAGCCGTTTACAATAATCTCACCGTCATCCGCAAAGCGTACCAATGCGACATTTGGCGGCTGCGCAGATTCCAGGCAGTACGAAATTGTGGAAATGCATCCCGACGATGCAACCGAACGCGGTTTCAGGGACGGACAGATTGTCGTCGTATGGAACGGGCGAGGCCAGGTAACACTGAAACTTTCAGTTACTGATGCGGTGCGCCGCGGCGTGCTCTATTCACCCAAGGGTACCTGGCAAAATACCAGCGATACGGGTTTGACAGTGAACTCGCTGATCCCGGCTGATATTCGTGCTGATATCGAACGCGGTGCTTGCTATAACGAAACTTTTGTCGACGTTTCACTCCAGCAGTAGCACTTGGCTCAAACCGGACGCGCTGAAATTTACCTGTCGCGGCTGGGTCTCAATTGAACGCGGTCAAAGACTTGAGTTTTTTGAGCGCACTTTGAAGTTGTCGAATCAGTGCTTTGCTCAATACCTGACAGCGGGCTATCGCCTGGTTGGGGGAAATCCAGGCGATGATTACCATTAGACGGAACCTTGCATTGCGCCCATAAACTATTCGGAACCGTGTCCTGCAACACTTGGTGCGGCGCTGCCTGGGGTGCCAAATGTCGCACTTTCACGAATGCTTTTTTGATTTCGCGTAACGACCATGCGCTCATGCAAATTCATGATGCGTCGACTGCCAGTGGATTCAAATAGAAAAGGTGCGATTGCATGCACGGCACAGGCGAGTGCGCCAACCATCATGTGGCCTGAAAATGACAATGCATTGCGCATGTGCTGAAAGTATGTTTCATTGACTTCGTCAAGATGCTGAGTCCAGATTTTCATTGTTCGTTTCCAAGTTCATATTTGCTATAGACAATGAAATAGAATAACAGATATATCGTGTGATAGTAAACTAAAATAACTTTATATTTTTATATTAGTAGAAATAATATACTAATAACATAAATAAAACGATAAACCTATTCTATACTTAAAAATAAACTGAAATTTAATCTGTCGGGCTTTGGAACGGACCCGCTCGACAAACAGTTGAGCGATGTGTGATTTTGAGCATCCGTTGCCGAGAAGCGGTATCGGACTCAAACAGCGGAAAGTTCAGTAACAAACTGATCTTCAGGTTTCGGTAGACGTAGCGCTCTGCGGTTGCCGATTGGCGTCAGATGACTTCGTCTGTTCGCTTCGTTGTTTCGCCGTAGCGCCGTAGCGCGGGCTTTTTGAGTCCCGCATACAGTGCTTCAATATTTTTGTCAATTTCCTGTTTGGATTCTTCAAACAGGCTGTTGCCGCGGATATCAGACTCAACCAGGAAAGGCCCAAAGTGCTCAACTTCAAGAATCCAGATTGCCTGTGCAATACCAAGTTCATCCACCCAGTATGCTTTGGGAACGTGTTTGATGCCGCGTCCCAACAGCGCGCCTGTTCCATAACCGACCGTCGTCAGATAAACAGCGCCTTTTGGTACAAAGTAATCCCGGTAGTCTGACTGAGGCATGCCGCCCTTACCGATTACGACCTTGCAGTCGGTCAGATTAAACCACCGCTCCATCCACTTGGAAAACCTGAAACTCGCGGTGGCGGTTACCGCACCGACCGTGTAGTTGCCATCCGAATCAATGCTTGCTGCGGGTGAGCAGTGAAAATTGATGTTGGAAAGCTTGGCAAGGTCTGTCGGCGGTTTCTCACCCTGGTCCAGAATGCGCCGGTAAACGCCTTCGCGACCTGTATAGACCAGCCCATTGATATAAACGACATCGCCAATATTGAGCGCAGCCAGACGCTCCGCACTGGCCGGAGCATCCAGTTCGATGATTTTCTGCTGTGCTTTCGTCATTCGACTTCTTCGCGGCGGTGGTACGTGGTAAACCACTTCGGGTCAGTCCGAAATTCAGTTGATCCGTTGTCATAGATGCGTACAACTGCGCGCCTTGAGGACAGGCAGAAACTGTGAATGCTGACCGGCATGCCGCCGGTATGCGTGTGTGCGATCTCAATGTGGCAGTCGACGACCATGGAGTTACCGACAAAGCCCATGGGTCCCATACCGATCTGGTTGCCGAGCTCCTTGAGTTCATCCTCCAGTTTGGCTATTTCCGGGTCCGGATGTCGGTCGCCGACCACCCGCAGACAGGCAGCCTGTTTGCCAAGCACCATGCAGGTATCTTTGCTCCCGCCAATCCCGACGCCGACAATTGCCGGCTGACAGGCGAGCCCCCTGCGGCCAAACTGAATCATCGTATCGAGAAACATTTTCTTGATGCCGTCCCAGCCGTCGCCGGGGAACAGCATTCGGTAATCAGTCCCAAACAGTCCGCCTTTGTGCACGGTCGTGATATCGAGCCAGTCAGCGTCAGGTTCCACCGAGTATTCGATTTCCGGAGCACGCGAACCGACATTGTTGTTGTGATCTTCCCGAGTCAGCGGGTGAACCCGGTTGGGACGCAGGGGCACACTGACGGTTGCATGTGCGGTCGCACGTCTGAGTGCTCGTTCCAGTGCTACAAAACCGCCTTGGATCACAGCTTCATTGCCAAACTTGACGTAATACCGCGGCAGTCCGGTATCTGCACACATGGGGCGCTGGTCGGCGACAGCCGCATCCCAGTTATCAACCATGGTGTCCAGCACGAAACAGCTCAAGGCACCCTGTTCGCCTGCACGAATATCCCGAATGCCTGTGCGGTAGTCTTCGGGAATGCGAATCGCTGCCTGTCGGGTAATTTCGTGGGCAGCGTCCTGAATGACTGTTTCCGGGATCATTTTTAGTACAGCGGTTCTCAGAGAGGCAGTTTAGTCAGATTGGGGGCTAAGCCGGGTAAACTCGACTGCGACAGTTTGTGATTGTATTTTAGTGTCTTTAAGCGATACACGGGTATATCGGGATTCATTCAACGGTCCGATGTTGGGATTATCGGTCAGGTAATGAGCGCCGCGTGAATCATCGCGCGTCTTCGCGGCTGCTACAATCGCCTGGCTGACCAGAATTTGATTTCTTAGATTCAGGTGCTCGTGCCAGCTCATGTTGAACTGCGGGGCCGGCGAATGAATGCCGGTTTCGTCAAGTAGCTGGCAAAGGTGTGTGAGCTCGCGCTCGGCAAGATCAAGACTGTGCGCGGAACGCAATATGCCAGCGTGTTCCCACATGGTGTCATAGAGTGCTTCGCGAATTTCATTCAAGTCCCCGGGTGGATTCCCAAATGGTCTTTTGGCATTTTCTAGTGCAGCTTTAACCCGCTTGTGGTCGGGTTCTCCGAATGCGCTTTTCTGAAGCGACCAGTTGGCAACTGTATCGCCCGCGACACCACCAAAAACAGTTGAGTTACCGACACCGTTGCCACCTAGCCGATTCGCACCGTGCACCCCGCCGGTGTCCTCACCCGCGGCCAGTACGCCGCTCATCGGAGTTTCGCAGTTCGTGCCAACTTCAATACCACCCATGATGTAGTGCGCGCTTGGCGTGACCTCTACCGGGCTTGAGACCAGGTCCAGCCCGATGTCCGCGCAGCGTTTGACCATGCCGCGGAACTGTTTGCGGACCGCATCCGGATCAAGGTGTGCCATGGAAATAAATACGCCACCATTGGGACCGGTTGCACCGCTTCGCATCTGCTCCAACATCGCCCGGCTGACAACATCGCGGGTGGCACGCTCGGCGCGTTCATCGTAATCAAGCATAAAGCGTCGGCCACGGTTGTCAAGCAGGTGACCGCCTGCACCGCGCAGTCCTTCTTCTATGATTGTTCCGGT
The DNA here is from genome assembly GCA_022824665.1 of Gammaproteobacteria bacterium. Taxonomy (GTDB): domain Bacteria; phylum Pseudomonadota; class Gammaproteobacteria; order Arenicellales; family JAJDZL01; genus JAJDZL01. The sequence continues at coordinate 1,879 of JAJDZL010000211.1, read as the reverse complement.
AATTCGGGTGCCGGTGCCGGCTAAGAGCCCGGTTGGGTGAAACTGTACCATCTCCATGTCGCGCAGAAGCAGGCCGAGGCGCAGTGCCAGTGCCAGTCCGTCGCAGGACTTGTCGGCTGATGGGGTGTGAAACTTGTACATCGTTGGGCCGGCGCCGGTTGCGATGATTAACGCCTTGCAGCGCGCCAGTTTGTATTGGCCGGTGCGAATGTCAATCAATACCGCCGCAGCGATACGCCCTCCATCCGCGGTGGGAATGAGTTCAATTGCCCGATGCTCTTCCAGCAGCTCAATCGGTCGGGCGCGCACCTGCTCTGTCAGTCGGTTCATGATCTCAATGCCGGTCAGGTCACCCTTGTGGACAGTGCGATCAAACGTCTGTCCGGCGAACGCCTTTTGGTGGATCGTACCATCGGGATTTCGATCAAAAAAGCAACCGTGCCGGTTTTCCAGCTCCCGCACCCGCTGCGGTGCCATTGAAACCAGCTTCCAGGCAAGTTCCTGGTCATTGATCCATTTGCCGCCTTCGATGGTATCGCGAAAGTGTGCTTCGACCGAGTCGCCTTCACTCAGCGCAACGTTATAACCACCCTGCACCATGCGAGTACAGCCGGACTTGCCGACCAGTCCCTTGGTTGCCACGACAACCTTGCCAGACAGATTGCCGTCATGCGCATGGATCGCAGCCAGCAGTCCTGCACCACCGGAGCCGAGTACCAGCACGTCGGCAAAAAGCTCTGTAATGGAATTCGTTTCGGTCATGAGCGGCTAAAGCGCGACCGAGCCAAAAAATATCACTCCGCTTGCAATGGCGAAAACCGCCACCGCGGCGATTGTGGTACCGCGGCTGTAAGGCACCGCGAACCATTCAATCGCAATGATGCGAACGCCACCGGCCAAATGTGCGCCAGCCAGCGTGATCAGCAACGTTTCTGACAGTTTCACCCAGGGGGCGGTTGTCCAGTCCAGGAATCGGTCAAAGCTTGCGGGATTGTCCAGCAGCAGCGATAGCAGGTAAAGATGAATCGGTAAAAACAACGCCAGGCAAACCCCGGATAGCCGATGAACAGCAAAGGCGAGGTAGCTCGCGTGGCCGCGTGCGCTTAAAAGATCTCTCACCAAATCGCCTCGATTGCATGAAAACTCAGCCACATGGCGCCGACGAAGTAGCTGGCCACGACAACGTCAATCACCCGACGACCGACGGGCACAAATTCAATGAGAATCTTTCTGATGCCGATTGCGGCATGGATGACCGCAGTTAGTGCAAAAATTCCATAGAATGTGATCCAGAAAAGATTGCCGCGCACGCGATTTACAATCTCTTCAACGCTCAGGCCGCCCTGAACGGCATAAATGACGGTTGCAATGTGTATAAACAGCAACAGCGCAAGAATACCGCCGGTCAGTCGCTGCAGGGCGAACAGCGCGAACGCAGGATTGCTGAGCTGTACGTTCATTACCGCTCGCCACCTGCAGCGGAATTCGCCCGCAGTTCGTTTCTCCTGATTTTTTCGCTGCTCGTCATCGGCATGTCATCGACAAATTCAATGATCCTCGGGTACTTGTAGCGCGCAAGATTATCCTTGACATATTGTTGCAGTCGGTCGCGGGTTTCATTATCTTTGGCGATGCCGTGGATGAGGCGCACATACGCCATTACCACCTCGCCCCGCTCCGTGTCGGGTTTGCCGACAACGGCCGCTTCGGCAACCTGCGGGTGGGACAGCAACGATTCTTCAACCTCGTTCGGGCCGATACGGTAGCCGCCGCTGTTGATCATGTCATCGGTGCGACCCTTGTACCAGAAATAGCCATTCGCATCACGCTCGGCGAGGTCACCTGAGCGCAGCCAGCCGCCGCTTTTCATGTGTTCGGG
>JAJDZL010000176.1 GCA_022824665.1 Gammaproteobacteria bacterium | reverse complement strand
ATCAACAGCAATCCTTCGATTGCCGCCGCCATGGGTGGTAACAAGATCATCAATCTCCCTGGCAAATTTGTGTGCGTTTTCCTCACAGCGGGAGCCCGAGGCGAAGAAGTAGAACGGCGTGATGACCCGATACTCGTCAATCGTCGGAAGGTCTTCTGCAAGATGCGGCATATCGCCGAAGTCCCACAAAATGACCGGCCCTTCGGTTGCAACAAAGGCACAGCGCGCTTCATAGTGTGCACACCAGATTTGCATATTGGTTGCATCGGTCACGTAACGGGTATTCAGTTGATCAAACAACAATGCGCCGGCAAGATCATGTTTGCGAAGCTGCTCGCGCACCCGCTCCAGTCGATACCGTCTGACGCTATCGAGGTCAACGGGAGGTGTGGAATACTCCATCGCACCATGTTGACGATTCTTGACACTTGTCATTGCTTTACATCCTCCTCGGTGTTCGGCTCGTTCAAGGACTTTGGTTGCTGTTGATTGCGTGGCAATCTGTAATTCATTCATCGCATTTTGTTGGCACTTCAAGTTTCGATTTGGCACTCGGCAAATCACAATGAATTGTATCTTCTCGGAACAAAAATCGGCTCACTCAAAAACGCGGTTTTTCAGCAAACCCGTGCGTACAATTTCTCGACATTTAGATCTTTGATAAATTGCAGCTGTACGTCATCCTTTCGCTGCGCCATACACAGCCAATATTCCTCGACCTGGTACGCCAGATGGCGGTAATACCTCACCGTTGCGGGTGAATTAAACTGCAGTCGAATCCGTATTGGACGCTGGTTTAATCACACCTTATCGTTCATCGTTTAATTGGCTGCTACAAAAATGATGCAGATCAAGTTCATTTTGCAAAGAATGATTCTTCCTTTTATGTGAAAATCGCCTGTGATTTTTTGTTTAAAGTGCTGTATTCTTTATGCACCAATAAACATGTTTAATTTTTCTGGTCTTCTGACTTGAATGAAAATTGGAGAAGCTTGAATGAAAAAATCATTAGTTAAACAAACGCTGATTTCGGCGTCTGCACTGTTGCTTGCTGCTGGCGGATTCACTGCTGTACAAGCGCAGGAGCTGGTCGTAGTCTCATGGGGAGGTGCATACTCGAAGAGTCAGCAACTCGCCTACCATGAACCATTCATGGAGATGAACCCGGGGATCACAATCGTCAATGACGACTCTGCTTCTGAAGGCGTTGCCAAATTAAGAGCGCAGGCCGAAGTCGGTAACGTTACCTGGTCTTTACTTGATGCTATCGCTGCTGATGCCATTACACTGTGCGACGAAGGACTCATTGAAGAAATTGATTTCGACACAGTTCTCGCACCAGCACCTGATGGAACATCTGCCAGTGAAGATTTTGGTGATTTGTTGACGTCCCCATGCCATATTCCGAATATTGTCTATTCGACGACTTGGGGCTACCGCACAGACATGGTCGCCACGGCACCGACTCAAATTGCAGATGCATTTGATCTGGAAAAAGTCCCTGGCAAACGTGCCATGGAGAAAAAACCAATCAATAACCTGGAATGGGCCCTGCTTGCTGACGGCGTACCGGCAGATCAAATTTATGACGTGCTTGACACACCGGAAGGTGTTGAACAGGCTTTCGCAAAACTTGATACCGTGAAAGCTGATGTTGTCTGGTGGACACGCGGCGCACAGCCCCCGCAGCTGCTTGCTGACGGTGAAGTGGTTATGGCATCCGGATATAACGGACGTCTTTTCTCAGCAATTGAAGAAGAAAAACAGCCCATCGCGATGATGTGGGACTGGCAAGTTTTCGATATTGATGGCTGGGTTCTTCCCAAAGGCGCACCGCATCGTGAAGAGACACTTAAATTGCTGCGTTTCGCGACCGATACACAGCGCTTGGCCGACCAGGCGAAGTACATCTCTTACGGTCCCGCGCGTGCATCGTCTGCACCACTGGTTGGAAAACATGCGACGCTTGGCATCGACATGGGCCCACACATGCCCACCGATCCCGGCAACGCAAAAACCACACTGCTCTTTAACATCGAGTGGTGGGCAGACAACCAGGATGACCTGAACGAACAGTTCAACTCCTGGCTTGCGCAGTAACGTTCAAACTTGTTGAACGAGTCATGTCGCTCAATGCGAGACAATGCCAATTTGGCGGCGTCTCGCATTGAATGACGGACGTTTAAATGACCGTACTTTTTCACCAACACTAAAGTTTTCGCCATGGCTGACTCAACAACCGTTGATTCCAATCAACCGATAACCACTGCAGACGGTACGCCTCTTAAGGTCAGTCTGGCCCGGGCACTGCGCAAAGAGAAGATGAAATCTCTTGCCCTGATTGCGCCACTATTTGTATTTATCTCCCTGACATTCCTGATACCGATCGCCGATATGTTATGGCGAGGCATCGAAGACCCGATTGTTTCAAGTTACCTGCCTAAAACAGTCGTCGAGTTGAAAAAATGGGATGCAACCACCAATGAGCTGCCAGGCGAAAATGTTTTTGAAGCAATGGCTCTGGACATCAAGGCAGGTGCTGCAGACCGCCTGATTACACGCGTAGGCAAGCGCCTCAATTACGAACTTCCGGGTATGAACAGCCTGTTCCGGAAGTCGCAAAGACGGGTCCCCAAGCTGGAGGAAGTTGATTCGTACAAAGAGGCAATGATCAAGGTTGATAAAAAGTGGGGTCAGGTGGAAACCTGGCAACTGATCAAAACGTTCTCGCCCACCCTGACCTCTGGATATTTCTGGGCTGCACTTGATTTGCAGGTTACCCCCGCTGGAGATGTTGAATTACAGGACGAGAAGAAACGAATTTATCTGCAGCTGTTTTGGCGCACGCTTTACCTCAGTGGATTTATTACACTGATGACGCTGATATTGGGATACCCGATCGCTTATCTTTTGGCTACGCTGCCGCTCAAAACCGGTAACGTGCTGCTGATGCTGGTGCTGCTGCCGTTTTGGACTTCATTGCTGGTCAGAACGACATCCTGGATCGCACTGCTGCAACGAGAGGGTGTGATCAACGACATTCTGGTCGGGTTAAACCTGATTGATGCCGAAAATCGCCTGACGATGATCCATAACGCGACTGGAACCGTCGTCGCGATGACACATATTCTGCTGCCATTTATGATTTTGCCGCTGTACAGCGTGATGAAAACCATTCCGAAAAGCTATATGCGGGCAGCGGTGTCACTCGGGGCACACCCATTCAACGCTTTTTTCAAAGTCTACGCTCCGAATACAGTTCCGGGAATCGGCGCCGGCGGCATCCTGGTATTCATCATTTCGATCGGCTATTACATCACGCCGGCACTGGTGGGAGGAACCTCAGGGACCTTTATCAGTAATTTCATTGCCTATCACGTGTCGGTATCACTAAACTGGGGATTGGCAGCTGCCCTTGGCATCATTCTTCTCGGGCTGGTGCTCGTTCTCTACATCCTGTATGACCGCATTGTCGGCATAGACAACATGAAGCTCGGTTAACGGTTAAATGCGAAGTAAACTACCACCTTATACCACGCCACTTGAACGAATCTGGCACTATGCGTTCCGCATTATTTGCGGGCTTATCTTCCTGTTTCTGATTTTTCCGATTCTGGTAATCGTACCACTTTCGTTCAACTCTGTTCCGTTCTTTACCTTCACCGAGGAGATGCTGTCATTAGACCCGGCAGGATTTTCACTTCGCTGGTATGAGGACTTCTTTACCAATGTGAACTGGCGCGGTGCGGTCAACAACAGTTTTATCATCGCCATTTTTTCAACACTGCTCGCGACGTCGCTTGGAACGCTCGCGGCACTTGGCCTCAGCCGACGCAATGTGCCATACCGGACCACCTTGATGGCAATTCTCATCTCGCCCATGATCGTACCACTGATTATTTCAGCCTGCGGTATGTTTTTCTTTTACTCCAGAGTCAATCTGCAGGGCACACACCTCGGTGTGATTCTGGCACACGCGGCACTCGGCACACCGTTCGTGGTCATTACAGTAACCGCAACCCTGGTCGGCTTTGACCGCAGCCTTATTCGCGCTGCAAACAGCCTCGGAGCCGATGGGGTGACAACATTTTTCAAAATTGTTGTACCGCTCATTCTACCCGGTGTCATATCCGGAGCACTGTTTGCATTCATCACCTCGTTTGACGAAGTGGTCGTGATTCTGTTTGTTGGAAGTTTTGAACAAAGAACAATTCCATGGCAGATGTTCTCAGGTATCAGGGAACACATCAGCCCAACCATTCTTGCTGTGGCAACTTTGCTGGTACTGGTGTCAATTGCACTGCTCTCAACGATCGAATTGCTGAGACGACGAGGCGAGAAAATGCGTGGCGTGGGTTAGTCCACTAATCAAATCTGCACCCGCCGGCTTGCATCGATAGTCAGGTGCCACAAGACCCGGAGTTGACCGGGATTACCGTTCAAAGCATCGTGCTGCAGAT
>JAJDZL010000081.1 GCA_022824665.1 Gammaproteobacteria bacterium | reverse complement strand
AAAAATACCCTGGGGGTCAGGATAAATGGAGAACCGCGAACAGTCAGTAAACAGGGTTGTTATTGAGCAAGACCCACCTCTATCAGCTCGCATCCGCAAACTCGACGAAACAGTTATCGACAAGATCGCCGCCGGTGAGGTGGTAGAGCGACCGGCTTCAGTACTCAAGGAGTTAATCGAAAACAGTATCGACGCAGGTGCAACACGTATTCAGGTTGAAATTCGCTCGGGCGGCCTGGAGTCCATGCTGGTTCGCGACAACGGCAGCGGAATTCGAAAAGATGAAATTCAGTTGGCGTTAGCCCGCCATGCGACCAGTAAGCTCGTTGCATTTAGCAATCTTGAAAAGATTCAGACCTTGGGGTTTCGCGGTGAAGCACTGCCAAGTATTGCATCTGTTTCGAGATTGACGATGGTCACCCGGACTGGCGAGGATGCGCATGGCTGGAGGGTGGTTTGTGATGGCAGCGGCTCAATTGGTGCACCGGAACCGGCGCAGCTCGCGGTTGGCACCGAAATCGAGGTCAAGGATCTATTCTTCAACGTTCCTGCACGCAGGAAGTTCCTGCGCAAGGCATCGACAGAGTTTACCCATATCCGTAAATTGATCAAGCAATTAGCACTGGGCCGAAGCGATATAGCCATTGAGCTTCGCCACAATAACCGCCAGGTTGATCGTTATCCAGCTGCCGATTCCGAGAGCGCCTTGAAGGAGCGGCTTCAGACGGTATTTGATCCGCATTTTGCCGACAACAGGATTCGTGTCGAGTGGCAAGAGGATGATATGCGTGTGAACGGCTGGATCGGGCCGCCGGATTACACCCGTTCGCAGCCGGATCAGCAGTACCTGTTTGTCAATGGCAGGGGGATCCGGGACCGAAGCATTGCCCATGCCGTCAAGCAGGCATATATTGATGTGCTGTTCGACACTTCGCGGTTTCCGATATTTGCGATTTACCTGGAGGTCAATGCTGAACTTGTAGACGTTAATGTACATCCTGCAAAAGCTGAGGTTCGCTTTTCTGAGTCGCGTGAGGTTTACTGGTTGATCAATCGAGCTGTGCGCGGTGCACTGTCCGGTGATCAACCGACAACCCGGAGAATGTCGCGCTCCTTAATTGATACAACCGAGCCGGCCCGCCAGAGCGGTTTTCCAGATTCTCAGCAAGGGACAATGTCACTGCCGGTGAACGATATATGGGCTCAGGCAACGCGCCAGTTTCCGAAGTCATTTTCACCACCACCTGCCAAATCAGCCCGCAGCGATGAGCCGATATCGGTGCCGCCGCTTGGGTTTGCGCTTGCACAGCTCGGCGGCGCCTATGTATTGGCGGAGAATACGGACGGTTTGATTATTGTTGACATGCATGCAGCGCACGAACGGCTGACTTACGAACGGTTAAAACAGGAGTACGAATCGTCTGAACTTCAAGTTCAAAACCTGCTGGTACCCTATGTTTTCACGATATCCAATGAAGAGGCTGAGCTTGCATTGGCAAACAGTGAATTGCTGCTGAGCCTTGGTTTGGACGTTTCGCTGTTGAGCGACGATACGCTTTCGGTTCGCACGATTCCTCGGATTCTGGATAAATGCGACATGGAAAAACTGCTAAGAGACATCATTGCAGATTTGACCGAGCACGATAGCTCAAGCCGGGTAGAACAAGCGCGCAACGAGTTGCTCGCGACAGTGGCGTGCCATAGCGCTATTCGAGCCAATGACAGGCTGTCACTGGAGGAAATGAATGCGTTGCTACGGCAAATGGAGGTAACCGGTCTTTCGGGCTACTGCAGCCATGGCCGGCCGACCTGGAATCAGATCACTATGAAAGAACTCGACCGGCTGTTCTATCGCGGCCGTTAGTTCCGCTCAACATAGGTCAGGACACATCTCAGCACAAAATCACGCGCCGGTCTTTTTTCTGATGGGGCCGACCGCTGCTGGTAAGACACAACTGGCAGTGGAGCTCGCAGCAGAATTTCCGATTGACGTGATTAGTGTGGATTCAGGTCAGGTTTACCGGGATATGAACGTCGGTACGGCGAAGCCAGGCGCTGAAATTCTCCAGGCCGTGCCACACAAACTGATCGATATTGTGAGTCCGTGGGAGCGTTACTCTGCCGGTCAGTTTTGTCGCGATGCACACTTGGAAATCACTCGTTCCTTCGAATCAGGACGAATACCGTTCCTGGTCGGTGGCACCATGTTTTACTTCAAAGCTCTGGAGGATGGGCTTTCCGATTTTCCGCAAAGCTCTCATGAAGCCAGCCAGGCGCTGCTTCGCGATGCACATCAGTACGGGTGGCCGTATATGCATGCCAGGTTGATGGAACTTGATGCTGAATCTGCGAGTGAGATCTCTCCACATGACTCGCAGCGTATATTGCGATTGCTTGAATTGCATTCAATTGAAGGTCAAAGTCCAAGTGAATTGAAACGAACTCGTCCATCCATACCAGCGCCCTATCGGATCGTAAAAATAGCCCTGGTCAGAAACGACCGAGCGCAGCAAAACCAGTTAATTGGAGAACGATTTCACCAAATGTTGGCGAGCGGATTGATCGAAGAGGCTGAGCAGCTGTTTCAAGCGCCTGAGTTCGATTTGTCCTTGCCATCCATGCGTTGTGTAGGGTATCGCCAGTTATGGGAATACTTGTCGGGCCGAGTCGATTACGACGTCATGATCAAAGATTCGATACGCGAGACTTGCAGCGTTGCAAAACGTCAATTAACCTGGATTCGCAATCAGGCTAACGTGATTTGGGTACCCTCCTCGGATGCTTCGTCGGCGAGCAAAATTATGCGTCTAATGAACTCTTTTCTGCCTTAAACTGACGGGAATAGATTTTGAACATTACAAAAATTTAATATTAATTTCATATTCAACAAGCAGTATTTTTGAAATATCATTTAGTAATTATTGCAATTAACGCAAGAGCAACATAAGATGGATATTTACATGAGTAATCAACAAAAAGGATCATTGCTTCAAGAACCGTTTTTGAATGAACTTCGAAAACAAAACACCAAGGTAGCGATTTATCTGGTCAACGGCATCAAACTTCAGGGACAAATCGAATCATTCGACCGATTTGTCATCCAACTGAAGGCAGGTGTAACCCAGATTGTTTATAAGCACGCTATTTCAACGATTGTCCCTGACCCGTCGTTCAAGTTCACTTTCGAGTGATTTTGCCGGAAATTTTTCATTCAATTTTTGGCAATCAAGGGCTGCAGCTGAAGAACTTGAAACTAAGCCGCCTCGTGCTCCTTCTTTGAGGGTTTGCATGTCCCGATAGGTGAGAAGCAACTGAACATTGCTTGCTTTTTCCCTATGGGCACACCATGTGATCATCGTGATCAGATACAGGACCACATCAGGTGGTCGTGACTTCATCTGATTTGGTGCTGGTGACAGCGCGCCTTAAGCAACCACCAAGATAACGCGGGGCTGATGCAGGGAGCATTGCGGTTAACGGAAACTGTCGATTTGCTTTTATGCTGCCAGTTTCCGCGCGGCTCCCATTGCATCTCAAGTCCGCCGTAGAGTCGGGTGTCGTTGAATTGGGACGTGGGCTACGAAGGCCAGATCGCAGGTCATTGGAAAAGGGTTGATATTGCCTCACCGCCTGTTCGGTTTGATGGTAATATACAGGTCAGAGTTCTCCGACTTTAATACCAATTCTAATTCGTGTGACAGCCTTTCTCGCCAGCAATATTACGCAAGCAATCCCTGCTGATGCGGAGCGCGCAATCCTGGTTCGTCAGGAATCAACTCAAAAATTAAACGAGTTGGAGCAACTCGAGGAAATACAGCTACTCGCAAACTCCGCAGGCGCTGAAGTAGTCGGTGTGGTGTTATCGAAGCGTCGCGCGCCTAGCAGTTCAACATTTATCGGTAGTGGCAAGGTCGAAGAGCTGCGGATTGTGGCGATACAGACAGATGCTTCGCTGGTAATTGTGGACCATGCCATTACGCCGATACAGGAACGCAATCTTGAACGCGCAGTTCATTGCCGGGTGATTGATCGTACGCGGCTGATTCTAGACATATTTGCGCGTCGCGCGAAGAGCAAGGAAGGCAAACTGCAGGTAGAACTTGCTCAGCTCCGACACCTGTCTACGCGCCTGGTGCGCGGCTGGACGCACCTCGAGCGTCAAAAAGGCGGAATCGGTTTACGCGGACCGGGTGAAACACAGTTGGAAACAGACCGTCGTTTGATTGGGCGGCGAATCAAGACACTCACCAAGCGGCTGGAGAAGGTGTCGGTACAGCGCGAACTTCGCAGGAATAGCCGAAAAAAGGTGCCAATTTCGACTATTGCACTGGTTGGCTATACCAATGCCGGTAAGTCATCTTTATTCAACCAGTTAAGCGGTGCGGGGGTTTTGTCCCAGGATGCACTTTTTTCGACGCTTGACACGACAATGCGTCGGATTGAACTGCCTGGTTATGGCCCGGTCATTCTTTCTGACACAGTTGGATTTATCCGCGACTTGCCGCACGGACTGGTGTCGTCGTTTCATGCAACACTGGAAGAGGTTGCCAGTGCCTCGCTGCTGCTTCATGTAATCGACGCATCCAGTGAGGATGCCGATCAGCGAATTGAAGATGTAGAACTGGTGCTGGAAGAAATTGGTGCTCAAGATATTCCGACAGTGGCAGTTTACAACAAGATTGATGTGCTGGATATGGCCCCGAAGCAAAGCACCAATGCTGCAGGTGAGATAAGAAAAGCGTGGATTTCAGCCAGAACTGGTGCAGGCGTGGAAAGTTTGATCGAAGCGCTTAGTCAATTGTTTCGCAAAGATTATGTTCGAGGTCAGATTCGACTTCCCGCCTGTGCAGGGAAATTACGCGCATCGGTGTATTTGAACATCGGGGTCAAGCGCGAGCAGGTGCTTGATTCCGGCGAGACTGTGTTGGATCTCGAAATGCGAAGCCGAGATGTCAACTGGTTGCGTGCAAATCGTGAGTTCAAGGATGAGTACTGGCAGATTAAACCCAATTTTAACGATCTGGATTAGTACCAGGACCGGCTGTTTTAATGTGCTGAAACGACTGAGAAGGCTGATGTGAAATCAATTGGCGTAACAATTATGCGATCGTAAGCGTTTCCCCAAGCCGTGATGCCCCAGGTTGATTTCAATGATACCTGATTGAACCCTTGTAAGGCTGCGTCAATCAAGCTGTGGGAAATTGAAACTTACTCAGCAAAAAAATTGTGTCAATTGTTTCCTCCTTGGCTCAAACGATGCGATTAATTTAAGCGGTAAGGTATTCCACAACCCAAAAACTCTGTGCAGAACCCACGTCGCATGAACGTCATTCAAGAACATATAACCGATAAGAAACGAGTTTGTGACGCTTGGCTAATTCATGATGTGACTATCGCAATTTAGAGCGATTTGTGTTGATGTATTGCAATAGATTGTCTGCATAAAGTTAATCCGATTTTGCACTCTGTAGCGGATTTTGTTCCAAACAAATTCTTGAAAAAAACAAATTGATTGGATTTAGTGATGAAAATTTTAATGAAAGAAGAAAATCCAACTCAAGACAACACGAATGAATCTCTAAACCCAAGCCATGATTCGGATAAATACCCAGAATCTGATGATGGCCTTGAATTAGAATCAGAAGATTCAGTTTCAATCACGAATCCGTTCGACCCTGAGCAAATAAAGATTCGTACAGAGCGTCCTACAATTCTTCTTATCGTTGCTCGAGTTGAACACAACGAAATTGATTTAGTGCCAGAATTCCAACGAGCAGCTGGCATTTGGGATCCCAAGAGACAAAGCCGTCTTATCGAATCGCTATTGCTGCGCATTCCAATTCCTGCATTTTATGTAGCAGAGCGTGACAGCGGGAAATGGCTCATTGTCGACGGTGTGCTGCGCATTTCGACGATCAACGATTTTGTGCAGAATGAATTCAGTCTAAGTCAATTAGAATATTTTTCCAAATTCAATACCTGTAAGTATGACGATTTACCTAGGACAATGCAAAGGCGGATTCAGGAAACGTCGCTGATCGTGAACGTAATTGAACAAGGCACTCCTGATGATGTAATGTTTAATATTTTCAGCCGTATCAATACCGGTGGTATGTCGCTTAATGGACAAGAGATACGACATGCGTTGAATCCTGGACCAGTTCGGGAATATTTACGAAGTCTGGCTATATCCGAAGAGTTTTTGAGCGCAACAGCAAAATCCATAAAACCCAAACGCATGGCTGATCGAGAATGCATACTTCGCTTCGCTGCATTTTTCCTATTTGATTGGAAAAATTACATAAACAATGATCTTGACAGATTCCTGTTCCAAGCGATGAAATCAATAAACAAAATGAATTCGCAGGAAAAAGAATCATTGACCTGCGCTTTCATGAGGTCTATGCGAACTTCAAAAATCATTTTTGGCGAGAGAGCTTTTCGAAAAATATACGAAAGAAGCGAAGACTATCGACGACCAATCAATAAAGCCCTTTTCGAAACATGGTCGGTCGGACTAGCTCGGCGTTCCAGCGACCAAAATGATACATTGGCAGAGAAAAGAGAAGACATATTGGATAAATTTGCCGAAACTTTGGCGACGAATTCTGAATTTGATAATGCTATTTCAGTATCAACAGGAGACCCCCGACGAGTTCATATACGTTTTCAAACGATCGACGAACTAATTCAGGATTTTTTGTGATGCTTGAAGATATTAGAATCAAAATTTCAAGTTTTTTGAAGACGTGGAATTGAAATGGACCAGTCAACTCGAGAGATTGAAATTGGATACATTGGCAAACACCTCCCGTATTGATTTCAAGGTAACCTGTTCTCTTTTGGATTAAATGTTGCGCGCAACATTCTGTCAATATTGAGGTTAGTGTCAACGCCTCGCGTCGACACTAACCTCAATATTGTTCGTCTTTGGCCATATGGAAGTAATACAAAGCAAATATGAATTGCTGTCCAATTATTCCGCAACTCCGGATTAACGGCATTTCGAGATAGTGAGACCGAGTTGGTAAATTGAAGCGCAGCAGGTGCTTCGCTGACGGCTTTTGGGAGGCGGTCCATTACGCGTCCAGATTGCATTCAGCATCGGCTCATAGGCAAATTTCTGTGCTTAGCAATCATTCGCCTGGCGCAGTCATTTTCCTGACAGTAAAAAAACTTTGCGGTTAAACCGTAATTCTGCAAGGTGTAAAGTTCGTATAATAAGTTGTTTGGTATCACCTTTGTGAAGCGGACCATTGCGTTTTAGTTGTGCATGAGGTTCCCTCATTCAATCATTTTTCGAGGTAGTAAAGCAAATGCCGTGGGATGAGCCCGAAAAGGGTCGTCAAGACAAGAATTCCGGATCGCGCGGAGGACCGTCGGGTCCACCGGAAATAGATGATATTGTCAGCGATTTACAGGACAAGTTTTCCCGAGTGTTTTCTAAATTCGGCAGCGGTGGCAAGTCGGCTGGTCCCAGCGGACCGAGCGATCCCCCTGATTCGGGAAAAAAACCGACCAGAAGGTCCGGTTCTCGCAAGGTGCTGGTACTTTTTGCGCTGATTGTCGCTGCAGGCATCTGGATCTCCAGTGGACTGTACGTTGTCGAGCAGGGTGTGCAGGGTGTCGAACTCAGGTTTGGCGAATACACCCGCACCACCGGCGCGGGGCTGCGATGGCATATTCCTTTTCCAATCGAAGAGGTGTTGATCGTAAACGTACAGAAGGTCAATACTGTTGAAGTCGGTTATCGCGTTAGCGAGCGAAATCGAACGATTACGCCGGTTACCCGTGAAGCACTAATGCTCACTGCTGACGAAAATATTATTGATATTCAGTTCGCGGTGCAATACGACATCAAGGACCCCAAGGACTTGCTGTTCAATGTAAGCGATCCCATACATTTGGTCGTGCGTCAGGCTACCGAGAGTGCGGTACGGGAAATTGTTGGCGGAAACACGATGGATTTTGCCATTACCGCGGGTCGTGCGGAGATCGCACAGGATACCCGGATTTTGCTGCAGGAAATTCTCGATCGTTACAAGACCGGTGTTAATGTCCGCGCAGTCGAGATGCAAAATGCGCAGCCACCGGCAGAGGTCAAGGCCGCATTTGACGATGCGGTGAAAGCTCGGGAAGATGAGGAACGGCTGAAGAATGAAGCCGAGGCCTATGCGAATGATGTGATTCCAAGAGCACGAGGTCAGGCAGCACGAATTGTGCAGGAAGCAGAAGCCTACAAGGCCAGCATCGTAGCCAGAGCAGAGGGTGAAGCCTCCAGGTTTGAACAAATTTATGACGAATATCGCAAGGCGCCACAAATCACTCGCGATCGACTCTATCTGGAGTCGCTTGAAGAGGTGCTCAATAATTCGACAAAGTTGATTATTGACCAGCAAAATAGCAATAATATCATTTACCTGCCACTTGATCAGCTGATCCAAAGACGAACTCAGGGTACCGTCAATTCAACGGATGGCCGCATCGGTCAGCTCGACGGTCAGTCGGACATTATCAGCAACTCCAATCGCCCGAGTCGAACAGACAGCCGCGACTTGCGAGTCGGTGGCTGAGTCGGGTCAGGTTAACTGAGGTAAGAATCATGTCAGTCAAAGCATTAATTTTAGGAGTGGTTGCAGTCATCGCAGGTGTGCTGATCTACGAAACCGTCTATTTTGTTGATGAGCGCGAACGCGCGATCATATTTCAGTTTGGACGAATTGTTGAATCTCACGATGAACCGGGATTGCACTTCAAAAAACCGTTTATCAACAGCGTGCAGTTTTTTGACGCACGCATTCAGACCATGGATGCTGACCCGGAACTCTACCTTACAGGAGAGAAAAAGAACCTGGTGGTGGATTCATTTGCCAAGTGGCGAATTCGGGATGTTGCAAAGTACTACGTGACTGTTAGTGGCTTGCAATCGAATGCCCGGGCGAGACTCGCGCAACGTGTCAATGACAGTTTAAGACAGGAATTTGGTAAACGGGAAGTTCAGGAAGTCATTTCCGGCGACCGTGCTGAAATTATGGAAACGGTCCGACTTGCAGTTGATAAGGAAGCTTCGGAGTTCGGAGTAGAAGTGGTTGATGTTCGACTGAAACGTGTTGACCTTGACCCGGAAGTCAGCGAACGGGTATACAGCAGAATGGAAGCCGAGCGCGCCAGGGTGGCAAAGGAGCTAAGGGCACAAGGTGCGGAAGAAGCCGAGAAAATTCGTGCAGATGCCGATCGACAGCGTGAAATTACTGTAGCGAATGCGTATCGGGAAGCCCAGCAGATTCGCGGTGAGGGTGATGCAATATCCACTTTGACGTATGCAAATGCGTTTGGTCGGGATGCCGAATTCTATAAACTCTATCGCAGTCTGAACGCGTATCGCCAGACATTCCAGAACAAGGATGACCTGCTCATACTGGAGCCCAACTCCGAGTTCTTCAAGTATTTCAAAGGATCGATCGAACCAATTTCATCCGACAGCCACCCGATCGATATGCTTGGAGTATCCGAATCAACTGGAAGTGCAACTGAAGATTACAGTCTCTCAGGCGGTTAACCGCCGAAATGACAGGCAGTGAACACCTGGCAAATCTTCCTGGTAGCTGCGGGACTGATGCTGGTAATCGAAGGAGCGTTCTACTTCGCGCTGCCTGATGCATCGCGCCGATTTCTAAAAATGTTGCTTTTAGCAAAAGTTGGACAATTGCGTCGTTTCGGGATGATTGCAATCGTTTTAGGGCTGGGACTGATCTGGTTTGCAAGCACCATTTAGTGTTTGCCTCGACAAAACTTGTTCTGTCTCAGTGTTACTGTCGGTATCTTCCTCATATTCTCACTAAATTTCTGATTCTCATCGCGTTTCATGACCGGCGGCTGGATACAACTGGATGGTGTTGAACAAATTCTGCCCTTTGACGGGTGGGAATTTGAGCAGCTGCGGCGAAAGTTGCTGGACTGCCTGTACCACAATGGCTACGAATTGGTCGTCCCGCCCTTGGCGGACTTCGTGGAATGCCTGCTGGGCGGTACGAACGACGATCTGGATGTTCTGACTGTAAAAACTCCCGATTATGTGAGCGGTAAGATGTTCGGTATTCGCGCAGACATGACACCACAGGTCGCGCGCATGGCTGCACTTAACCTGCCTGTGCAGCACCGGCCGGTTCGCCTTTGTTATTTCGGCTCATCACTTTTGGCCAGAACACCAAGTACCGGTGGTGGCCGGGAACTGTTGCAGTTCGGTGCTGAGTTGTTCGGATCGTCATCGCTGGAATCAGATATTGAAGTGATCAGGTTGATGATTGAATCACTGAATATCGCGGGAATTAATTCATTGTCTGTTTCGCTGGGACATGTCGGAATCGTCGAAAGTCTGCTGCGCGAGTTCGGATTGGACCATTCGCCTAGTGCAGATCTGTTGCTGAATGCGCTGAAACGCAAGTCTAAACCGGCTCTCGATGAGCTGTACAGGCGGTTCAATTTACCTCAACAGGCACAGACCGCGTTTCACACCTTGATTGAACTCAACGGTAGCGTTGATGTGCTTGATGATGCCAGTAGACAACTCGGTGGAATGAATCACAATTTACCTCAGTTGCTCGATGAATTTGAGCATGTAGTGCGCCATGTCGCCCGGCAGGCAAACGACGTTTCGGTGCATGTGGATTATGCTCAGGTCGGGGGTTATCAGTATCACACAGGCATCATTTTCTCTGCCTACGGTTCGGGATATGGTCAGCCGCTTGCAAAGGGCGGGCGCTATG
>JAJDZL010000215.1 GCA_022824665.1 Gammaproteobacteria bacterium | reverse complement strand
GACTGACTTACAAGGAGTTAATTCAACCGAGGAGAAATGATGACAATATCAACGAGCCCACCATATGACAGTAGGCAAGTTGCAAATCATCTAATAACAATTGCTGATCAACAAAACAGACCTATGTCAATTATGCGTCTGTTAAAACTTGCTTATATGTCACATGGTTGGAATTTGGCTGTCATGGATGAACCGTTAGTAAATGATTATGTTCAAGCATGGCGGTATGGTCCGGTAATACCAAGTATTTACTATGCTTTTCGCCCGCATGGAGTGTATGGACTGAAGCCAATCAATATTGTCAAGGAAGAAACTATTGATGATGGTACAAATGACATTTTAGAGTCGGTGTTTGGTTTGTACAAAGATTTAAGTGATGGTCAGCTATCTCAACTTACGCATATTGAAGGCGGTCCTTGGCATCGTGTATATAGACCTGGCGAACTTGGCATAGTTATTCCTAATGAACTAATTCAAAAACATTTCAAAGACAAACTTGACAGATCGGAAGCTGAAAACACCTACAGCTGACCCAGATATTGCATCTCTTGATTCAAAAGGGATACAACAACCCACAGTTTGGACTGACAACCAGGTAATAGATTGATAACACACGCTGACCACTGGATATTCGTGCCATTGTCTGGTTAATCGAATTCCCAATCTGACCGAAACGTACTGACCTGTCAGCAACCGATGCGTCGCATCAGTTGAAACTGCCTGACTGCAACTCAAGATTTCATCACAAGCAGCCAAACTGGCTTCTGTAGCATACGTTTGAGCAGTTATAATTAAGCAAATAATCCTGCAATTTCCTCTTCAGTTCGGAGTCTCACCTGAACTTTGGCAAGTAACTACGATGCATCTGCAATTGAGGTGCTGACTGGGCTTGATCCCGTTCGCAAGCGACCGGGAATGTATACCCAGACAGAGAACCCAAATCACCTCGCCCATGAAGTCATCGATAACAGTGTCGATGAAGTGATTGCGGGATACGCGTCGAAAATTGAAGTCACCCTGCATCAGGACCGATCCCTGAGCGTCATCGATAACGGACGCGGGATTCCGGTAGACTTGCACCAGGAAGAAAACATTCCAGGCGTCGAAGTCATCATGACGCGATTGCACTCAGGTGCCAAGTTTTCTTCCAAAAACTACCTGCACTCGGGCGGACTGCACGGTGTTGGTGTTTCCGTGGTCAATGCCCTGTCTACAAGACTTGATGTCAGAATTCGAAGAGACGGCGTACACTACGAAATCAATTTCGAACACGGTGAGCTCATCAAGAAGCTGACTGAGATCGAGAAAATCACGCGAAAAGACACCGGTACGCGAATCCACTTCTGGCCTGATCCGCAGTACTTTGACAGCGGAAATTTCCGTGTTAAAAAAATAAAACGCCTGCTGCTCGCCAAGGCAGTGCTGTGCCCAGGACTGGAAATCGTCTTCAACGATGAGATAAATCCGGCCAACAGTGAAGTATGGAAGTTCGAAGAAGGGCTCGGAAAATACCTGATTTCACTCTTAAATGGCAGTGAGCGCATTCCACATGACGACCCGATCATCGTCCATCGAAAAACCGACGATATTCAGGTGGACTGCGCGGTTGTCTGGACTCCTGAATCCAGTCAGATTGTTTCAGAAAGTTATGTCAACCTCATACCGACTGAATCCGGCGGCACACACGTCAACGGATTTCGCACCGGTATCACCGACGCCATCCGGGAGTTTTGCGAGCTCAGAAATCTGTTTCCACGCGGCATACGCATCTCAACGGAAGATGTCTGGCGCCAATGCAGTTTCGTACTGTCCGTGCGGGTGGAGGATCCCCAGTTCAGTGGTCAGTCAAAAGACCGGCTTACCTCCAGAAATGTCGGCAGCTCACTCACTTCGGTTGCCAGAAACGCGTTTAGTCTGTGGCTGAATCAACACGTTTCCGCCGCCGGGCTGATCGCAGAGCTTGCCATCGCCAACGCCCGGCAGCGCGAACAGTCCAGCCGCCGAGTCAAACGCCGCAAGATCGGAATCGGACCTGCGCTTCCCGGCAAACTTGCCGACTGTACCAGCGACCGAATGGATGAGACGGAAATATTCCTGGTCGAAGGCGACTCTGCCGGCGGTTCTGCAAAGCAGGCGCGCAACCGCGAAACCCAGGCCATACTGCCGCTGCGCGGCAAAATTCTCAATACCTGGGAAGTCGCCTCGTCAGAAGTGCTGGCATCGGAGGAGGTGCACTCAATTGCAGTCGCACTGGGTGTTGACCCTGGTTCAGATGACACCAACAGCTTGCGCTACAGCAAGATCTGCATTCTGGCAGATGCAGATGCAGACGGTGCGCATATCGCGACACTGCTCTGTGCGCTCTTTGTCAAACACTTCCCCGCACTGGTTCAACGCGGTAACGTCTATGTCGCACAACCGCCGCTTTATCGTATTGATGCAGGTAAAGAGGTTCACTATGCGCTGGATGATGCCGAACTGGAAATGCTTACTGCGCGCATTAAATCTTCAAAACCGAAACTCAAAATTACTGTACAGCGTTTTAAGGGTCTGGGCGAGATGAACCCCCCACAGCTCAAGGAAACGACGATGAATCCTGACACCCGGCGCCTGCTGCAGCTCAACATCGATTCCATCCCGGAAACTGAAGTCACTTTTAATATGCTGCTGGCCAGAAGACAGGCTGCAGATCGAAAGGCATGGTTGTCCGAAGTCGGAAACAAGGCCGAGATCTGACACACATGACATCTGGGCCTACACAGACTGAACTCTTTCAATCCACGGTTTCAGTTAAAGAATTTGCCGAAAAAGCGTACCTCGATTACTCGATGTACGTGATCCTGGACCGTGCACTGCCACATATCGCCGACGGACTCAAACCTGTCCAACGGCGCATCATTTATGCGATGTCCGAACTCGGACTCAGTGCGACTGCAAAATACAAAAAGTCCGCCCGTACTGTCGGTGATGTGATCGGCAAATTTCACCCGCATGGCGACAGCGCGGCCTATGAAGCAATGGTGCTAATGGCGCAGCCCTTTTCCTACCGCTACCCGATCATTGACGGACAGGGCAACTGGGGCTCGCCCGATGATCCCAAGTCATTCGCAGCAATGCGCTACACAGAGTGCAGATTCACACCCTATGCACAAGTGCTGCTTGCGGAAATCTCCCGGGGCACGGTTTCATGGAGTCCAAACTTTGACAGCACGCTCGAAGAGCCGGAACGACTGCCAGCCAGGCTGCCCAACATTCTGCTGAACGGTGCTTCCGGTGTCGCAGTCGGCATGGCAACAGATATTCCGCCACACAATATGACGGAAGTTGCCGAAGCCTGCGTTGAGCTTCTGCGCAACCCGAAAATCGACATTCCGGGCCTGTGTCAATTGATTAAGGGACCGGATTTTCCAACTGAAGCGGAAATCGTTACACCGAGATCCGAGCTTCAGGCCATCTATGAAACCGGCAACGGCACCGTCCGCGCCCGAGCTGTTTGGGAATCGGTTGGCCGCTCAATCATCATCAGTGCGCTGCCATATCAGGTGTCCGGAGCAAAAGTGATGGAACAGGTTGCCGCGCAGATGATCGCCAAAAAACTACCGATGATTGTTGACTTGAGGGACGAGGGTGATGAAGCCAACCCGACGCGACTGGTATTTGAACTTCGCAGCAATCGCATCGACTGCGATGCGCTGATGGGTCATCTTTTTGCCACGACCAACCTGGAACGCACCTATCGGGTCAACCTTAACGTAATCGGGTTGCATAACCTGCCAAGAGTTTATGACCTCAAACAGCTGCTCAAAGAATGGCTTGAATTTAGAAAAAACACCATCATCCGGCGCATTGAAAGCCGCCTGGAACAGGTCTCCGACCGCCTGCATATTCTCGCCGGGCTATTAACGGTCTATCTTCACATTGACGAGGTTATCCGCATCATTCGCGAAACAGACGACCCAAAGGCTGTTCTCATGGCAAGCTACCCCCTGTCAGAGCGCCAGGTTGAAGCCATATTGGACATTCGGCTTCGACAGCTTGCCAAACTTGAACAAATCAAGATCAACAAGGAACTCGACGCGCTGTCACTTGAACAGGACGAGCTGCAGCGAACACTGGATTCAACGAGCCGCCTGCGAACTTTGATGATCAAAGAGATTGAGGCTGTTGCAAATGAGTTTGGCGATCAGCGACGCTCACCAATTGTTGATGGCTTCGAAACTGCGAAAGCCTTTTCCTCAGAAGACCTGGTGCCGGTCGAGCCAATCACGGTCATTTTGTCAAAAAGTGGCTGGATCCGCGCTGCCAAAGGGCACGAAATCGATCCGACATCACTGAATTACAGGGAGGGAGACGGCTTTCTTCAACGTGCCAGGGGTTACTCAAATAACCACTTGATCTCAATGGACCAGACCGGGCGAATGTATACCACCCAGGCACACAGCCTGCCATCAGCCCGTTCCTTCGGCGAACCCCTGACAACCATGATTAACACCTCGACAAGCATCGAATTTATCAGCATCATACTCGGTGCTGATGACGACTACTGCCTGCTCGCAACCACTGAAGGCAACGGATTTATCTGTCAGTTGAAAGATGCCGCAACCCGCAATCGCTCTGGTAAAGCCGTACTGACAATCAGGAAAAATGATGCCCCGCTACCGTGCCAGCTCATGCAGGGTCTCGCCGATTATGTCGCAGTCATCACCAACGCCGGTCGCCTGCTAATTTATCCTGCCGAATCCCTGCCGGTTCAAAGCAGGGGCAGCGGAGTGCGGCTGATCAATATTCCGGCGGCTGCCAGAAAAGCCGGTGAATCAGTCTGCGCAGTTAAGTCATTGACCAAAAAGCAGTCGCTGCTGATACACTCGGGCAAGCGGTATCGACGAATCAAACAGTCGGACTGGGATCAATTCCTCGGCGAAAGAACCCAACGAGGGACCCTGCTGCCCAAAGGCTACCGATCGATTGGCCTGGTCGAAGTGGAAGACTGATTACTGGTCGATTCACCAGCTTCGGGCTGAGTATTAAGGAGATCATCCAGCACCTGGTAGAATCGGTCTTGAATTTGCCGCAAAATCACCTTTGAATCAGCATCAAATCTGAGCACGAGCTCGTCAGCGGTATTGGATGCTCGAAGCAGTCCGAATCCGCCCTGAAACGTCGCACGAATTCCATCCAGGTCACACACCTCGGCACCCTCGAACGCAACGCACTGCTTGAATCTGTCAACCAGCGCATGAGGTGCATTGCAGGCTATTCGGATCTCCGGTGTTGCCACCGACTCGGGCAGCGTTTGAAATACTTCGCGTGCTGAAAGAGAACTTGCACCAAGCAGCTCACACAGTCTTGCACTTGCATAGATACCGTCATCGAATCCGGGCCACCGATCCCGAAAATACAGGTGCCCGCTCAACTCACCGCCGAAGACTGCGTTGCAGTGCGCGATTTTCTCGCGAATGAAGGAATGACCCGTTTTCCACATCACCGGCTCACCGCCCGCAAAGGTAATCTCATCTGCCAGGGCTCTCATGCATTTCACATCAAACACAACAGGCCGCCCTGGATTTTGGGCCACAATATCGCGGGCGAACAAGATCATTAGCCGGTCCGGCCAAATAATCTCACCATCTTGAGATACTGCGACCAGTC
>JAJDZL010000157.1 GCA_022824665.1 Gammaproteobacteria bacterium | reverse complement strand
TCATGCAGCAGCGCCTGCGCGATTCCAACGCGGCGTTTATACCCCTTCGAAAGACTTGCAATGGAATCGGTCAGCACCGCACCGAGCCTGACATCGGCTGCGACTGCGGCAATTCGCTCAGGCAACTGTGTGCGCGTCAATCCTCGAATCCGGCCAACAAACGCGAGAAAACTGTGCACCGGCATATCTGAATAAAGCGGCATTCCTTCCGGCAGATAACCAAGCTTGGACTTCGCCTTGATCGGATCGTGCCTGATATCAGTCCCGGCAATCGTTACTGAACCCTGGTCCGGCTCAATAAATCCCGAGATCATCTTCATTGTGGTGGACTTGCCAGCGCCGTTTGGACCTAAAAATCCCAGCACCTCGCCCCGGCTGAGTGTGAAGGTGAGATTGTTAACCGCCAGTGTATCGCCAAAGCGCTTGGTCAACCCGGAAACTTCAATCATCGAACTGTCTTTGGGAATCTGCTTAAGTGTTTAACATTTAATCAACGTCATTTTATTTTGAAACAGCATATAGAATTGAGTGCAGCAAAGACCAGATTTTACAGTTGCACCCAATGACAAGCGCCAGCAGCAAGGCCCTCTACCTGATCGACGGCACCGCCTACGTTTACCGCGCCTACCATTCGACTAACCTCGCCACATCGAGCGGCGAGCCGACTGGCGCAATCTACGGTGTCGCCAATATGCTTGATCGGATTGTTCGGCAGCACGAACCTGACTACCTCGTTATGGTCTTTGACGCCAAGGGTAAAACATTTCGTCATGATCAGTATGCCGAATACAAGGCCAATCGACCACCGATGCCGGATGATTTAAGGAGTCAGTACGATGCGATCAGGGAGTTGGTCACTGCAATGGGCATCAAGTCAATCTCCATCACCGGCGTCGAAGCAGACGATGTCATCGGCACCCTTGCAGTCGCGGCATCTGATGCCGGACTTGACACGTATATCTCAAGCAGTGACAAAGACCTGACGCAACTCGTAACGGACCGGGTCACCATGATCGACGATATGCGCGGAACACGCATGGGGCCGGCCGAGGTCGAGCAAAAATTCGGGGTGCGCCCGGATCAAATCATTGACTATCTGTCGATGGTAGGCGACTCCTCTGACAATATTCCCGGCGTAACACTGGTTGGCCCGAAAACAGCAGCCAAGTGGCTGGCTGAATATGACTCACTCGACAATATCATCCTCAATGCTGACGCCCTGCCCGGTAAAGCGGGCGAGAACTTTCGCAACTCAAACGAACAGCTGGCGTTGGCTCGCGAGCTCGTTGCTCTGAAACTGGATGTCGATGTGGCACTTGAACTGGATGATTTTCGTATTGCATCACCAAATGTCGATGAGCTTCGAGTGCTATACACCCGCTTTGAATTCAGCCACCGGTTAAAAGCACTTGATGCCGCCTCACCACCACCGGAACTACCACCTCTGCGGTATTCGACCATCATGGATGAAGACTCACTTGACAAGCTCATCGAGCGAATTCATGCCTGCGGTTGCGTGGCATTCGACACCGAAACAACGGGGCTCGATATCCGCAAAGACCGGCTGGTCGGGATTTCACTCAGCATACAGGAACGAGAAGCGTTTTATATACCACTGGCGCACCGCTACTTTGGCGCACCCGAGCAGCTCGATCAGTCGGCTGTGCTGCCCCGCATCAAGTCGGTGCTGGAGAACCCCGGAATTGTCAAGATTGCACACAATATGAAATTTGATGCCGGTGTGTTCTCGAAGGTGGGTATTGAAGTCGCGGGTCCCATGTATGACACCATGATCGAATCCTACGTGTTCAACAGCTCCTCAATCCCCCAGCACAGTCTGGATAAACTGGCACTCAAATATCTTGATGTGACCACTACGAAGTACGAAGACATCGTTGGCAAGGGCAGGCATCAGATCACTTTCGACCTGGTCGAAATCGACAATGCAACGAACTACGCGGCCGAGGATGCAGACATCGCGCTTCGACTGCACAACGCCCTGTGGCAGAAAATTCAATCGGTACCCCGATTGCAGGATGTGTTCCACACGCTTGACATGCCGCTTGTACCGGTGCTGATGCGCATTGAAGACAATGGCGTGCGTCTCGATGAGGCAGCGCTAAGGCAGCAAAGCACTGAGCTGCAAACCAGGATCCAGGCCATTGAAGAAAAGATTTTTCTAAGCGCCGGCTGTGCGTTCAACCTGTCATCGCCCAAGCAGATTCGCGAAGTGCTGTTTGACAGATTGGGTCTCAAGGCATCGAAAAAAACCAGCTCGGGCCAGATGTCGACTTCTGAATCCGTCCTGACGGAACTCGCTGAGCACCATGAAGTCCCGCGCCTGTTGCTGGAACATCGGAGCCTCTATAAACTAAAGTCAACCTATACCGACAAACTGCCTGAGCTCATCAATCCCCGCAGCGGTCGGGTACATACCTCGTTCAACCAGGCAGTCGCGTCGACCGGACGGCTGTCTTCGACCGACCCCAATCTGCAAAATATTCCGATTCGAACCCGGGAAGGAAAACGCATTCGAGAGGCATTTGTTCCGGAAGCCGGTGCGACGCTGATTTCCATTGATTATTCGCAAATCGAACTGCGGCTGATGGCGCACCTGTCGAGTGATCCGGGACTGCTCGACGCATTTGCACGCGGTGAGGATGTACACCGGTTTACTGCAGCAGAGGTATTTGCCTGCGCGGCCGAGGACGTTACACCCGACCAGCGCCGGCACGCTAAAGCAATCAACTTCGGACTGATGTACGGCATGTCAGCATTTGGACTCGCGCGCAATCTGCAAATCGAGGTTGGCCATGCACAGGAGTACATTGAACAGTATTTCACGCGTTACCCCAGCGTGCGGGAATTTATGGAAAACGCACGTCAGCAGGCACGGGATCTTTTGTATGTTGATACGATCTTCGGGCGCCGCGTCTATCTGCCGCAGATCAAATCAAATAATTATGGCCAGCGGCAACACGCAGAGCGTGCCGCGATTAACGCACCGCTGCAGGGCTCAGCAGCCGACATTATGAAACTCGCGATGATCGAGGTCGATGAATGGCTGACCCGTGCCAATACCAGCGCGCGCATGATTCTGCAGGTCCACGACGAGCTGGTGCTGGAAGCGGCTGACGACGAGGCACAAACTGTGCTGGAAAACGTCAAGGCAATCATGGAAAGGACGACTGAGCTGCAGGTGCCGCTGGTTGCCGATGCAGCAACCGGTCCCAACTGGGCACTCGCTCACGAATAATCGAGAAACTCCCCGATGCGCAGGCGCGCGTCGGGCACGCCGATACCTGCATGGGCCGAAAACACCTGCACCGAGATGTCGCCGCGCTTTTGAAACTCGCGGCGAACTGCGACCAGCGTCGCGGCAGCCCTTGATTTCGACAGCTTGTCCGCCTTGGTCAGCAACACATGCGCTGGAACAGCAGCCTCGCGACACCACTCGAGCAACTGCTGATCAAGGGGTTTTAGCGGATGTCGTATATCCATCATCAAAACCAGGGCGCGCAGACACTGACGGGTGGCAAAATACTGTTCAATCGCTTTTGACCAGTGAACCCGCATGTGTTTTGGTACTTTCGAATAACCGTAGCCTGGCAGATCAACCAGTTTGGCCGTTGGTGACACCTGAAAGAAAACAATCTGTTGCGTTCGACCGGGAGTCTTGCTGGTAATAGCCAGTTTTCGGTGCCCGGTAAGCGCATTGATCGCGCTGGATTTGCCGCTGTTTGAGCGCCCGGCGAATGCCACTTCAACGCCCTCGTCAGGCAGCCACTGAGTCGGCTTGTGTGCTGCAACAATGAATTTTGCCTGGTTAAGGTTGATTGTCATGTATCGGCCATTAAACGTTAATCACATGAAGTCGACTGAATCTGCCCTTCATCACACCCTGTCAAAAAACATTAAACACCATCGGTCAATGTCCAGTTCAAGTTCGTGGTGCGTTTGCTGCACCAAAGCTCAAATCAACGATGCCGCAACAGTATCCAAAAGCAGAATTTTCGAACGCACTTCGGCCATTTGACCAGATTCGGATAGACAGCTGGTCCAGTGTCAATTGTCGTTTGAGCATGAATATGCCTATAGATGGCCATAATCGACAACTTGAAAGGACTTTGGATCAATTGTCGTTGCCGGTTTACGCGACTCGTAGTTTTTTTATAGGAATTTATATACATAAGTGGCGAAAATGCGCTATATTTATTGTCAAGCGTAAACAAATGTTAACAATAATTTTACAAGGTAATACACAATGGCGCGCAAAGCACCAGGTAAACAATACCGAAAAGGCATCACCCTTATTCAGATATTCGAAATGTTTCCTGACGATGCTACGGCAGAAAAGTGGTTCGTAGATGTTCGATGGTCTAATGGAGTTCATTGTCCTGAATGTGGCACTGACAACATCCAAACTAATGCGAAACACAAAACGATGCCATATCGTTGTAGAAACTACAAGGAATGCGGCAAAAAGTTTTCTGTCAAGACTAAATCTGTGATGGAAGGTTCAAAACTCGGTTATCAGATTTGGGCAATCGCAACTTACCTATTGACTACCAGTTTGAAAAGCGTTTCGTCAATGAAACTGCATAGAGATTTGGGAGTTACTCAAAAGACTGCTTGGCATTTAGCCCACCGACTGAGACGCATATTTGAGAATGAAGATCAGACTTATTCTGGCATCGTTGAAGTAGATGAATCCTATTTTGGTGGACTCGAAAAGAACAAACACAAAGACAAGAAACTTCATGCCGATCGTGGTGCAGGTGGCAAAGCAATTGTTGCTGGTGTAAAGAATCGTGATTCAAACAAGGTCGCTGCAAAAGTGGTTGAAAACACGAAACGTAAAACACCACATGACTTCATAAGCGACAACGTTGAGGAAGGTTCGGTTGTTTGTACAGGTGACCTGTCGAGCTATGAAAACATGAAGGGTTACGATCACCAGTCAGTCAAGCATCGTGTTGGTGAATATGTCGATGAGAATATCCACATCAACGGCATGGAATCGTTTTGGCGTGTGCTGAAACGGGCGCACAAGGGCGTATTCCACAAAATCAGCCACAAACACATCAACCGGTACGTAACCGAGTTTGAACGGATTAATCTAAAATCAATTTCTGCCAACAAAATCCCATTAGCGAAAAACAATTGGGATCTCCTTTTGAATTGTAAGAATGAAGTTTCTATTTTGAATGTATTTGGCAACCTGCTACGAAATTGAATTGAACTGGGAGAGAATAGAAATGAAACGAACACATGACGCTCGAAGTATTGCCAAAAAATTGGTCAATATAAGTGAGGACAACGGGAGTTATAAGGACCCATTACAAATTATCAAGTTAACCTACTTATGTCATGGTTGGATGTTAGGTTTGTACGATAGGGCATTATCAGCACAACCGGTTGAAGCGTGGAAATATGGACCAGTAATTCCAGATGTTTATCATGGAATTAAGCACTATGGTGGGCAACCGATTCAGTCACTAACGCATTTTCCAGATAGCTCTTTCGATGAATATGAAGAAGACTTGATTAATCAAGTTGCTGAGGTTTATGACCCCTTTACAGGCATTCAATTATCACAACTAACGCACGCTGTAGGTACACCTTGGTACGATGTATGGAATGAGCACGGACGCAATACCATTATCCCAGACCCATTGATTAAAGATCATTTTTCCCAACTGGCCGAAACGAATGAATGACAAAGAGAAGCATCGGCCAGAACTGCATAAAATTCCGCTTGATGTTAAACTTCCCTCTGTAATCGACGAAAGAAGTCAAAAAGATTCTGAAAAGGACAACATCAATTAGAGAAAGAACGTAGTGAACATAAGAGAGATGAATTCACTCGCAATGTCCTTGCTTATGGAATGTGCGCCTTAGTTGTTGTTGTATTTATTCTGATGATCGGTTCTGTGATAACTCTTGGTTGGCATTCTCTGACACCGAACAATTGGCATTGGCTTATGCCAAACCAAGTTCAAGTCATCAAAAATTTCGTGTTAAGTGGAGCGGTGGTTGGTTTTGGCACGTCGTATTTGAGGCGGTACCTTGATAAATGATTGTTATCAATTACGCCTGCGTAATGGAGAACCTAATGAAACAAAAACAGCCCACCAAAAGAGAATATCAAACCGATCTACGCATTTACGCCACCCCTCACCAGGTGGCTCGGTCGCTGTTCAAGAATGATGCGCCAAAGCGGTCTTCGAAAAAACCAACCAGGCAGAAAGCGTGCTAACTTACTAAGTGATTGAAACGATTTACTTGTCGTAAGGTTTCGCCACTATTGTATATAATTCCCTTTTATAATCTGGTCGCGCGACGACCGGGTGAAGTTGGCAAATCCTGTCATATAATTTCTGCCCGTTAATGGCGCTCAGATTCAGCAATCGGTGTATGGGAACAGCATTCCCGTCAATCAGTTCCGAGGGCCCAAAGGATTCCCTGCGATATTTCGTATATATTTGTTTCGAGCGCTTAACTGCGCAAGCGGCTCAAATCAGGCTGCTGCGTAAATTCAGTAATTGATTTGGATACAAACTATGCGTGTTTCTTCGACAATTCGCTTGATTCTCACTGTGGGTACTGCATGGGGGTTAAGTCTCACTTTGTTTCATACTCCAGTTTTTGCTGCGGGTGATGCTGCAGCCGGGGAATCGAAAGCTGCGCTTTGTGCTGCATGCCATGGGCCTGACGGTAACAGCGTAAGTGCAGAGTTTCCGAAAATTGCAGGACAAATTCCAGGCTACGTCGCAGCTCAGCTTGCCGCCTACAAATCGGGTGCGCGCGACAACGCAATCATGAAGGGGCTTGTGCTGACTCTTTCAGAACAGGATATGCAGGACATCGACGCATTTTATGCCGAGTTTGAGACCAGCAAAGCCAGCATTTCAGAAGCCGAAGTGTCTGCGGCCAAACGCGGGCGGGAGATTTATCGCGTGGGGCTGACCCAATATTCTGTGCCTGCCTGTATGGCCTGCCACGGACCGGCCGGCGATGGCATTCCAGCACGCTACCCGAAGGTGTCAGGACAGTTCAAGGAGTACCTCGTCGCCACCCTGATGGAGTTCAAGTCCGGCAAACGCGTCAACGAAGAAATGAATACGATTGCCTTTCGCCTGACTACGGAGCAGATCGAAGATCTCGCCGGTTACATGCAAGGACTCGACTGATCGGGTTACACAATCCACTCCACGCCGTGCAGCGCCGCCCGGAGTCTGTGCAGGCTGCTTTCAGTATCACCGCTTAGTTTGATCAGGCTGGGGGAGGTACCCGCAAACCGATCTGCAAGCGCCAGGTATTGCGCATCAAGACGCGCCTGCTCGCGCACCACAAACGCGAACGTATAGGGACACCCGACTACCTCAAAATCGCAGCGCTCCTCGGCCTCAATAAACAAAAAGTGACCGCTTCCTTCGAGCTCGATACGGTCGTTTTTCACCCCTTCATCTGGCTCCGCTTGCGTCTTTTGCCTCCTGATATCCCGCAGCATTGCGTGGCAAGTGCTCATCAGCGCGGCTTTGGCGACAGACTTGTGAAACTGTCCGGTCGAATGCAGATACTGCGGTCCGAAACTGTAGACAACCAGATTTTGGTGCAACTGAAACCGCGATTTGAGCAATAACGCGAGCTTTTCCAGTTCCGCCTCATTGTCCCGCGTTGGATTAACGTACGCCAGAAGTGCTACATAGTCGTGTGGCCTGAGCGAGTTTTGCAAGCGTGAAAAAAAGTCTTTTACGCGCCCGATTGCCTGGTCCGACTTCATATCCAGCACGTAGCGATACGGGCTTGTCGGAACTTTGTCGTGCACCGCCTGATTTTGACCGGCAGATGCGATACCGAATCGCTTGGCACGCTCCACTTCAGGCTGGTTGTAGGGATCAATGCCAATCAGGTATCCCACCAGCGTTATCACACATTGCCACTTAAGAAAAATATCGGCCATCAGGTTTCTGGTCAGGTCTGACTCAGAATAGCGGATTCCGAAATGAGACTCTTTAATGACTATGTCAATTTCAATTTGTTTTTCGCCATCTCGTTGCCGCGGACCGTCGATGGTCGTGATTACCGGCAACACTCCCAAGCCGCATTTGCCGAGGCTTTCCGCGCTCAGCTGCTCAAGCCACCGGGCAAACGGTAAAGTCTGCAAAGCGGTTCTAATTTCCAGGCGGGCACCGCGGGTTACCGACGCACGGGCAAGCTCAGCCGCGAGCGTTCGCAGCTGATCTGTCGTTTCGCACTCAGTTGTCATCAGGCGGCTGAATTCTTCCCTGACCGCATGAATCTTCGCAATGTCTATACCCAGCATGGCTGTTGGAATCAAAGCCAGATTACTGAGGGCGGAAAAACGGCCGGGTACATATGGATCAGAGCAATAAGTTTTGATCTGATTTTGTGCTGCCCAACTGCGTAATTGACTGTCTGAAGGGTCCGTTATCGCAGTGAAAGCGTTGGCTGAGTCGACGTGTTCAAACACAGCCTTGGCAATGGACAGCGTCTCCAGTGTTGTTCCTGACTTGCTTGCAATAACATAGTGCGCGTCAGGGGCAGGCGGCTTACTGAAGAAGTCCGCCAGCGACTCGGGCGAAGTGCTGTTCAGCACATGCAGGCGACGGGTGGTCGGCAGCACACAGGCATAGGCTTCGGTACTCGATGTGGCACCACCCATGCCAATCAGGACCAGGCTTTTGACCGAACGCGGCAGACGTTCGAATATTTCTCCACCATTTGGGACCGGTGAGCGCGTCCAGGCGAATGAATGACTGCCTGCCGCTGGTGCAACACCAACTTCCGACCACAGCTCAGTCCTGTCTTCGAAAATTCCTGAGAGCGTTCGCCGCGCAGATAAAAGCTGCGCCAATTGTGCTGTTTGACTCAATCGGAAGGAAGGGCTTCGGTCAGAATGAACCGCGTACCACAGTATGGACAAAGTGCCGTATTGTCATCATCAAGCGGCAGATAAACGCGTGGGTGTGAGTCCCAAAGACGCATCCGGTCCAGCGGGCAATGCAGTGGCAGGTCGTCTGCGGTTACATAGACTACGGTTTCGGTGTTTGGTGTTTCGCCCTGTTTGGGCTGATAGCTACCGGTGTCCATCAAACCCTCACTCAGACGTAAGTCAACCAGTCCTGATGCGCGTCGCTGCGCCCTTCAACAGCATCGAAATACCGCGCTTGCAGCTCCCTGGTGATCGGGCCTGGTGTTCCAGCGCCAATCTGGCGGCTGTCCAGCTCGCGAATTGGCGTGACTTCCGCAGCCGTACCCGTGAAAAAAGCCTCATCAGCAATGTAGATTTGATCACGTGTAATCATTTGTTCGGCGACCTCATAGCCCATCTCACCGAGCAGTTCAATCACTGTACGGCGAGTAATGCCGTCCAGTGCCGAGGTCAGGTTGGGCGTAATCACTTTACCGTTTTGCACCACGAAAATGTTTTCACCTGAACCCTCCATCACGTAGCCGTTGGTATCGAGCAGCAGTGCCTCATCGACACCATTATCGAGTGCCTCCCACAATGCAAGAATCGAGTTAGTGTAGTGACCGCAGGCCTTGGCGCGACACATCGCCACATTGACATGCAGCCGGGAGAACGATGAAGTCTTGACTCGAATGCCGTTCTTGATACCGTCAGCACCCAGATACGCACCCCAGTCCCAGGCTGCAATCATGACGTGGGTCGACAAATTGTCTGCTCTAAGACCCATGCCCTCCGAGCCAAGAAAGACAAGCGGACGAATATAACCGCTTTTCAAACCATTGGCGCGCATAACTTCCAACTGCGCCTCGTTGATGGTGTCGCGGTCAAAATTCATTTTCATGCGCAAAATGTGGGCCGATTCAAACAGTCGGTTGGTGTGGTCCTGAAGTCGGAAAATTGCCGGGCCGTTGTCAGTCTGGTAAGCACGCACGCCTTCAAACGCGGCCAACCCATAGTGCAAAGAATGAGTGAGCACGTGCACTGTCGCCTCGCGCCAGGGCACCAGCTGGCCGTCATTCCAAATGAAACCGTCTCTGTCGCTAAATGTTGTGGTCATGACTTTTAAAGTTACAAAGTAGAAATATTAGTTGTCAAATCGAAAGACCGGGTACGCATTTTACTCAAGTCACGCGGTATGCGAGCCAAACGGCTCACGGTCAAACAGCCGCTGCACCATCGGCTCAAAAAACTCAAGTGGCAATGTATCGTAGTCTGGATCAAACGCTGACTGGTCCCATTTTTCACAAAAGTCAGCGCAGGCCTGAAAATGTTCTGCATCACGAAACTGATCGCGCGCATTGCGGTCGCCGCCAATGTGATGAAAAAAGTAATAGCCCTGAAAAACACCATGATGTTTGACCACCCAGTAGGTCTTCTCAGAGACATAGGGCCGTAAAATCGCCGCGGCCAACTCACCATGATTTTCCGGCGACAGGTGATCGCCAATGTCGTGTAACAGTGCAGCAACGGTCATTTCCTCCCCGGCACCATCGCGCCAGGCGCGGGTTGCACACTGCAGGGCGTGCTCCAAACGAGACACCCGGTATCCTGCAAGAGAGTTTTCCAGACTCTGTAAGTGGGTAAGAACACGCGCGGCGGTCCCGGCAATAAACCCGCCCTCGTACTTTTGCAGCAGTTGGTAATCTTCGTAGGTTCCATCCTTCATCTGGATGAAATCAACGGTTTTCTCCGACATGTTCGTGTCCAATTGTGAGATCCGCGCAGACCTTCAATGTAGCTCTAAAATCGTATATGTTAAATCACTTATCAGCAATGTTCAGCGCAAATTACGGCTGGCGCAGCACATTGAAGTAAATCCCACAGGTACTCATCCGCGTTGACGATTCGAATCTGTGACCGACGCTCAGCGCTAAACCTCATCGATGCTGACGAAATTCGACAAAACAGTTTTGGCACCATATTTCTCGAACTCGACTGTCAGGAATGATTCTGCCCCCTGATTGTCAATCGCGATGACAATGCCTGGTCCAAATTTCTGATGTCGTACTGACACGCCTAACCACCTCGAGAAGGGTGCTTCCGGTTGCGGCCTGATCGGTTCAGGTACGCTGTCAAATCCGACATTCTCAAGTAAATGCCTGGGGATTTCGGCGAGGAATCTGGATCGGGTGTACCGAGTGTATTTACCCCGGACCATACGATTAGAGGCGCGAGTGAGATACAAAACCTCCTCCGCACGGGTCATACCAACATAACACAGGCGGCGTTCCTCCTCGATTCCTGCATCATTACTGTCGTCAAATTCATTGACCCGATTGGTGGAAAAGAAATGTGGCAGCACGTTTTCATCGAGCCCCGTCAAGAACACCACCGGAAATTCAAGCCCCTTGGCGGCGTGCAGAGTCATGACCTGAACGTGTCCCTGTGAAACATCATCGTGCGTATCACCTGGGTCCAGGACCACAGTGTCCAAGTACTCACCGAGAATTTCGGAGCCTAATTGAGACTCCTGCAGCTGTTGAAAGGCATAACCGGCATTGATCAACTCGTCCAGATTTTCGATGCGACTCCGTTCGGATGGATCGGAGTGGTTCTTCAGATGCTCGCCAATACCGGATATATCGATCGCCGCTTTAATCAGCTTGCCAAGAGAATACTCTGTGCTCTTGTCCTTGAGTTCATTGACGCGGCCAACCAGGTTTCGCAAACCGCTTACTCCAGTTCCCCCGCTTTCCTCAGCCAACTCAACAGCCGCTTCCCAAAACGAAAATTCCTGAACCTCCGCACGCGTTGCAACTCTGCGCTTCGTAACGCTGCCAATACCGCACGGCGGCATACCGGCAGCCCTTAACAATGCGTCATTCGCATTCGGATTGGCAACCAATTGCAGGTAGCTCAAAACATCTTTAACCTCTCGCCGATGGTAGAATCTGACACCACCGTAAACGCGAAAAGGGATACCTTTGTGGCTGAGTCCTTCTTCAAAATTGCGCGACTGTGCATTGGTTCGATAAAGCACCGCAAAATCTGACCAATCTCGTCCCAAACTGGCGATTTGATTGATTTGATCGACAACAAAGCTTGCCTCACGATCAGCATCAGCCGCGTTGAAAAGCTTGATTGGACTGCCGCCTGACTTGCCGGTCCAAAGTTTCTTCTCGTAGCGATTACTGTTGAATTCGATCAGCGCATTGGCGGCATCAAGTATTGGCCTGGTTGATCGATAGTTTTGTTCAAGCCGAATGATTCTGGTATCGGGATACACCGCCTCAAAACGCTTTAAGTTCCACGCAAGTGCGCCGCGCCAGCTGTAGATTGACTGATCTTCGTCACCGACCGCGGTAATATTCCTGTGCTTGCCGCAAAACAGCTCCATCCACCTGAACTGAAGTTCATTGGTATCCTGAAATTCATCAATCAGTACGTGTAAAAAACGTTCCTGAATGTGTTGCCGCACTTGTGTGTTGCGCTCCATAAGCTCGACAGTTCTCAGCATGAGTTCGGCAAAATCAATGCGTGATTGCTTTTCGCACTCCACCTCATAAAGCTCATAAACTTGCTCTTGCTGGCGCTGGTGGGGGTAATAGGTATCGCCTTGTCCAGCCCGCCGCCTTGCTTCCTTGGACTTGTTAATGTAGGATTGCAAGCTCTTTGGTGTAAGGATGTTCAGCAGATCAATTCGGTTGTCCTTTATCAGGCTGGCAATAAACGACTTCTGGTCGTCCTGATCCATGATGCTGAAATGTTGACTCAAGCCTGCTTCCTCGTAGCGAATCCGCAAAAACTGATTGCACAATCCGTGAAATGTGCCAACTATGGGTTCAACCGGACCGTCCGTTATCTCAAACAGTAAATCCTGCACGCGCACTTTGAGCTCCCGCGCCGCCTTGTTGGTAAATGTAACCGCGATGATTCGATTGGCCGGCACCTTACGTTCAGCGATCAGCCAGGCAATCCGATTGATCAATACCGCAGTCTTGCCGCTGCCTGCACCCGCCGTAACCAGCAGCGGTCCGTCTTCGGCAGTGACCGCGGTTTTCTGCCGAGGATTCAGCGCGGAAAGATAATCCGAAATGTCACGCAAGTTTCGACACTCCAATATCTATAATCAAACTGATGACACATTCTTAGCCAGTGATGGCAAAAAGTGAATTAACGCTGAACTCAACTTGAAAAAGTTCAGAATGGATATATGTTGAACAGGTAATTATCCAGCAAAATTATGGCTGAATGTCGATAATCGCAAAATACAAAATTGGTCAGATCGTAAGGCACCGATACTACCCCTTCAGGGGTGTGGTATTTGATGTCGACCCTGAGTTCAATAATTCAGATGAGTGGTACGATTCCATCCCAAAGAAAATCCGGCCGCGCAAGGATCAGCCTTTCTATCATCTGCTCGCCGAGAACGAAAAGTCCAGTTACGTCGCCTACGTATCAGAGCAGAACTTGTTACCCGACGCGAGCGGCGATCCGGTTGAACATCCTGCGGTCGCAGAAATATTCGCCGATTTAAAGGGCGGTGAATACACGATGCACTCGCATCGCATTCACTGATTCGATATTCGCAACCTGGTGCTTGCGATTAATTCGGGATCGGGACAGATAGCGCACTTATGAATCTGGAGCTGGCTAAATTCAATATGGTCGAACAGCAAATTCGACCCTGGGGCGTGCTTAACCCACAAGTGCTCGAAACAATGGCCGCAGTACCGCGCGAGGTGTTTGTACCTGCTGCACAACAGCACCTTGCATTTGCGGATATGAATATTCCGATTGGTGACGGGCAGGTCATGATGCAGCCAAAGGTTGAAGCCCGACTGCTACAGGCACTGGCGCCTGGTCCAAACGACCTGGCGCTGGAAATTGGCACTGGCACCGGTCACGTTGCAGCACTGCTGGCGCACCTGGCCCTTGATGTGCACACGGTTGAGTGCCGCGAGCATCTCGTTGAGGCGGCCAGGCAAAATCTCGCCGCAATTGATACCAATAATGTTGAAGTTTTACACGGCGACGCGGGGCAGGGCTGGAATTCGGACATTGATTATCACTGCGTGTTCGTCTCCGGATCTGTCGTGGAACTGCCACAAAGTTATTGTGAGCTTATGTGTGTTGGCGGTCGCCTGGTTGCGGTTGTCGGTGATGGTCCGGTTATGAATGCGGTTTTGATCAGCCGCACCGATACAGCAAGCTGGACCACTGAGTATCTGTTTGAAACACATCTGCCACCTCTGGACAATATTATTCAGCCTGATCGTTTTGTATTCTAACTGCCTGAATCCATCGGTTGTTGAGTAGCATGAAATTCTTTCAATTGCTGACAATTTTGTTTTTGGGGTTAGTCGCGCCGAACGCATACGCGCTTGATCTTGTAGAAAGCTACCACCTGGCGGCTGAGAACAGCTCCGAGCTTGCCGCGGCCAGGGTTTCCTCCCAAGCAGAAGGGCTTAGCCATGACATTGCAGTATCCGAGCTTTATCCCACACTGACGTTCGGTGCATCAGCCAGAAAGTCCAACCCCTTCCGAGGGGACGACTCGAGAATCTCTCAAGGACGCCTCGTCATCACACAGCCGCTTTGGAGAGAGTCCCTGATTTCCGGTCTGAAAACAGCCGCATTACAGGCTGATCTCGCTGAGTTGAACTACAAAAAGGAACAGCTGAGTCTGTTCGTCAAAGTGGTTAATGCGTATTTTGGGGCTCTGAGTGCACAAGATTCGCTGAACACCGCGGAAAGCGAGATTGCATCGATTCGCACACTGCGTGATCATGCTGTTGTAAGGCGCGATGCCGGTCTTGGCACCGAAACTGATGTTCGTATTGCTGAGGCGCGTCTGGCACTGGCCCGGGCTGCGGTGATTATGGCGCACAACTCGGTCGAAACTGCCATGCTGCAGCTGTCAGAGCTGATCGGTCACAGGCCCACTGAGCTCAGCGTATTGAACGACGCGACGAGCGCGCCCGAGCTCCAGCCCGGGCAGATGGAATTCTGGATTGATCTCGCGCTAACGAACAACATTGATCTTGCGATTCAGCAAATGACCGTTTCAATCGCAAGTGGCACAATTGATCTTGTGAATCAACAGTCCGATTTCAGAGCAGACCTGACGGCGCGCGTCAATGACAAATTCGACGGTACAGAATCCATTAGGGACCACACTTTCGCAGAGTTGACCCTATCAAAGTCGTTTTCTGCGGGCGGACAGGGAACCAAGCGAAAACAGCAGGCAACTTTGAGATATGAAGCGCAGCTGCAGATTCTGCAGGGCTT
Source organism: Gammaproteobacteria bacterium (assembly GCA_022824665.1). Classification (GTDB taxonomy): domain Bacteria; phylum Pseudomonadota; class Gammaproteobacteria; order Arenicellales; family JAJDZL01; genus JAJDZL01. The sequence goes on along the minus strand of JAJDZL010000157.1, from coordinate 914 downwards.
GAAGGCACGCACTGTCACCCGTGCATCAAGCACCTTTCGCAATGTTGTCAGTCTGATTGACCAGGTCGCGGCCCTGGAGCTTGCGGTAGCAGCCAACGAAAGTGCCCTTGAACTGACCGAAAGCAACTATGATGTCGGTCTCGTTACCTCGTTGGCGGTACTGGACGCACAGCAGGATGTATTTGAAGTGCGGCGCGACCTGCACAAGGCTCGATACGAATATTTTCAGAGTTTGGTCGCACTCAAAGAAGTTGCCGGCACGCTTGATCTGGCAGACCTTGAGGCGCTGAACGAATTCCTGCTGTAGGTACCCCGAGCGATTTCTCGGCAAGTGATCGTTATGCTTGTTTTCACTCGAAAATTCCGTGTGACGGGCGGCAGTTTATTTCACGATGAAGATTTAATCCTGCATGGAGCTCCCTTAAGTTTTCAATCACCGTAATACAATAACTTGAACCCACGATAGTTCCGATAAGTCTGATCGAGGCAATTATGGCAAATACAGAAATGAAGTCTTTTGGAACATCGAACCGAATGGGGCACGACTCAAGCGGTTTTTACAGTCGCAAGATATATGACGCTGAACCTCGAAATACCGACTGTCAAACGGCGGAAGAAATTGCATGTGATGACGGTTTGGTCAACCAAATCTACAATCACAGCAGCACTGAAATGCTGGAGCTGCCCGACAACAGTGTGCACTTATCGGTAACCTCACCGCCATATAACGTGGGCAAGGATTATGACGATGACCTGACCGAAGATGAGTATCACGACCTGTTGAAATCTGTTTGGTGCGAAGTGTTCAGAGTACTGGTTCCAGGGGGTCGGGCTTGTATCAATGTCGCAAACATCGGGCGCAAGCCCTATATTCCGATCAATACGATGATCGTCCAGCAGATGGCCGAAATTGG
>JAJDZL010000179.1 GCA_022824665.1 Gammaproteobacteria bacterium | reverse complement strand
TACTCGTCGGCACTTTTCAGTGCGATCAACTGCTTTGTGTGAAATCGGTGACCTGCGGTTGACGCACCAGAGCGAATGCCAAGCACCTGGCAGGAGACAGGTTTACCACCATGCAACAGTACCACCCAGTGAACAGGTCGGACAAACTCGTGTTCTACATCACCCCAGCGCATGCGCTTTGAAATGGGTAAACGCGCAACAGCAGCAGCAATACATTGCGGTAGAATCTCTTCGGCGGATTTTCCAAATTCAACATATCGGTGGGCTAGAAACGTGCCACTTTCATTCTCCAGTCTGTCCAGCCTGGCAAGCTCGACACCACAGGACCTGGCAAATCCCTGTGCTGCCCGGGTAGGCGTACCGTCCGGTTCAAAGGCCTTTTCAACCGACGGGCCTCTGCGTACCTTTTCGATATCCTCGCGACGGTGTTGAACACACGCCAGGTGAACGGCAAGCCGCCGCGGCGTAGCGTACCACCTTGAAGCTGCGTCTGGTGCATTGATTAGCCCGGCATCCAAGAGTTCCTTTTTGAGTTCACGTTCGAGCGCGGCGGCGAGTGTAGCAACTGATTGAGGCGGCAGTTCCTCAGTTCCAAGTTCAAGCAGCAGCGACGCGGAGTCTGGCAACTGTTGAGGAGCGCTTGATTGTGCAGGCTTTGCAGGTGGGTCTTGAGTCTCAGCAGCATTGGCCGTGCGCTCGGGTAACCTGGGGAAATCCTTTGCTGCCCGGCTATCGTAGTAGCACTCGGCAACTTTACGCGCCAATGCACGCACCCGGCCAATATAAACCGCCCGTTCCGTAACCCCTATGGTGCGCCTTGCATCCAAAAGATTGAACACGTGGGAGGCGCGCAAGACCTGTTCATAGGCCGGCAATGGCAGCTGTTGCTCGACCAATGAGTTGCAGGCACTCTCGCACGCGTTAAACTGCCCGAACAGCGTGGCTGTATCGGCAATCTCAAAGTTGTACCTGGACTGCTCAAATTCATTTTGATGATACAGGTCACCGTAGCGCACCTGTCCGTTCCAATCCAGTTCAAAAACGTTGTCAACCCCCTGGACGTACATGGCAATCCGTTCGAGCCCGTAAGTTATCTCACCGGTAACCGGCCGACATTCCAGGCCCCCAACCTGCTGAAAGTAGGTTACCTGCGTGATTTCCATTCCATTCAGCCAAACTTCCCAGCCAAGCCCCCACGCGCCAAGTGTTGGTGACTCCCAGTCGTCCTCAACAAACCTGATATCGTCCAGTAGCGGATCGATGCCTAACTCAGTCAGGGAGCCGAGATACAAATCCTGAAAATCTGCCGGCGACGGCTTGAGTACAACCTGGTACTGAAAATAGTGCTGCAGTCTGTTCGGATTGTCGCCATAACGTCCGTCAGTTGGACGCCGTGAAGGCTGAACATACGCCGAACGGGCAGGTTCCGGGCCAACTGCTCCCAAAAATGTAGCGGGATGAAACGTGCCGGCACCAACTTCCATGTCATAAGGTTGCAGGATTACGCAACCTTGTTCCCCCCAAAACCCGTTAAGAGCGGCTATGATTTGCTGGAAATTCAACGCAGTCTTGTGAGTGAATGTTCAACCGGACAGGAGGCAATATCATCGGTACAGACGCAACTTCAGGATAGCGGTCCGAGATCTGCCGCGTGCTGATATGGATGTCGTATAAGGCGTTTCAAATTATATCTGACTCGGTCGCAGACAACTTGTGCACGACATGACAATTCCCTGAAAAAAATGTGCGTCTTAGATCTCCCGTCATTAACCCTTGCAAATTTCAATTGTGCCAAGATGGACTTTGACCGCGGTGCGGTAAAATATCCAGACTTTGATTCGCTCATCATTACACGGACCAATGCCAACTAAACGCAAAGCTATTGCGCTGATCTCAGGCGGGCTCGATTCAATGCTCGCCGCCCGTCTGATGCTTGAGCAGGGCATCCACGTGGAAGGACTCAACATTTTTACCGGATTTTGTGTTGAGGGGCACACCCACGCGATCCGCAATCGCGATCGGAACAGGCAAAAGCGCAACAACGCCCTGTGGTCCGCTGAACAGATTGGCATCAGGCTGCACATCATCGAAGCCATCGAACCGTACAAGGATATTGTGCTTAATCCCAGACACGGCTACGGTGCGCATCTCAATCCATGCCTGGACTGCAAGGGATTTATGGTTGGCAGAGCCAGACAATGGATGGAGCAAAATGGCTTTGACTTTATCATTACAGGTGAAGTTTTGGGTCAGCGTCCCAAATCACAGCGACGCAGCACTTTTCCTGTCGTGGCGCGTGAATCAGGCGCCTTCGACCGTTTACTGCGTCCTCTGAGCGCAAAACTGCTGCCACCAACACTACCCGAAAGAGCGGGTTGGGTTGAGCGGGACAAACTACTTGACATCACCGGTCGGGGTCGGCATAAACAAATTGCGCTCGCTCGGGATTTCAATATCACCGACTACTCACAGCCCGCTGGCGGGTGCTGTTTTTTGACGGATGAAACATACTCGCGCAAATTGCAGGACTTCTGGGACCACCGCGAGGACAAGAATTACGAATTCGATGACATCATGCTGCTTAAAGTCGGCAGACACCTGCGGCCCGGTAAAAACTGGAAGCTGATTATCGCCCGCGATTCCGGCGAGACCCAGTATTTGCGCGGCTACCGGTCCAGATTTGCGCACCTTTCGATCACCAGTCACTCAGGACCACTGAGTCTGATCGACGGACCGATACCGGATGCTGATGTCGAAACAGCCGCCCGGCTCGTCGCGCGCTTTGGTGCATCGAGAAAAGCTGAGGTCGTCGATGTGGAATTTACCGACCAGCAAGGCAATAAACGCATGTTGTCAGTCACTCCAATGAAACCTGCGGAAGTACCCGAACCATGGTATGTGTAGCACACGAGCTGCTTGATGCAAGAAATCTGATTTGCCCGATGCCGGTCATCCGAACCCAGCAACGGGTGGTACAGCTTGATCGCGGACAAGTTCTCGAAGTGCGCTGCACCGATCCTGGCGCCCTGTTCGACATTCCTGCCTGGTGCCGAATTAATGGGCACACAGTCATTTCAACCGAAACGCAGGGCGACGAATTCACCGTCCGACTGCAGGTCGGCGACAAGTGATCGGTGCGCTAAGTACCCGGCATTGAACGCACCTTAAACACTTCCACTTGCGTTTGATTCATCATTGAGTTACGCACTATTTTGGTGCGTTGTCGAGAGTGTCTGCACTATAATGGTGCAATTCCTAGGTTTATTGGCCTCAAATCCATTGGAAATGTTGGCATGATAATTGCTGTGTTAATACATGGATATATGACATTCAAATAAAATTCTGGAGGAAGCATTAATGTCAGTCGAAAAGGCAATTAATTCAATTCGAGATCCCAAAGCAG
>JAJDZL010000005.1 GCA_022824665.1 Gammaproteobacteria bacterium | reverse complement strand
CATCACTGACTGGAATTCGACCAAGGACTGAAGCAATAGCTTCATTGCGTGTTGCCTGGCTTACGTTCATGTTTTCGATGGTCATGCCGTAGGGCAGTTGTCCAGGTGATTCGATTTCAAGACGGTCTTTGAACATCGATATCCTGATACGTCGAGCTGCTACGGAATAATCCCGGTGAGCCACAGCGTTCACGAGTGCTTCAAATATCGCGGTGGCACTGTATTGCGGCATATTTTCCCGGGCCGGTGTTTTACGTGCCGCGACACGCATGTTTCGCACAACAAATTTCACTGCTTCACTAATCTGATCAGGAAGCGTACCAACAATTTCCTGTGCATCCAGTTGCTCAGATGTTCGGTCTTTACCGCGATAGTGCGTCGCTGAAATTTTAGCTTGAGGCAGCCAATGTTGAGGCGAGGCGGCACAAAGCAGCGCACCGGCATTGGTTACCCGGATAATTCCGGAATCATCGGCTGCTAAGAGTCTAAGGTTCATCAAACCATGCTGTGGCTCTTCGGCTGCGGATGCACTCAATAGAGGCTGCCAAAGTCGTTCGTCAAGTGTATTGAAGCCGGTATCCGGAACAATCTGCTGATCAAATCGCCTGTATCGGTTTTGTGCCCGCCGTTCCGTAAGCTGTAAGCGCTCGCCAACATCAAGGGGGCGTTTGGATGCCCCAACGCGAACAAATGCGCGGCCTGACCTCTCATGGACGGTATCACTTCTTGGTATTTCGACCAGTACGAACCCCTCGGCATCAAGTTGGCGATGTTGGATATCGAGGTACAGGGCAGGTTTAATCAGATCGGCACTTACATCGACCAAGAGACGATTGAGTATGGCCATTTCTGACGGTGTGATTCCCTGAATCTGACCGTCGTCTGTAACGCCGCAAAGCAGTTTTCCACCATTTGCGTTGGCAAAAGCAACCAGTTCGTCAGCTAAGTCGTCGCGCTGGGGGCTGATCGTTTCGTTTCCTTGAAACTGAATCTGTCTAAATTCCCAGCCGTCGTCTTCTCCTAACTGCAAGCGTTCCCGAATTTCATCATCAGAGACTGACACCGGTTATCTGCGCACTGGCTTTAATCGAGGAATTGATCCAATAAACTTGAAAAGTCAACGGTATTAGAAAATGTTACTCAATACTGCAATCGATATAGAAATATGTTACGTGGAAAAACGAACGGATATGTGTCGGCTGCTGCAAGAATGTCCAATTTTTAAGGGATTTATATAGTTATTTACGCAAAGCGAATTTTGTTATGTGCTAAAATCACACCGTTGCTTATAAAGCGAAAGGGGGCGACAAACGCCCCCTTTCCTTTGTCCTTTATCGCAGGGCGACATGACAGGACTGCCCGAGTGACAGAACGGTTAATGTGCGGGGTTAGCAACCCCTAGCTTCATTGGAATATCCCCAGATTGGAAGCGGGTTCGACTCCCGCCTCGGGCTCTATCAAAGAAGTGTATACACAACCAACAAAGAAACCAGAGCCACCGCGATTAACCTTTTCTACGGTGTTATAGCACAACTAAGTGCCATATACTCGCTTTTGAGTATCTCTTTAAGGCGCTTTTTGATCAGCCTTGGGCTTACTCATCAAACCAACAGCTAATTTGTTAGCGCGCCGGTGCTGTTCTTTTGTGAGATTGTTCTTTGGAAGTTTTTGGTGTGGGTATTTCATTGACTCTATAATCCGCCATGGTTGGAATCGCCGAATAGTGTTCGCTCCTGTGTCTGAACCAGTCGGGTAAAAACTCGTACAAGCGTTTAAGTCAAATTCAATTAGGCAAGCCCAAGAAGGCGCCGCGATTTCTTTCTGCCACATTGCGCATCAGTGTCGAGTAACGGTCGCTCCCGTGTTGAGACAGAAAGCCAATGCTGTGAATGCGTGTCTTTGGCTGGCCTGTCGACTGGTTGAAGTTGAGTCGACGAAGAACGCGGATAACCTCATCGTATGATGAACCGGTATAGTCATCTCCGACAATATAGACCGATAATTTTTCCCGCTTGCCGCCATAGAGCTTAAGCGCGGTTTCAAGCCCTTCCACAGGAGAGCTGTTTGAAAAGCTCTGCCAAATACTGAGCGAGGCCTTTACGTTCTGCCGTGATCTGGGTGTATCCGGCAACCACTTGCGGCGGGTGGATTCAAACAGGAAGTTACCATTGTCATTCATAACCTGGAACCCTCTCACCTGCGGATGTATGTCAATAATCCGATACATCACATCGATCACGCGGTCCCAAATCTCAATCATGCTGCCGGAGGTGTCTACAATAAAAATCACGTATTCGCTATCAACCGGAATCCCGCCCACCTCCGGGTCTCGCTGGCTCGGATTGGTCGTTTCAAGAATGCTGGTGGTTGTCAGGGTCTGCTGAACAATTTCGAGAGCCTGGTTACTGCTTTGCAATTCCTTAAGCTGCTGCCTGGCGCTTTCAATGGACTGATCGACATGAATGTCGACTGTTTGGCTGGCCGGGTCCGGTACCTCTGAAAGCGCGGTACGCAGGCCCTCCAGCTGTGCGCTAAGCATTGCAACGCTCTCAGCTGCGCGCTCGATTGCACCGCTCAAATCAACATCCTGCTCGACAAAATCAATGAAGTCCGGCACTGGCTTGGAAATGATCAGCAACAAAACGATCGCGCCAAAACCACAGGTGATAATGTCAAGAAAAGCCAGGCTTTCGCCCTCGCCAGATCGTCTTTTTTTTCTCATGGCCATCCCACCGCGGGAACCAGCAGCAATCCACCGGTCAACGCAGTCCAGTTCCAGTAGAGCGGGGCGGCGGCTGGATCGCCCTCGAGCGGCAGCAAAATCACATTGACCTTCTTCGACGCGCGACTCAGTGTCTTTGAGATGCTGGTGCTAAATAGTATCGCGCGGCACCGCCCGCTTACGCTTTGCGCCTTGCGTTTGCAGCGGGTACTAATTCCAGGCGAGGAAATACTCTGAGTCGGCAGCCCGTCTGTAATCATGTAGATGTCGGTCGGGGCCGGAGACAGTTTATTCAGCGCGACAAGGCCAGCTTCCAGGTTGGTTGCACCGGTCGGAACGAGACTTGCTATTTCAGCCACAAGCCCGTTTAGTTGAGCGGCGTCGCGGCTTGCTGCCCAGCGTCCGCGATTTAACACTTTAGCCTTATCGTTAAACGCAATCACCGCGACTTGACTGTCGTGCGGCAACCTCGCAAGCAGCCACCGCGCAACCCGAATCGTTCGATGCCATTTCGGGCCTTTTGCCTTGTTTGCGTCCGAACCGATTTTTCGCTTAATGATGTCCACCAGTTTCCTGTCGGTCATCGAGGCGCTTCGATCAATCATGATCGCAATACGCCTGCCCTCCACCTTCATCCCGATCAGGTAGTCCTCCTCACCGAGCTGGCGATTTTTGAGTACATCGGCCTCGTTTTGAGGCTGCCGCCTGACAACTTCCTTTTCCAGCGCGGCGTTCCTGGCCTGTTCGGTGGCGATCTCAATTTTGAGCGCAGCCAGCTGCGCCTGTTTTGCCCGGTACTCGTCTAGCAATTTCTCATTTGACTGATTGACTGCCTCATCGGCTGCAATTTGCTGATCAACCGCTTTGATCTTTTCTGACAACGATGCTTCGGCAAGCTGCAGCATCGACAGCACCTCGCGCTCGGACGAAACAGCCGCTTCTGCAACCGGCGGCCCGCCCGTGTGATGCTTGACAATCAGAAACAGCAGCACTGCAGCGCCAAGCCCACAGGCCATAACATCCAGAAATGCCAGATTGCTGCCCATTGTTCGCCGCTTTTTCTTCATGGCGATCGTGTCAATCCTACTGACTGATTCGTTTCAGTACAAACTCTTCGCAGTAACTTTGAATATCGACAAGACGCTGATCTTGCGCCTTTTGCAGCGAGTGCAGCAGCAACATCAGGAAGATGCTGATCACCAGTGCCACGAAGGTCGAGTTAAACGCGATGCCGAGGCTCGCGGTCATGCCGGAAATGTCGCCCGACAAAGCCTGATCCGCCTGCGAAAGTGCCTGACCGATCCCGCGGACCGTGCCGATAAACCCGATTGACGGGATTGCCCATATCATGTAGCGAAGCATCGTATTGTCCGCTTCAAGCCGCATCGAAAGTGCTTCCACACTGGTTTGGATGGCGTCCGAGGTGTTCTGCACGTCTTCGGTGATTCGATACCTGCGAAGCGAGGCAGTGAGGGTTTCAACAAGTTGTGATTTGCCAATCGAAGCCGGCAGCTCTTCAAGTTCCTCAAGGGTGTCGGTCAGGGCTGTGTTGGCGCGCTCCACATCGCCGAACAGATCAATCTCGAACAGATACTGTTCTCTTGACAGCTGATAGAGCTTAATCAGAATTTGCACAATGCAGTAGATCGCCAGTATGAGGCAAATTTCCTGTTCCCAGTCTTTGAGAATCACCACCCAGTGCCGCGGCGCATACTGCCCTGCAGCCTGTGCCACTTCAATCAACAGCTCAGCTCGCGGCCGGATATATTGAACATAAAGAGCATGCACCGCGACGCTCGCGATAACGAGTGTTACCATGCTGCGAATCGTTTCCCTCAATTAGATGTCTCCTGGAAAGGTGACCGGTGTATTGAGGCCAATCTGAGGTGCCTGGCTTTGCGCGGTACCCAAATGATGGTAGCCCGAAACGAGTACGGTGAGTGAGACAGCAACCGTAATGAGCAATACCAGTTTCCAGTGCTTTCTCGCCCGTGTCGCTACGCTCACTTTACACATCCTCCCGTTCGTCTCACGCTGCATGTCTTACACATTTTACCGCGCATCAGACACGTTCACGTCAATACAGATAACGGGCCAAACGAAACCCAATCGTATCGTCCCCGGCGGAGCTCCCTCTTCGATAAGCCACCCTCAGCTCCTCGAGCGCCGCGGAACGCCAGTTCGACCCCTTCACAGTACGCCATGCGGAGGTGGATTTGTCAAAAGGGTCAGTTTCGACGGCACTCGATACGGGCGGGGCAAGGCTGTATGAATCGTGTGTCCACTCGCTGACGTTACCGGCTAAATCATGGATGCCAACTGAATTCGGCTTATAGACCCCCGTATCGCTGAGTCCGGACTGCCCATCATCATAGCGGGGGATGATGGCACTCACCGAACCTCGGGCGGACTCATCCGCCAGATTGCCGGAGTCGGGTGGGATAGTCGTCTTGTTTCCCCAGGGAAACGTGACTTCCTGCGTTCGCCCCGCCTTTCTCGCCAGCCATTCCCACTCAGCTTCGGTTAGCATACGGTAGCCGTCCGCGGTTGCATCGGAGCCAATTAAGTCGCTGCCAGCAAAATGGTAGACAGGCTTAAGTCCCTCTTTCGTACTAAGCCAGTTGCAAAACTCGGCTGCCTGTATCCAGCTGATGCCGGTCACTGGTTGGCGAGAGCCGCTACCTGGCTGCCCGGACTGGGCAAACTGGCGATACTGTTCAACCGTTACCTCGTAAAGTCCCGCGTAAAATGGTCGGGTAAGGTGAACTTCGCGGGCGAATTCATTGGCCCGGGAACCAGGTTCACCGCGTATTGAACCCATTGCTACAGAAGCCCGCGAACGGAACAGCCTGAACTCCATCCCAATACTGTTGGTCATGATGTCCGTAGCAGTCTTGAGACGGTGGCTTTGCTCAGGTTCAAGGGTAACGTAAACGCTTTCGACCGAACTCTCATCGGGAATAATGGTTCGAGTCTCGGATACATAACCAGCGCGGCTCAAAGTGATGGATTGTTCAAAAGCCTGCAGACGCAGCTGCATCGGTGTCTGGCCGATAACTGTGCCCCCAACAGATACCTCGGCGACAGGTTCCGACATAATCTCGACGATCCCGTAGACCGCCTGCAGCTCAAGGCTCACGCTATTTGCCGAATTCGGTTTGACGGTAAATTCTACCCGCTTGGTTTGATAGCCGGGTTTGGAGTACTCGACCGTGTGGCTGGAATCGATTGGCAGCCGAATACTGGCACTCGGCCCTGATGGCAAAACGATATTGTTGACCGTCAAAAGCCCGTTGCCGGGTTTCAGGACAAAATTAACCTCCGCATCGCTTCGTACCAATTCGTAGTGGCGGCTGACGGACGGGTTATCCGCTGTGATTGCGAAAGTGTCACGATGCAAAACATAGCCATCTTGCGCAATTTCAAGTTCATGCTCCCCGCCTTCGATGTCAACTTTAAGCGGCGTTTGTCCAGCCACTACGCCGTCAAGCATGACTCTTGCGCCACTTGGGACCGAGTTTACTGCAACGCTGCCCTGAATTGGTACCAGCTCGAGGGTTAGCTGTAAAGACTGTCCGCGAGTCAGCGTCACATCCTGTGACACCGGCTGATAATGCGGGTGTCGGGCACTTAGCGTGTATGGTCCTGCAGCAACTTTGGCATGAAGACGCGCCGTGCGCGCAATGAGCGACTCATCCAGATACCAGCCAATGTCTGAAACCTCGGGTACGGTGTCCGCGGTCACAATAGCGGGTAGTGCGCGCAGTACCACATCAAGTTTGCCGCGTCTCCAGGTCGCATCGCCCACCTCCACTTCCTCCGGACTGAATCCGGCTGCTGAAACACGGATATTCAGCGTTTCCCGGATCGCCACAATTGTGTCTCCAATGGCTATCCCCCGGCCATCGACAATATCAATCTTGGCGGTGCTCTCAGCATCGGCAGGCGAGACCGTCACATCCAGTTTATCGAAGTACGTCGTAATGACAATAAACAAAATGGCGACGAGCAAAATGAAGGCCCCTGTGCTGAACCCCAGTACCAACCGGCGCCGGCGGCGCTTTTGCGCTTCAGACGCGAGGTCTTCAAACCTGTTTCGACGACGAAGCAGCTTAGTTTCTGGCAACGGGCTCATCAGGTGCGCTCATCACAAATAATTCTGACTTCGTTCACTGCGTTCTCATCATTGATAACAAGCACCTCGATCAATTTGTTTCGATAGCCCTTTCTCTTGCCTTCAAACTGGTAGGTTCCAGGTCGCAGCATAACCGTCTTGTCGGCAACCTTGCCGATGACGCCGACGCCGCGCACATCGATATGAGTTTCACCATCCGAAATCACCCGCACGGGGACTTTTGCCTGCCATTTTTCGAGCTCCACCTCAAGCGCGGCCACCGCGGCGCTAAGATGCGGACTCAGTTCCAGTGCCGGTCTTGCATTCGCAATTTCCTTGCGTGCCGCCTCGGCAATATTGGATGAACTCAATCGCCCGGGCCGGGCAAGAAAATCATTCAGGCTGCGCTGGGTGCTGACAATCCAGCTGGCAGTCTGTTGTCCTTTAATCGCATCGTTCAGCTCAGGTTGTATTTTGAGCACCTCGTTGTAGTTCACAAGTGCGCTATACCAGTCATCCTGTTCGATGCTGCGCGCAGCCAGTGTCATCAGGCTGGCAATCTGCATGTTGCGTGAAACATCAGCGATTTTTTGCTTCAGTCTTTGGACTTCTGCGTGCGCGGGCTTTATCCTTTGTGCGCTCGCCAGTGCTTTTTCAGCCTTTGCCGGGTCCTGATCGTCGAGTGCCTTGTGGCCCTGGCTGATGGCGCGATTAAAATCTCGGTCCCGAAGCTGCCGCGTGGCTTGAGTGAGACGCGCTTGAAGCTCATCATCGTTGGATTTTAAGCTGAGCGCCTCGTTAAGCGCCTTGATCTCATCGCGCAGGCGTCCAGCATTTCTTGCGGTAACTGCCGCATTCCTGGCTGTGATCAGCTTGGGCAGCTGATCGATGCGGGTGCGCCAAAATTCAGCCTCTTCGCTATCAGAACGAAGCGTGACTGCCAGTTCAATGGCCTGTTTCGCGCGCCGGTAATCTTCTGCCTCGTAGGCTGCCAATGCGATATCCATGTTGAGGTCGAAATAGTCCTCCTCCTGTCGCATCACGTAATCGATTTCTTCCAGCGCCTGCAACACCAAGCGGACAGCCTCACTTAGATCTGCATCGAAGAAGGCATCGAGCGCTTTTCTTCGGCTTTGCAGTATCAGCTCGAGACTCTGATCGAAACCTGGTATGACCGACCTTTTGATTTCCCAGGCTGCCAGCGCACTGTCAATCGTTTCAAGTGCCAATTCATAACGCTGCCTGGCCGGCAGCGCGCTGTCGCTCGAAGCTTGAGCAAGGGTTTGATTAGAGTTGAAGGGTGGCGCTTTATCGGTTACAGCAGAATCGGGAAGCGCTGTGCTCGGGCCGCGATTGAACTCGCGCAGATCTTCTGCAATCTGACCACTGGCTGCATACGCAATCTGGCTAATGCTGAGCGTAAGTGCAAGCAATCCATGCTTTATGGCGCAGCCCAATCGATGGTATGTATGCCATCCTCGGTACGTGCCTGCTGCTTCAGCAGTCGCTGGCATTGCCTGCATGCTGCCGTGCGGTGCCGTGCCCGGCAATTCCAACACGCCTGCCTCCCCCGGCAACCGGTCTCAATTCAACCGGCCTAAAGCTGTACCGCAGGCGTGTCTTCGAGCTGATAAATTTCTCTAAGGTATTTTTGCCACAACCGGTATTGGGACTTGACATCGCCCTGCAGCGTGATTTCCTGCTCCTCAACCTCGATCACCGAAGGCGCAACGTCAATATTCAGCGAACCGCCGAGCTCCATCAGGTTGTCGCGGTGATACTTGCCTTCTTTACTCGAGGCAAAACTTTTTTGCATGAGCATGACACCGCCGATTGCCGCACCCGCAATCGCTGCGTTGGTTACGGTGTCGCTGCTGCTGTTGTCAGCCGCGGCTGCGGCACCAAAGAGCAGCAGTGCAGCACCGATTGCCTGCATGGTCGCTTTCGATTTTGCCTCCCGTTCGGCCTTTGCAGACGACATGCTGTGCTCCTGCCAGGCAACGTAGCTTGAATTCGTTTTGTCAACAAATTGAACGTAATTATTCTGCATCCGGTCCATAAACATTCCGTCCAAAACGCGGACCGCCCGGGTCCGAACCAGCATTGGATCGTCTACAGCCGGCAGCGACACCAGGTTCACCCGTTTGTTTTTGACTTCGATATGTTCAGCAAACGCATCATGGGAGAATGCGCTGACAAAAACAATATCTGATATGAGCCGCAGTTGCGTCAACTCTTCGGGTGATTTTTTCTTGAGCAGTTTGGCGATATCCTCAGCTGCTTTTTTGAAAGCCGGCTGGTAGGGATCTACGCCAGCCTTGCGAATGTTCTGCCAGTGGTATTCCTTAACGCGATGCTTGTAGGTCCTTTTCATCCAACGCTTGCCACTGGTGTCATGGACCTGGACACTGATCTCGACATCCTCACCGTTGGATTCCACGATCTTGCCCTGAACATAAAGATCACTGCTGACAGCAGTATCAGGCGTTGTACGTACATGACCGAATACGCCGGTATTTTGCAGCTCATTTGTCATCGTCACCGCAAAACGGACCGCTTCGGTGCGACGCAGCTCCGGCCACACACCGAGTTTATCGTAATCATCAGGGTCAGCGGGGATGTTGGGATCAAACACCGGCACAACAACATCCAATCGAACACCACTGTACTGGTCTTTCCATCCCTGTCCGTCAGGAGATTCATCCAGACTGATCCCGAAAGGCGCCTTCGCAGCTGTTGTGCTGACCGCAGCACCACCGCCGCAGGCGGTAAGATAAATGGGAATCGTCAGTACAAGTAGCAAACCAAATATTCTGTTTTTATTGACGGTCAGAGTCATCTTCAACTTCCCCTTTTCTTAGTTATTGTTACCGGAACGTCTGCGATATTCCTGCCATAGTTTTTCTTTCAAAACCGGGTCTGTTTCTGCAACAGCTGCCTGGCGAATTTGTTCCAGCAAAACGGCATCATTGTCCGTGACCTCAAGCTCTTCAGGCATTTTGCCGTTGGCCATTGGTTCATTCTCATCAGGCACCATCCACTCGCCTTCTGTCACAGTCGAATCGAAGGCACTGTCAGGAATCTCGCTCGGGTCAGGTGCTTGCGTACCCTGTACACTTGTAACAGCAACTGATTCAACCGGCGCCGCGAAGGTCTGGCTGCCACCTGAGCCGCCGCCACCGCCGCTTTCAGCGCTACCCTGTGCAGCTCCTTCATCCTCATTCATGCACTCTTCGAATCGTACCAGCGCATCAAAGAAGCGTTGATTGAGTATTTCAATTTTCTCCTCGCGGGTGAGCAGTTGATTACCGAACGTCGTGTCCACCGGCTTCACGCACTCACTTTGGTCGTCAGCTTTTAACTGCACCGCTGCTGCATTCAGGCACAGCCCCGCAATCGCAATGGTGATCGGCAGATTATGGGTGGATTTCAAGAGTCAAACAATGAATATTTTTATGTTCTACGAAACTCTTCGGATTCAATCAACTATTGCACAGATAGCTCTGGAGAATCGAATTATCTTGTTTGTTGTGATTTTAACTCGAATTTTGTTTTCAGACCGTACATCCATGACTGAGGTATGATGCTTTCATATTGTAAACGGCTAACCACATTTGCGGGGTGAATGCTCATGTTATGTTGGGCAAACGGTTTCAAAGCTTTTCGCAGCCAAGTGACAATAGCGCCGCTACGCATCAGATTCTTTGATGGCAAGTTCTTTAACCGGTTCACCTAATCATCACACCGCTCGGTATGTCGTTCTTGTTCCAATGCCTGTCGGTATAACGTTTCTCGACGCAACCAAAATGCAACAGTACTACCCAAAACACACTCCAAACGAACCGCGGCATTCTCCGTCAGGGGTGCCTTACCATTAACCAATTGGCCGACATGCTTTTCACTGTAACCCATTCGCTTGGCCAATAACGCCTGAGTCCAGCCTCGTTCATCAAGCACATCCAAAATAGTATCTCCTGGTGGAGATATCGAATCTAAATCGAAACGCTCATTCAATTTAATCATGATAGTCTCCTATAAATTCAATCTGCACTATAGTTACCGCCTGCCAGTCAATACCTCCACCTGCACAAATAGGCACTGGGTCGTTAGCTGGTGAAAACACGAACCGTTTGCCACCAGTTAAGTTTACCGCAAACTGACCTGACCTGTCTTTAGATAGCGAGTTTCATATAATACTAATGTGCTCTGCTGTAACAGCGAGCACGGCTTAGTGCCTTTGCAATGGGACATGATAGTTCTTCTATTGTTAATAAAAGTTAAGGTGGTGCTCCGCCGTTACGGAACACCACCTATACAATTGCCGAATATAAATACGTTTGTCGGGAATGCTTCGACATTAATGCGATTGATTCATGTCAAACGGAAAACCTGCCGCGCAGCGGCTTAGTTCAAACAGTCATGTCCGCAGTCGCTAACGACATGGTTGTTTCGCAGAAACAAGGCCATGGATATCGAACACGGACATCTTAAACTCGATGTAACAGACTTCGGACCGATCGTCGAAGCGAAGATAGACCTTCGCCCATTGACCGTGTTCGTCGGGCCGAGCAACACAGGCAAGTCCTATCTCGCCGTCCTGATCTATGCGCTGCATCGGTTTTTCGGTCGGGACAGACGTTTTCCCCAGCAACGTTATCGTGGTGATTTTCCATTTTACTGGCGTAGGGGAAAGCCGGAAATTTCCGGTGATAGCCTGGATGCTCTCCTGGACCTGGTCAGACCTCTTGAGAATGATGGAAAATTGTCGAAAAATAGCAGCATCGTGCTGCCCCTCCAAGTTGCCGAAATTCTGCGCTCCGGGTTGGATGGAAACGCGGATGCACTCGTCGGAGAAATCAGCCGCTGTTTTGGCGTCGACCCAATCGACTCCCTGACTCGCAGGGACAGCACGAGCAAGGCCCGTGTTGTTGCACGGCGACGGGTTACTCCTGATTCGGAGCCTGTGGAACATGTTCTGACCCTCGCACGGCGCAGTAATGTTCTGGACCCCATGGGGGGCAGTAAATTCCAGGCAGAGATCCCTGCGAATGTACCTATTCCCGCCAATTCCGAAGCAGATTACAGTGCAATACGCCTATTGGCGCATCTGGGCGAACTCAAGGAAATAACGATGGATCCAACACAAGCGAAATTTGTCGTGCTGGAGCTTTTGGAATCCGTCGGGAGCATGATCCTGCCTTCGATCCTTGGCCCCATCCACTTGCCAGCCTATTACCTGCCCGCCGACCGTACAGGCATCATGCACGCCCACAATGTGGTGATCAGTGCCCTGATCGCGAGCTCGTCCTTTGCAGGCCTTCGGTCTGCCACTCGAACCCCGATGCTCTCCGGGGTATTGGCGGATTTCCTGGAGCAATTGATAGAGATTGGCGCCGTGCGCAGAAAAAGCAAGGTAGATCTTGGCAAAGATATCGAAAAGTACATACTTGGAGGGTCGGTAGGTATCCAGCGGGAATCCCAAAATGATTATCCCCATTTCGTGTACCGTCCGAATAAATGGCAGGATGACTTAGCGTTGGCGAACGCATCTTCTATGGTGTCAGAGCTTGCACCGGTGGTGTTGTATCTGCGCCATATTGTCGAACCCGGCAATGTCCTTATTGTCGAGGAGCCGGAATCACACCTTCACCCCGCAATGCAGGTTGCGTTTACCCGCCAGCTTTCCGCCTTGGTGAACGCGGGCATCAGGGTGATCGTCACCACACACAGCGAGTGGCTGCTCGAGGAACTGGCAAATATCGTGCGGCGCTCGAAACTTTCGGAATCCGAACGGAGAAAGATTTCAGGCAGCAATGTAGCCCTGAATGCCACTCAGGTGGGAGCTTGGCTGTTCGAGCCGAAGAAGCGCCCAAAGGGGTCGGTAATCAGAGAAATTCACCTTGATGATTCCGGACTTTATCCGTCCGGTTATGACGAAATTGCAGCCGCTCTTCATAATGACTGGGCGGAACTGTCCAGTCGAATCGAGATCAGATCGTGACAAGCCTGCTGGAGCAATCGCTCCAGGCACTTGATGACCGCCGCTGTCTCACCGAGGGTCGCCTGAACAAGGAGGGGTGCCGGGTCTTGATGACGGAAGCACCATATCCCCGAGTGGTGGTTGATTTCGACAAGAAGGGATCACCTCTGCCCGCAGATTCTCCCCGCTGCGACTATCTCCTGATTACCGAAGACAGACAGGATATAGGCTGGGTGGTATTGCTTGAACTGAAGCGGGGCCGGATGGACGCAGGTTTGGTAGTCAGACAATTGAGAGCTGGCGCTTCCGCGGCAGAAAAAATTATTCCCAAGGATCAAGAAATCCGGTTTCGCCCTGTTGTCGCTTCGGGCAGAGTCCCCAAGCACGAAAGGACTGAGCTGAAACGACAATCCAACAAGATTCTCTTCCACGGATATACAGAGCCAATCCGTTTGATGTCGTGTGGAAGTTCATTGACCAGTGTCCTCGACAGGTGACAAATTGGTTTTTCTTGTCCTCGATAGGCACTCAGGTTCAGTCAGTGCCATATGACTGTTTGGAGTTCCTATAAACTGAATCTTCTTGAACGCTCCCGCTTCAACCACTCCCCATGTCAAGCACAGGACCTGGATTCCCGCCCACAGTCAGAATTTCGATAATCACGGCACGTTCGTCTTCTGGGTGGAGATTTCTTCTTCCGGAAAATCTTCAGCCCGGAGGAAGTCCAGTTGGCAGCCCAGCCAATTTTCGGATCCCATTCATCCCGATTGACTGCGCCCCGCGCGATGCAAAGGTCAGTCGCGCTCGACAAGATTCCTCTCCTCAAATCGGCTTCGCCCTGACACAAACCCCTTCAGACTGCACGGTGTGATCCAACAGTCTGATCAATGCGTAAACCGCCTCAATGTACGGCACCTCGGTACCAGTCATTTCAGCCATCTCGATGACTGCACCAATCAGCCCTTCAAGCTCGAGCGCCTTCCCGACTTCAATATCCTGCAACATTGAAGTCTTGTGTTTCCCTACCCGTTCAGCACCCCCAATTCGACGTTCGTTGGATAGCCGAATTTCAATGTCGAGCTTGCTCGCGACCTCACGACATTCGGTCATCATCCGGTCGATCAGGTCCCGCGACGGCTGAAACCGACAAATGTCCTCCAGCGTCGCATGCGTTAGTGCGCTTACCGGGTTAAAACTCAAGTTGCCCAGCACCTTCAGCCATGTTTCTGCGCGGATGCTTTCCAGTATGGGCGACTTAAAACCAGCCCGGTTCAACAGATCCGCGAGGCGACGCGTGCGTTCCTTTTCAACACCGTCGATTTCCCCGACCGGCATACGCGTACCCTCAATATGCCTGATCTCACCCGGCGCACTGATTTCAGCGGCAGGGTAGGATATAGAGCCAATAATCTTATGTGGGTCAATAGCCATCGCCAGTTGGCCACCGGGATCTATAGTCTGTAGCGCATGATTATTGAACTGGCCGCCATGCAGCTGGAAATACCACCACAGAATCCCGTTCTGGATGGTCAGCAGCATCGAATCCTCGCCCAGCAGGGTGTTGATATCGTCGACTATTGGCGCAATCTGGTGAGCCTTAACTGCCAGGACGATCAGGTCTTGAGGCCCGACTGAACGTATGTCACTCGTTGCTGCAATTCCCTCGGCAAATTCCACGGTTCCATCATTCATGGTGAGTTTGAGACCATTGTTTGCCTGCATCGCCGCCAGATGAGGGCCGCGTGCGATCAGTGTAACGTCCTCACCAATGTTGTGAAATTTCACGCCCATCATACCGCCCATTGATCCAGCGCCAACGATACAGATTTTCATGATTTACTCCCGTTCAATTCAAAAATCCCGGATAGTTAAAGAATTCGCCACGCATCAGGACATCTGCGTCGCGGTCGAAGCAACGGTTTACAAACCGGCTCAAAATAAACCGCTCAAAAGAAAGGATTTGCCTCTGAATAATAGTTTAAATATAACGCTTTTCCTGTAATCCGATAGTTGAATTTAACACACGTTAAATGTCTCGACTGCTAGCCCGCATAATTCACCAACTTGTCAAAAATCACTGAAACCGGGTGATGTTTTGTGATTTCGAGTCCATTGATCACATTGATCGTAGATAAGTGCTGTTGAATGGCTGGAATTCATGGCCGTTGTGTGAATTGTTCTTGAAAACCGATCCGAGTGCCAAATTTCATGCACACGTGCCCCTGGCCTTGGCAATCGCTTCGACTATCTTCGCGAATCAAGTGTTGTGTACGGGTCGTGCTTCAGCCAGGCGGAGCCCGGCAAGAATCCAGCCCAGCACATAGTCCTTCTCAACGACTTGAGGCACGAGACCAAGGGTCTTCGCCGTATCGAGGATCTCGCAGCGCTCGATCATGCAGGCGCTGTCGGGATCCAGCTCTCGGGAACAAACAGGCGCCAGCGCGTCACCAGCCGGCGGCAGGGAAGTGCGGGATCGAGCCTGGCATTGCCCTGCGTCAACCGCTCCTGGCATGCGTCGAGAAGGACGGTGTTGCCGGACCTGCGTTCCGCCAGGAAGCCTAACCGCTTGAATATGGCACCGTTACCAATCCGGTCGGCGTAGGCGACCAGCCTTTCATCGTCCCGGTCCTTACGACCGAAATAGGATGCGAGACAGTCGTCAACATGCTGGATGCCTGCTCCCAGCTCAGGATTGTCCAGCATGTCAACGATAGTGCGGTGGACGTCCGACACGGCGATCCTGGTCCTGCCGCACCATACACTCCTGGTCCCAAACATCGTGTTTGCCCGGACATGCCGCAGGGTGAACTTGGCACCATCACGTTCCTGGCTTCGTGCACGCACCGGCCGCGCCGTCATAACGACAATGTCGCGGAAGATCTGTTCTGTCAGGTCCCAATGTTCCGCCGCGGTACGACCGCCGATGTAGGCGGGCTCGTACAGCGTGGGCACCAGCACCCAAGGGTCGTCGAGTACTTGCTCGCTGAACAGGGAGTCGAGACTGACCGGTGCATAGGCGCCAGGGCCGACACGGCGTAACCAGCCCTGTCCGCTCCACCGGGACAGCAGCTTGGCGGCCGCGGTACGACTGACGTCGAGAGTTCGCTCGGCATCGGCAATCCGGACGATAGCGCCGGCTTCCCGAATCACCGCGGCCAGTCGACGACGCCCTTCAGGTATGGTGGTCTTTTTACTCATGTTGGAGTACAGTCTCTCTGCTACTATTCGCACTTTCTTGGAATTTCAATCATACCATTATGCTAAAAGTCCGACTCGCGCAAAGACGTAGTATTTCTGGGCTGCAAAATATCCTTCGTTGTAAGTATTTATGTATTCACAATATACTGCCAGAGTGTTCGGCTGGTTTCATGCCAGATACATGTGAAGTCGGCTTGCTACCTCGAGGGGCGACTGATGCCGCCGCCGTGGTCGTTAGAGCTGAGCTGGAGTGCCTTGAGTCCGGCAGACTACGTTGCAGTGGCAAAACGCAGCTGAATTGTCGCAGTTGATGAACAGGCTACGGGCGGCGTATCAGGTATCAATGCACCAGCCAGGTGTTTCCCACGCTATTTTTTTGAGCGAAATTGTCTGACTGACAACAGTTAAGAAAGTTGACTTTGCTCCCAGCCACATCATTCATTATCGAACAGATTCGGTCATTACCACTACATTTGTGCCGTCCATGGCTGAATGCTGGCGAATACTTTATTCCAGACGAACGAAAAAAGCCAGTCCTACAGGTAAATTTGTGCCAGCATTGGAGATTTCTTTATGATTTGGTTAGTGTGGGAAACGCCTGATGCACCAGCGCTTCAAAAAAAGGGGTTATATAGTTAATTACACAATATATGATATAATGGTACACAATCAAAATCTTAGCATTGGAAAGCAATCATGTGCAAAGAAATATCCCGCAAAACCCCGGGCAAGTCATATCGCAAGGGTATATCACTAATCGAACTGTTTGAAATGTTCCCTGACGAAGCCACTGCCGAGCGGTGGTTTCAAGAATGGCGTTGGGGCGACAAAGTTGAATGCCCGCGTTGCGGCGGGTCAGACAAGATCACACACCGCAAAAGTCGAAAGCCGCAACCTTTCTGGTGCAAGCCATGTCGCAAGTATTTCAGTGTTCGCATTGGCACCCAGTTTGAAAATTCAAAGATTCCGCTGAG
>JAJDZL010000057.1 GCA_022824665.1 Gammaproteobacteria bacterium | reverse complement strand
ATCAAGGTAGTCTACTGTGGCACCCATCAGGTACTGAATACTGAGCGAATCGACCAGCAGGGTTATTCCGTTGCCCTCAATGACGATGTCATCGTCCTGCTTTTCGGATTCCAGCTGAAAGCCATATTGAAATCCCGAGCAGCCACCGCCCTCAACAAATACGCGCAGCCCCAAGTCAGCATCAGACATGATCTGCGCGACGCGGTTGGCTGCGCTGGGCGATATTTCAAGGTAGCCGTGAGCTGTCATAATTCCTCTGCATATGTGGACGCTTTCGTGTACTTCAAGTCCAACCCCTTTAAGGTCCATTGTGTGCCTGGGGCCAGGCCGCGCGCAGCGTTCCGTCGCTGAACTTTGCATACAGTTTTCCTATTTTAAACCCAGAAGTCTTGAAATGGCGACTATTCCCGCGCCATACAAAGTTGCCTTGTTGTGAGTGTGTTGTTAAGCAATACCTGTTTATGCGCCAGCGCGTTCGATTAACTTGATTGGCGGTTTTTCGTCCTCACATCACGCCCATTTTCAGCTTCGAATCACTTTTTTTGAACAGCCTTCCAAAGATGATGAATGTTCGAAAATTCGGAGAATTTGAGTCTTGAAGTCTAAAGATATACGATGCAAAATGTTTGGACTTCGGCCACAAGCGGACAGTCATGCGCTTTCGCGCGTGAAATTATAATGACAGCCTTTCTGTCCGCTTATTACGCCCAGTTTCTCACGATCAGTGAACCGCTCTGACCTCTCAAATACCGCTCTGTCGGTCTCTAATCTGGCAAAAACCTACGTCAATGGCCGAGTCGCGCTGAAAGGCATTTCCTTCGCGGTTGAACAGGGAGATTTCTACGCACTGCTTGGCCGCAACGGCGCCGGTAAATCCACCACCATCGGCATTACCTGCTCACTGGTCAAAAAGTCTGCCGGCAAGGTTCACGTTTTTGGCATCGATATTGATCAGGACTTCGGGCGCGCCAAGTCCCATATTGGGCTGGTCCCTCAGGAAATCAACTTCAACCAGTTTGAATCACCCTGGAACATCGTGATTAACCACGCGGGCTACTATGGCGTCCACCGGACCGTTGCTGCGCAACAGGCAGAGAAGTACCTGACGAAACTTGGTTTGTGGGATCATCGAGATACAGCCTCCCGACGTCTTTCCGGCGGCATGAAACGCCGTTTGATGATTGCCCGCGCACTGATGCATGAACCGCGCTTATTGATCCTCGATGAACCGACTGCCGGCATTGATTTTGAAACCCGTCTGTCCATGTGGGAATTCATGCAGGAGCTGAATCAACAGGGCATTACGATCATTCTGACGACCCATTACCTGCAAGAAGCAGAGAAACTTTGCCGGAATGTCGGTGTGATTGAACTTGGCGAGCTGATTTTGGACGTTGATATGAAGTCGCTGTTTCTGCAACTGAGTCAGGAGACGTATGTTCTGGATCTCGTCTTGCCGGCGAAGGGTCTACCGGACAGACTGCAAGGCTACATGCGGCTGATTGACCCCACAACGCTGGAAGTCGACATCACCCGGGGCAGCAGTATTAATCAGGTGTTCGAAACTTTGTCCGAACTGGACATCCACGTGGTCAGCATTCAAAATAAATCAAATCGACTCGAGACACTGTTTATGGAACTGCTGAAAAATGAAGCCGAGTCAATCAGAGCGAGTCAGGACGCATGAACTCCAGACACTACGTCGCGGTTGCGCTTTACACCCTGTGTCGCAAGGAAATCACCCGATTTATGCGCATCTGGACGCAGACGCTGATTCCTCCAGTGATCACGACTTGCCTGTATTTTCTGATCTTCGGTAATCTGATTGGCCCGCGTATTGGACCAATGCAAGGTCATACCTACATCGATTTTATCGTTCCGGGCCTGGTGCTGATGTCGGTCATTACCGGGAGTTACACGAACGTCGCATCGTCGTTTTTTTCAGCCAAGTTTCAGCGTTTCATCGAAGAGATCATGGTCTCCCCTGTACCAAGCTATGTGATCTTGCTGGGCTATCTGGCGGGTGGAATTTGTCGCGGTGTGCTGGTCGGTATCGTGGTGCTGGCTGTTTCGGCACTCTTTGCAACTGTCAATATCACCTCACCGGTTATGACTGCTGCAGTGGTTGTGCTGACGGCACTGGTGTTTGCCTTAGGTGGCATGCTCAATGGCATGTTTGCCAAGAAATTCGATGATGTGTCCATCATTCCGAACTTTGTGCTGACTCCGCTGATTTATTTGGGTGGGGTTTTTTACTCAGTGCGCATGCTTCCGGATATTTGGCAGCTGGTATCACTGGCTAATCCGATTCTGTATGTGATCAATATTGCCCGCTACGGTTTTCTTGGTTCAAGTGATGTCGGAATTGGCGTCTCCTTCGCAGTAATCGGTGTCGCGATTGTGGTCCTTACACACTTTGCCTGGTGTTGCTCGAGCGCGGCTACGGTATACGCGATTGATGTACGCTGATGCAATCGGTGGTTGCACCGATGAATGGCTGGGGAACCAGGATTCGAACCTGGATTGACGGAGTCAGAGTCCGTTGTCCTGCCGTTAGACGATTCCCCAGAAATTCGGAACCCCTAACGATACAAAAGCGAGATTTGCTGCTACGAAATTATCGTTTGGAGTACTGTGGACGCTTTCTTGCCTTGTGCAGGCCAACTTTTTTGCGTTCCACTTCGCGCGCATCGCGAGTCAGAAATCCGCCTTTGCGAAGTGCCGGCCGGTTGGCCTCATCGTATTGGAGCAGTGCGCGTGCAATACCGAGCTGAATTGCACCGGCCTGGCCACTTTGACCGCCACCGGAGACATTAACCTTGACATCGACAGAATTTAGCATGCCAAGGTGCTCAAGTGGCTGGCGAATCACCATGCGTGCGGTTTCTCGCCCGAAATATTGTTCGATTGGACGGTTGTTTGCAATGATATTGCCGTCGCCTCTGGTCAGGTAAACGCGCGCCGTAGATGATTTTCTGCGACCGGTTCCGTAATACATTTCAGTGGATGCTGCCATGGTATTGTTCTCTAGAAATTGAGCGGTTTCGGGGATTGTGCTTCGTGCGGCTGATTCGGACCGGCGTAGACTTTCAGCTTGGATAACATTGCTCGCCCGAGCGGCCCCTTGGGCATCATACCCTTTACCGCAAGTTCAATAATGCGAGTCGGGTGCTGTTTTCTCATGGTACTGATTGGCACGGTCTTCAGTCCTCCGGGTCGCCCCGAATGCCGATTATAGACTTTCGAGTTTTCTTTGTTGCCGGTCACAATAACTTTCTCGGCGTTAATCACAACGACATAATCCCCGGTATCAACATGAGGTGTATAGATCGGTTTGTGTTTGCCGCGCAAACGGATGGCAATCTCTGTTGCCATACGCCCCAAAACCTTGTCCGACGCGTCAATCAGGTACCAATCGCGTTGTACGTCGCCGGCTTTCGCTGAAATCGTTTTCATATTGTTTCGGCCCCAATCGGCCCGGTTTGCTTCCGCATGTAATCGAAAAAGCGGAAATTATATAATTTTCTTGCCCAATGTGTTGTCAGACGTCTTTCGAATCGGGCTCCTGATTGGCGAACTCCAGGCTGATCATTTGACGTTTGATGTCGACTGGAGCGGCACAGATGACCGGCGTGAGTGCCGGTTAGAGTTCAATAAAGAGACGGAAATTGGTCACAGATCAGGCAACCGCCCGCAAATTCTACATAACTGCGCGCCAATACGCAACAAAAAATTCTCGCTGCGGTTTAGCTGACGTGTTGAAGACTGTAACCGGTCGCTGCTAACGACGTGTCTAAGTCGCGCGCAAAAGTTGCCCTGCCCAGCCGGGATTTCAGGCTCTACGGCCGCCTGATGAGTTATGTGATGCCCTACAAGTGGTACTTCATACTGGGGCTGGCACTGGTTGGGCTGTTTGCATTGACAACGCCCGCGGTTGCCGTCCTGATGAAGCCACTGCTTGACGGCAGCTTTGTGGAGCGCGATCCCCGCTACATTCTGTGGACGCCCATCATACTGGTGATCCTGTTCGCGATTCGCGGCATTGCAAGCTATCTGCACGGTGTTTGTATGAGCTGGGTGCTTGGTTACGTCGTTTACGATGTGCAGCTGGCGATGATTGACCGAATGATCGCCCTGCCAACCCGCTTTTACGATGAATTTCCCGCCGCGCAGATCATGCAGCGAATCTCTGCCGATGTCAATGAACTGGCGGATACTGCCTCAACCGTCGTCATTACCGTCATTCGTGAATCCCTGACGATCATTGGACTTTTGGTTTGGATTTTTATTCTCGACTGGATTTTGAGCCTGACTTTGCTCATTGCTACGCCGCTGATTGCCATGCTGGTGTCATTTGTCGCCAGACGACTGAGGGTACTGTATCGGGATTTTATGCAGATGGGTGGCCAGTTTCTCGCGCACCTGCAGGAAGTTACCGCGTATCACCGTCTGGTCAAACTCTATCAGAAGCAAGACTATGAGCGCGAACGTCTCAGGCGCTATGCCAATCGGGTCCGGCAGCTGAAGTTAAAGCAGGCGGTAGCCAATCACGTGACCATTCCGGCCGCTGAGTTTATCTCGACCGTTGTGATCGCCTGTACAGTCTACTTCAGCCTGACCAGGGATCTCACCGACCCACTGACAGTTGGCGGTTTTGTGTCGTTCATGGCAGCCCTTGCGCTGATTTCCAGTTCATTGAAAAAACTTCTGCGGATCAACGAAATGCTGCAAAGAGGCCTGGTTGCAGCAGAGCGGGTATTCTTTCTGATCGATCAGAATACGGAAGTTGATGAAGGTCAGCGATCCTTTGCCGATGGTAAGGTTGCAGGCCACATTGCTTTCGACAATGTTTCTTTTATGTACTCCAAATCATCGAAAAGCTCGCTGGAAAATGTTTCGCTTCAAATCGACGCGCGCCAGACCATTGCGCTGGTCGGTTCATCCGGCAGTGGCAAGAGCACGCTTACCTCACTGATCCCGCGCCTTTACGAGCTGCAGGAGGGAACACTGACGATTGATGGCGTGGATGTGCGCGATTACACGCTTGCCCAGGTACGCAAACAGGTTGCGCTTGTCAGCCAGGATATTTTTCTGTTTGACGACACGGTCGCAGCAAACATTGCATACGGCGACATTGACAATACCACGGACGAAAAAATCCGCGCTGCGGCAAAAGCCGCTTATGCGCTCGACTTTATCGAAAAGCTGCCGGATGGGTTTGATACGATGATTGGCGAGCGCGGCGTACGCCTGTCAGGTGGACAAAAACAGCGTATCGCGATCGCCCGGGCTTTCATCAAGGATGCACCGATTCTGATTTTTGACGAAGCCACCTCGTCGCTGGATACCACCTCGGAGTTCCAGGTTCGCAAGGCACTTGACGCGCTCGGTGTGGGGCGAACGGTCATCATTGTTGCCCATCGGCTGTCGTCAATCGAGAAGGTTGATCGAATTTGTGTGCTGCACGAAGGTCAGATTGTCGAAGACGGTACCCACCGCGAATTGATGGCACTCAGAGGGCATTACTACAAACTTTACACGGTGTACAGCGAAGAGCTCTAGTCGCTGATCTTTACCGCGCGTCGCTTGCCGGACCGCGCTGATCAGGTGTTGGGACTAGCGCCGCCGCCACCTGTTGAAACCGCTCAATATCTTCTTTACCCGGTCGGAAACCTGCTTGCGCCGCCAATTACCGGCGACGAACCTGGCCGATTCGGCCAGAGTCGGGTAAATGTGTATGGTGCCTAGGATCTTGTTTAGTCCGAGGCCATTTTGCATTGCGAGTACGAACTCTGTAATCAGATCTCCAGCGTGTTCGCCGGCAACGGTTACGCCGAGTATCTTGTCCTTTCCAGGTGGCGTTAACACCTTGATCTCGCCGCGCGTTTCGCTGTCTGCAATGGCACGCGAGAGATCCTTGAAGTCATATCGGGTCACTTCAAAATCAATACCTTTTTGCCTGGCTTCCTGCTCATTGAGACCGCATCTGGCTACTTCCGGCTCGGTAAAGGTTGCCCACGGTATCACTGAGTAATCGACGCGGCGCCGGTAAAACGGTCTGAGCAATGCATTGGTCGCGGCCGCGGCGGCCTGGTGGGCACCAAAGTGGGTGAACTGATAGGGGCCGGCGACATCGCCCACCGCATAGATATTGGGGTAATTGGTTTCCAGAAATTCGTTGACCCCAATGGTACCGCGTTCAGACAGTTCAATACCGAGATTCTCAATGCCAAAGCCTTCGAGCCTTGCCTTTCGCCCGACCGCAATCAGCAGTACATCAAATTCGATGTGTACCTGCTTGTCCGAGGTGTTACAGACAAGAACTTTTGCACCATCGTCCTGCAAGAGAAATTCGCTTGCCTCGTGCTCCAGCCGAACGTCAATGCCGTCTTCTTGGAATTGTTCCAGCACCATTTGCGAGTATTCGGGGTCTTCCCTTGGCATGAGTCTGGCAGGTTTTTGAATCTGTGTCACGCGCGAACCGAGCCGCGCGAATGCCTGCGACAGTTCGCAGCCAATCGGACCGCCGCCCAGCACCAGCAGCCGGTCGGGTAATTGATCAATTTCCCAAAGCGTATCCGATGTGTAGAAGCCGACATCGTCAATGCCGGGCAGTCGCGGCACTGCCGGTTCAGCACCGGTTGCGATAATGATGCTCCGGGTGGTTAATTTTTGCCCGTCGATGTCTACACAAAACGGCGATTCAATCGTCGCGTGTCCGCTGAAGCAGTCAACTCCCAGATTCGTATAGCGTTCCACCGAGTCATGATGCTCGATGACACCGATGATGTTGTGTACTCGTGCCATAACCTCCTTGAAGTCAAACTCGGCACTCGCGGTGTGAACACCGAACTCTTCGCTGCGCCGGATATGCGACATGAATTTTGCGGTGCGGATAATTGCCTTGGACGGCACGCAGCCCGTGTTGAGACAGTCGCCGCCCATTTTGCCTTTTTCCACCAGTGCAACTCTGGCTTTGACCGCGGCAGAAATATAGGCCGCAACCAGTCCTGCGGAGCCCGCGCCAATAACGACCGCATTAAAGTCAAATCTCTTGGGGCGCGTAAACTTTGCAAATACTTTGCGACTCTTCATGACGTCAATAATTTTTTTCGAAAGCAGCGGGAATATGCCAAGCAGTACAAATGAAGCGAGCAGAGCCGGCGACAGGATGGCACCGACCGAGTCAATTTTTGCCAGTTGGGTACCAGCATTGACGAATACGATCGTACCGGGCAGCATGCCGATCTGGCTGACAATGAAATAGGTTCTAAGCCGCATCGGTGTCAAACCCATCAGCAGATTAACGACAAAGAACGGGAATATCGGCACCATTCTCAGTGTGAACAGGTAAACTGCGCCGTCTTTGCGAATGCCTTCATTGATCGTGTGCAGCCGCTCTCCATAACGATTCTGGATTGCATCGCGCAAAATATGCCGCGAGACCAGGAAGGCACAGGATGCGCCGATCACAGAGGCAAAAGACACCAGTACGGTGCCCCACAGCAGTCCGAAGATCGCCCCGCCAACCAAAGTGGTGATGACCGCGCCTGGCAGCGAAAGTCCTGTGATCAGGATATAAATGCCAAAGTAAATGGCTGCCGCTTGTAGTGGGGAGTTGTCGCGATATTGAGTGATGCGATCCTGCTGTTCTTTGAAGTAGTCCAGGTCCAGGTACTGACCGAGATCAAATACAAAGTAAACGACGATCAGGCAGGCGATAATTGCGAGAATCAGAATTTTTTTCATAATGTTTATTTTTGCTTGCGGCGCACTCGAAGTCCGTACCTTAGGGCTTGAATTGCCAAAGGGTGTTTTGTGTTGCAAATCTTATACTTGAAATTATTTCACTCTATTTTAAAATTCTCTACGATGAAGATATTTCTTATTCGGCACGGACAAACCGATTACAACGCTGAGCAGCGCTTTCAGGGTCAGATCGATATTGCACTCAATCAGACCGGCAAGGCGCAGGCGCGCGCGCTGCGCCGTGTGCTTCGCGACCAAATCAGCCGGATCAGTCGAATTTATTCATCCCCCCTTTGTCGAGCGACCGAAACTGCCAGGCTAATTGCACCCGACACGTCCATCATTCGAGTCGACCAGCGTCTTATCGAAATTGATTTAGGTGAGTTTGACGGGCGTCTTGAGAGCGACATTGCCAAGGACATTGGAAAGGAGGCTTTTTCGAGCTGGCGGCGCGCAAATTTCGTAACAAGTGCGCCTGGCGGTGAATCCCTGGCGCAGGCAATGCAGCGGGCAGCTGAGTTTTTGCACACAGTCAGTCGGGCACATGGCGATGAAAGCATTGCGGTGGTGTCACATCAGGGGCTGCTGATTGCACTTAAGGCGGTCATTTCGAACGATGCAACCCCGGACTCGCTTGGATCCTATAAACAAAAGAATGACGAAATCGAGGTGTGGAGTACTCGCACGGCAGGGCTGGTACAGCAAATCAGCGTTGCTGCAGCGGGTCATTAATTCACAAAGAATTTTGCCCAATAGATTTAGTTTGTGAGACAATAAGGGTGATTTATCGATAAAATCAGCGGCTGGTACCGCTTTAGTTCCTTTTTTGATCAAAATCCAGCTTTCTTTTCCGCGACCGCAATGCGTATTGGCCAGTGAGTTGAGCCTTTTGGTCCCACCGATTCAGTACAATCCAAATATAGATGAATAGTAGTCTCAACGTATCGGGCATGTTGAATTCGCGAGTTTTGCTTGCGCTCGTCGCGCTGGCCGCGGTGATTGGCTGGGGTGTGGTTTTTTTCGGTGCTGGATCAGGTGCGCAGATGCCAGCCGGATCAGGACAGGACGAGGTGGTCGAGCTGACGCAGGAATTGAGCGCGCTTAAGAAACAATATGACGATCTGCTTTTCGATTACGAAGCTGCGCTACAGGAAGAAATTGCGCTGCGCACGCTGAACGAGAGCATGAAATCAGATTTGGCGGAGCCATCTGATGATGCCAGCGACGAAACTTCCTCGCTGACGACTAACAATCTCAGTCTTCGTACGCCAGGTGGGGATCGGGAGCAGTATTTGCGTACCCGGCTGCGCCATGCCCGCGAGCAGCTGCGTCGCCACCGCAAAGAGAGGCGACAGGATCCGGAGAAACTTGCACTGAGATCCGAGCTCGCCAGTCTGCAGGAGCAAATCGAAGTTGAGCGCGCTTATTATTCCGAATCCCTGGAAGCCATTACCATCAAGCTGGAGGAAGCCAGCTCAGTCAGTATGGCTGAGGCCGGTATGGCTGAGGCCAGTATGGATGAAGCCAGTATGGATGAGATCAGTATGGATGAGGTTAGTATGGGTGAGGTCAGTATGGGTGAGGCTGCCGCCGGGGAGCCGGTCGCACAGGACAGCACAGCACAAAGCCCACCCACTGAGGCGGAACAACAGCAGATCGAATTGCTCAAACACGAGGTGAGTGAATTACAGGATACGCTTGATACTGTCCAACGGGACGGTACCCAACTTGCTGTGGCCGTAGCAGAGATGACCAGTCTCGATGAACAAAGCCAATCAACAAGCACCGCGCCTGACGCAGATGAGGCAGCCAGCGAGGCCCAAAGTGTCGCTGACAGCGCTGAACCTGATCAGCAGACTTCGTCAACAGATCAATCAGCCGTCGATTCGATGGCGGAAGAGGCAGCGGATGCCGCGTCGATGTCGATGGATGCCAGTGAACCTGATCAGACTCAGGAAGTCATGGCAGCGGCCGCGCAGGACGAATCAGCAACCGTGGCAGCGGTCGATTCGGCTTCAGGAGACACTGCCACACCAGCCATGCAGGATGAGCCGGATACGGCTGTCTCAACAATGGACTCAAGCACCGCCGGACAGATCGCGCTGCTTGAACAACAGTTGAGTGATTTGCAAAACGTAATGGAAGACGTTGTACAAAACGATCGTGAACTGGCCAATACCCAGAAACAGGTGACCGAGCTGAGTCGGGAATTGGGCAGTACAGCAAGCGAAAACCAGGAATTAAGTGAGCAATTGGAGGCACTTAATAGCGAAATTGATGCTTTGACTGTCGCATTGGCGAGTGCCAATCAGCGCACCCGCAATATGGAAATCATGACCGATGCGGTTGACGAGGAGAACCGGCGTTTTGGACAGATGATTGATCAGCTGCAGGATGTCCTCGGATCAACCATTGCAGAAACGCAATCACGAATCTCAATCATTCAGTCTGAGTTTACGGTCATTGAGTACTCCAGCGATATTCTGTTCGAATCGGGTTCGGCTGTCTTGAGCGACCCGGGCAAGCAGATTCTTAGCGAATTCAGTCTGACGCTTGAGCAGGAACGGTTTGCCAATCGTCTGGTTAGCATAGAAGGCCATACTGATAATGTGCCGATCAAGGGCAGGCTGCGTGCCCTGTATCCATCCAACTGGGAACTGTCGCTGGCACGGGCGGCCAGTGCGACGCGGTATTTGGTTGAACAGGGACTGGCTGCTGCGCGGATTCGCGCAGTGGGACGCGGCTCCTCGCAGCCGGTTGCCAGCAACGACACCGAGTCTGGACGGGCAGCCAATCGACGCATTGAAATTCACCTGGTACCGGAGCTGGTAACAGTCCAAGACTGACAGTGATGGTGAGCCGTACACCGTATGACCCGCAACAGGCATTGCAGCATTTTCGGGCAGTCGATCCGGTACTCGCCGAATTAACGATCGAAGTAGGCGACTTTCAGCCAAATTTCAGACTGCACCTGACGCTGTTTGAGGCTTTGTTGCAATCCATTGTCTACCAGCAGCTGTCAGGTCATGCGGCTGGTGCTATCTTGAAGCGCATTCTGCAACTGTATTCCGATTCGTTTCCGACACCCGCGGCTGTCATGCAGACCCCGGGTGAGGAGTTGCGCGCCTGCGGCCTGTCACTGGCCAAGATCAAGGCGGTTAAGGATCTCGCGGAAAAGACCGATCAGGGACTGCTGCCGACCCGCAGCAGCATTTGTGCGATGAGCGACACGGAAATTATTGATGCGTTCTGCAAAGTTCGCGGTATTGGCCCATGGACGGTCGAGATGCTGTTGATATTCAACCTGGGACGACCGGATGTTTTGCCGGCAACAGACCTTGGCGTACGGCGCGGGTATTCAGTCGCCTACCAAAGCGCCGAGTTGCCGAGCCCCGCTGAGCTACTGGCCCACGGCGAGCGCTGGAAACCATTTCGCAGTGTGGCGAGCTGGTACCTGTGGCAGGCTGCAGACCCGAACTTTCGCGTCGAGGCCAGTTAGCCCGCCAGTGCCTCCGACACCTTTTTGCCCTTAGCGAATTATATATATATGATTGCCGAAATAAAATTTAATAATCTCGGTACTTTCCTGTAAAATATATTCATAACAAAATGTTAACAAGGTTTTACAGATGCCAAGAGTGCCATGCAAGAATTTCCGCAAAGGAATCACAATTGGACCACTTTTCAAACTATTCTCAGACGACGTTGCTGCAGAAACTTGGTTTGTCGAACAGCGTTGGGGTGACCAAATCGAGTGCCCGCATTGTGGATCGGATAGAGTGCTGAAATCGAATAGCCACAAGTCCATGCCCTATCGCTGCAAAGACTACAAGAACTGCGGTAAGCGATTTAGCGTTAAGACAGGCACAGTAATGGAATGCGCTAAAATCCGCTATCAGGACTGGCTGATTGCGACCTATATGTTCACGACCAGTCTAAAAAGTGTATCGTCAGTGAAGTTGCACAGGGAACTCAGCATAACCCAAAAGTCTGCATGGTTTTTGGCTCACCGGCTTCGTAAAGTACTCGAAGTTACTGAAAATCAGTTTATGGGTTCGGTGGAAGTAGACGAAAGCCACTTCAGGGGCAAGGAACGCAACAAGCACTGTGATAAGAAGTTAAAGGCTAGACGCGGAACAGTCGGCAAGACTGTCGTTGTTGGTGCAAAAGAGTAGAGACGCTAACGATGTGAGTGCAAAATGCCTTGCATGAAATTGCTAAATGACACAATCCAAACAAAACATACTTATTCAGATGAAGTGACCACCTACGGACAAGCCATCAATCACTTTGGAGATTGGTGATATTTGCCTGTTCATATTCACAATCAACTATCAATACTTTTAAGGAGAATATTGCAATGAAAACAACAAAGAAAAAACGTCCAGAGGTGAGGCTAAAGCCAAACACCTACCAACCAAATATGGCTGAACTTGAAGCAGACATGAGAGTCAAATCGTCATTTGATAAGGCTATCAAGTCGCTTGTAACGCCAGTGGAAGTTAAGCGGGAATTGCGGTAACCGTAATTTTGCACGTATAATCCGCAATCCGTATTTAACTTGTGACAAGAGAATTCCAAAATGCACGATTTCCCTTCTATACAGGGAATAATTGAGAAGATTGCACCATGGATAACCATAATCATACTGTCAGTTTTGTTTTGGAAAATTCCTGTTTGGAAAACTAAAATTGAGAAAAGTATTGAACATATTAAAGAGAATTTGGAAAAATTAGAAAAGAAATACGAACAAATTCATGACATGCTGTTGGGAGCTGTCGATGTTCAGTTGGTTAAGAGATCAAGCCCTTTGACCCTGACAGATTTTGGTACTGAGATTTCCGAACAAATTGGTGCAGCTGAAATTGCAAGGAAATATGCAAAAATATTACTTCCTGAAACTAAACATCTTAATGCCTATCAAATTCAAGAATATTGCTTCAAATATTGTAAAGAGGAGCTTTTGAATGACTTGGGAGAGAGTAATCCGAGCCAATATGAGTTGATACATACTGTTGCATTCGAGAATGGTATAAAGATAGATAAAATCACCGGCGTAGTCGGAATAAAACTGAGAGACGCAATACTGTCTATTAGCGGAACTTCACATTCTGACATAGATAAGCACTCACCCTGATACCAACGAAGCCAGCCGGCTGGCCGGCTGGCTTCCTTTGCAGGGCTTTCGGCACCCATCTACATAATTCCCTTTCCTTTACACCTTAAAGATAGGTTCGCCAAAGGGTATCGGCGCACGGTCAATCAGCTGCTTTGCATCTGCTCAATCAGTGCATCGGCAAACCCGCTTGTGGATACTTCGGTCGCACCCTTGGTCAGGCGGGCAAAGTCATAAGTTACGGTTCCGCGTTCGATAACTTTGGGATAGGCCCGATTAATCAGATCGGCCGCCTTCTGCCAGCGAATGTACTCCAGCAGCATGACTCCCGAGAGCAGCAGCGATGACGGGTTAACCTTGTTCTGGTTCGCATATTTCGGCGCAGTGCCGTGTGTGGCTTCAAAAACAGCAATGTGATCGGCGACATTGGCACCTGGTGCAATACCGATACCGCCCACCTCTGCAGCCGCTGCGTCGGACAGATAGTCGCCGTTGAGATTGGTTGTGGCGATGACGTCGAACTCGGCCGGGCGCAGCTGCAGCAGCTGAAACATGATGTCGGCTATGCGGTCCTTGATGATTACTTTACCTTCCGGAACCTCGCCGTCAAACTGGTCCCACAGCTCAGCTTCAGTGATTGTTGTGTCTGCAAACTCGGTTTTGGCCAGCTCGTATCCCCACGCGCGAAATGCGCCTTCGGTAAACTTCATGATGTTGCCTTTGTGTACCAGGGTCACGCTTTTTCGTCCATTATCAATGGCATATTCAATCGCTTTCCTGACCAGGCGCTTGGTTCTATATTCACTGACCGGTTTGATGCCAAGGCCGGCGTTCACTTCGAAATCAACGTTCATCTCTTCGCGCAGAAACTTTGCGAGTTTCTGGTTTTCCGGCGAGCCTGCGACGAATTCAATGCCAGAGTATACGTCTTCGGTATTTTCACGGAAGATGACTACATCAACTTCCTCCGGACGCTTCAGAGGTGACGGAACGCCGCTGAAGTACTTTACCGGACGGACGCAGGCATAAAGGTCAAGTGCCTGGCGAAGTGACACGTTCAGGGAGCGAAATCCGCCGCCAACCGGTGTCGACAGGGGGCCTTTTATTGCGACCTTGAGCTCCGTAATGGCCGCGAGGGATTCGTCGGGAAAATAGTTGCCATCGTACAGGCTGCCTGCTTTTTCGCCCATATACA
This sequence comes from Gammaproteobacteria bacterium, assembly GCA_022824665.1. Taxonomy (GTDB): domain Bacteria; phylum Pseudomonadota; class Gammaproteobacteria; order Arenicellales; family JAJDZL01; genus JAJDZL01. The sequence goes on along the minus strand of JAJDZL010000057.1, from coordinate 3,575 downwards.
GCTCGCACCAGTGGATTTTTCGCTGGCCACCGTAGGCGAGCTCGACTGCCTTGTCCCACACACGCATGGAAGCGCTGGTGATATCCGGGCCAATACCGTCCCCCTCGACAAATCCGATGATGGGATTGTCCGGTACGTTCAGCGCACCGTCTTTTATCGTTATTTTGTGACCGCTTTCCGGTATTCTTATGTGGTTAAACATCGCTTCAGGTTCCAATAGTGTTTGAATGTAATTTGAACAGTGCCGTCCTTAGATTATTGTCGCAGGCAACTTGGGATTTCCACGTGCTGCGGACAAGTGATGGTGAATAAGGGCATTGTAACCGCGGGACACCCCAAAACTGCCGGTGCCGCGGCAGATATTTTATCCGCGGGAGGCAATGCTTTTGATGCCGCGATTGCGGCACTTTACGCGGTCTGTGTTACCGAGCCCGCGCTTGCGTCGCTTGGCGGTGGCGGCTTTCTGATGGCGAGCCCCGAAGGCCGCGCGCCGGTGCTGTTCGACTTTTTCGTACAGACGCCGCGCCAGCACCGGGAATCAAGTGAGATCAGCACAGAAACCTTCATCTGTGATTTTGGCGATACCCAGCAGGAGTTTATCATCGGTGCCGGCACCAGTGCGGTGCCCGGCTATGTGAAAGGCATTTTTGAGGTGGCCCGGCGCCATGCAACGATGCCCATGCGGGAGTTGATTGAACCGGCATGCCAAATAATTCGGGAAGGAGTCGAAATCAATCAGATGCAGGCACATGTGCTGCGCATATTGACGCCGATTTACCTGTCGGAATCAGCCCGCGGCATTTTTGAGAGCAAGCACAGCCCGGGCCAGACATTGCAGTTGGGTGAGACGGCAAATTTTCCGCATTACTGTGACCTGCTTGAGTCGCTGTCGATCGAAGGTGATGAGCTTTTTTATCGAGGTGAGGTGGCCCGTTCGATCCACCAAATCAGCGAACGCGGCGGCCAGATCAGCTATGACGATTTGACGGCTTACCAGGTTGAATTGCGACAACCGCTTACAGTCAGCTACAACAATTTTCGATTGCTGCTCAATCCGCCGCCGTCGAGCGGGGGCATTTTGATTGGTCTCGCCATGAGCCGGCTTCAGAATCTCAATCTTGCCAGGCACCGCTTCGGGTCGACGGAGCACCTGCGCGCGCTGGCAAAGACGCTTGAGCACTGTGGGCGGCTGGAAAACAATTCAGCTGCGGATACCGATAACGGATTTGATGCGCGGTTGCTGGAGACTTACCAGGCCAATCGTAAGCGCCATTTACCGTCACCGAATGGCACGACTCATATTTCCATCATTGATCGACATCGAAATGCAGTCTCTGTTTCAGTCAGCAACGGTGAGGGCTGCGGCACCATGATTCCCGGTACTTCAGTCATGCTCAACAATATGATGGGTGAGCACGACGTGAATCCCTATGGCCTGACCGGGTGGCCTCGGCAGCAGCGGCTGAGCTCCATGATGGCACCGAGCGTTGCATTTGGTCAAGATGGCTCGCAGATTGTTCTCGGTACCGGCGGGTCGAATCGCATTCCCGCGGTTGTTCAACAGGTGCTGATCAATCTGATTGATTTTGGTATGTCAGTCAGGCAGGCTGTTGAGGCACCGCGCCTGCATTTTCATCACGAAGCGGCTTATGCAGAAAACCTGTTTGGCAATCCCGAACTTGAGCAGATTTTGCGCATGAGCGGCGAACCGACACTGTTTGCGAGCTCAGATATTTTTTTTGGCGGTGCGCATACGGCCAGGCAGTGTGGTGATCAAGTAGAAGGATTTGGTGACACCCGTCGCGGTGGTGTCTGGATCGAAGTCACATGAATCGCTACATTCGCGGGATCATGCCCGATCCCAACCACCGCAGAATTCTGCTTGCCATCATCAGTGTTCTTTCAGTTTATGGGCTGACGGTTGGCTTCTTTTACCCGTTAATCAGCCTGAAAATGGAATTTCGGGGTTACCCGCCGTCGTGGATTGGTGTTATGGGTGCCCTGCCGTTTCTGGCGTCAATCATATTCTCACCGCTTATTCCGCTGATGATGCGCCGTTTCAACGTTACGCGGCTGGTGTTTATCTCGATCTGTTCAGATCTACTGTTCATTACACTGATGATGTTATTCGACAACGTCTTTGTCTGGTTCGTATGTCGATTTGCAATGGGTATTGCCGGCACGATTCTTTTCGTGGTCAGTGAGACCTGGATCAATGAGATTGCAGAGGATCGATATCGGGGGCGGGTGCTCGGACTTTATACGTTTGTCTTCAGTGCCACTTTGGGAGCATCGCCGCTATTTATCGTATTTTTCGGGGCCGAGGGGAATCTGCCGTTTATGCTGGCTATAGTCGTCATCACGTTCGCGCTGATTCCGCTTTATTGGACACGCGAATCGAATCCTGATTTTTCCGGCGGAACAGTGTCCCATGTCTGGCAGTTCTTTCTACTGGCACCAACGCTGGTGGCTGCTGGCACCTTGATGGCATATGAAGAGTCCGCACTGATTACGCTGCTGCCTGTTTATGCGCTTCAGCATGGATTGCCAGAGTCGAATGCAGCGCTGTTGCTGACTATACTCGCCATCGGTTCGATGGCCGCACAGCCGCTGGTTGGCCGTCTGGCAGACAGCATGAACCGCTACGTGCTGTTGATCATCTGTGGGCTGCTGATCCTGGCTGGCGCATTGGCTTTACCGCTGATGATCAATACTAAAGTCTGGATTTGGATTCTGATGCTGATCTGGGGCGGCGCAATTGCTGCAATCTATACCGTTGCATTAACAATAATGGGAGCCAGGTTCCGCGGCGCGCAGCTTGCAGCCGGTAACGCTGCGTTTGGATTGATTTGGGGTGTGGCGGGCACCGTTTCACCAGGTATGGCTGGCTTTGGCATGACGATTTGGGGGTCGTCAGGCTATATTGGCGTGCTGGTTTTCGCAGCCGTTGTGTTCCTGGCGGTGGCCATTTACCGGCGTAAACATACCACCTAGTCGTACATTTGCGCGCTTCGTGCACCGCGCGCCGGTTAATCGATATGCTGCGCGATATTTGCCCAAACGTCGAATTGCAATAGCGCGGTCAGTTTGACGCACGAATTTTTTTCTGTGGCAGGATTTCCAGCAATTCTTCAAGCGAGAAACAGGGTTTAGAGCAGGTAAACCCTTCACAAAGGTAAGCAGCAGTTCCCTTGTTCGTTCCCGAGCTTCTGGCAATTTGATTCGGTACCCTATTGGCATCTCGCGGTACCGGGTAGACAGTCAGGTTTTGTGGACCCTTAGCGATACAGGCTTTAGCCCAACTGCTGACCATCGGTGCTTCACCGTGAATAATCAGGCTTGATTTGGGTGTGATGATCTTTTCCATCGCAATCAGCATTGAGCCAAATGCTGAAGGCATATTGGCTGCACCGCTTTGCAGTGCTCCAATGATATTTTCTGCGGCATCATGGTAGCGCGTCTCACCGGTGAGGTAGCTCAGTTTGAGCAGCACCTCAGCGGCAACACCGTTGCCGGAGGGGGTTGCCTCATCGTGCGTTGGTACTGCACGGTAAAGCAGGCTTTCGTGATCGTCA
>JAJDZL010000153.1 GCA_022824665.1 Gammaproteobacteria bacterium | reverse complement strand
CAAAAAGTTTCTTCGATTGATCGAACTTCAAGCTCATGGTTTGATTCGGTGCAGCTCAAGCGGAACCTGACTCCGGGTAATCGGTGCGCTATCTTCGGAAACAATAAATGTTTCGCTGAGTCCGACTCCAAATTCTCCATTAACGCGCAGCGTCATGGGAATATGAAAAACCATGCCAGCTTGCAGCGGACGATGATTGTTGGTGACGATCGCAAAGCCAGACTCTTCACCCCAGGTAGGCGGAAAACCAATGCCGACAGGATATCCGTATACTTCATGGAACAGTATCTCGTCGCGTATTGGAGCGATCATTGATTCAGCAATTGCGGCGATATCTGATGCAAGCACACCGGGTTTTGCAGCATCCAGCATTGCTGCGACGATATCTTTTTCGAGCTCCGCGAACGCCGCCACTTTGGGATTAACTTCGCCGACCACACAGGTTCGCATCAGTGGCCAGTGGTACCAGTGAAAACTGGGAGAACATTCAACGAATACCGGATCGCCGTCGCGAATTTTATAGCCCGAGTTGCTGTTGTGGGGCATTCCCGACCGATAGCCGGCTGAAACGATTGGATAGACCGAAAAACCGAGGCTGCCTTTCACAATCAGTTCATGCGCTACCGCGGCGGCGATTTCAGAGTCGGTAACGCCGTGAGGCTTGCTAAAGCCTTCTGAGGTGACTTTGAAAGCGATATCGATAGCCTCGCTGGTAATATCTGAAGCTTTGCTCATCACAATCAGTTCTGCCTCAGACTTGATGTTTCTGACGCCATCGACCAGACCGGAACAGTTAACAACATTTGCTCCGGTTAGCGCGTCCCTTAATGCATCATGCAGTTTTGGCACCAGGTACCGGCTTTGCGCTTCAATGCCAATAGTGCCTTGCAAAAGTTCGCGTTTTGTCAAAGCGTCGCGCGTTGCTTGGATGGGATCCGCATGCGTTTCGTAAAGCTCTAGCTCAGCGATCTGGGCCGACGCTTCGAAGCGTCCGCGCTCGAACTGCCAAAGCACCATGACAGGCGGGCTCGTCAGGGGTACGAGCAGACACTGATAGTCCCAAAGGTTCAGTGTGTGGTGACCACTAAGGTAATAAATATTAGGTGCCGAGTGCAGGATCAACAAGTCGATGTTGCGCGTCTCCATCACTTTGCGGGTGTTGTGCAGCCGCGTTTTGAATTCCTGCTTCGAAAACACATGTTCTTTCGGGATGGTCATGGATTTTCCTGGAATGAGTCGTGGGTGTCTTGTTCGAGCGGATATAGAGGTATTGGACGTTTGCGATAGTTTAACCGGGAAAGGTCAGCAGCGCAAACACCCGGTGTGTCGACGACAAGTACGCGTTTGGCGATATCTCCATAGGCCGCTTTCCAGGCAATCGCTGCTTTGACAACGATTATCTTTTGTTGGTCAGGCTCGATTCCCAGGCAGCGCAGCTGTTCAGCATCAAACGGCATGGTGCGCTTTGATGTCAGCACAATCTGAACACCGTCGGATTCAACCAGTGAAGTTCGCCCCATCGATGTAATATACCCGGTCATGTAGGAGCCCTTGTGCACAAATTCACCGTCGGAAACAGACTTGACAGCGACAGTGGCATTGACAGGTTCACCATGGTGCTTATCGGACTTTCCACCAATTGGTATCGAAAGTTTTGCCCCCGCGCCGGCTTTTTCAGCCAATTCGACTGCTTCCGGATCATAGACGACGATCACTGATCTGGCAGCTTTTACCTTGAGCAGTTCTCGCAGCACTCCAGTCCCATCGCCTGCACTGCCGCCACCGATGTTATCGGCTGCCTCCACGATGATGACCGGAAAATCGGGGGAGTCGACAGCCTGTCTGATACCTTCTTCAGCCGATACAGTGTGTTCCTGAAAATCATGCCTTGAATTCCAGATGTGCGCGGCAATCGAATCCGCAGCCGTGTTAACCTGCTCGGAGTCGTAGCCATAAGCGACAACCGACGCGCCGAGGTGAGCGACATCACTGTAGGGAAACCCCATTGCGACGGAAGCACAGGCGATGTCGGGATTCGATTCGCAGTGTCGAAGTTCCTGCATCACTTGCGACATGGGCAACTCATCGGTCTGCTGTTTCAGGGGCGAGGTCAAAAGCGGCAGCTTTCGAAAGGCCGAGTGAAATCTGATCTCGCCTGAAATCAATTGCTCAAGCAGCTTGATCGCTTCTGCACCCCGCGCAGCCATATCAGTATGCGGGTAGGTATCGTAGCCGATCAGTATCGACGCGTTTTCAACCATCCTGGCACTCAAATTTGCATGGTAGTCAAACGTTGACACAACCGGGACATCGTTGCCGACAACTTCCCGAACCCGTTCGAGAACATGTGCATCGGCATCGTAAAAACCATCAGCTACTGCAGCCCCGTGCAGCGCTAATGCAATTCCCTGCAACGGAAGGGCAGCTTGAATTCGCTCAATTAGCTCATCAACCAGTTGACAGAAACATTGGTGTTCGATTAGCCCCGAGGGTACTGCCGCGGCAAAGAGCGTTGGAACCGGTTCGAAATCGAGTTGATCCAAGGCCTGGATCATTCCGCCAAGCTCGGTGTTGGTGCTGCGGTATTTGCTGATCAGCTCGCGATCCCTTGCGAGTTGATAAGATGCGAATTCTTCGTAGCCTGTATGGTCAGCTGCGAAAGTGTTTGTTTCATGCCAAATCCCACCGATGGCGACTCTTGGCTTTGACCACGAGGACATTTTTGAGTTTGACATAAAGATTAGCGCCTTGGTGAATTGCTTTACCGAGATTTTACTGAATTGCCGGCCTTGCAGAATTTGTTGCGCGTCCTGTACCACCGATTAACAAATTTCCCGGCAACAACACTCACAATCAGCAAAACTATAATCCCCATGAGCTGAGCACAAACTTGGCATTCACCATTCCAATCGATGTTCACACGTCAGGGGGAGCAAGATAATGAGTAACAGATTGAAGTACGTACGCGTGGGAATGCGTAACAACGGAGCCAGCGTCAAATTGAAATTGCGTTGGGACAATTCCCCCAGAACCTGTGAAATCATCAGCAAGGCGCTCCCGTTTGAAGGCGATATGTGGCATGCCAAATACGCCAACCACGAAATCTATACGCTGCTGCCGGTTGAACCGGTATTTGGCGAAGACCCGCCCAAGGAGTGGCTGTGTATGTTTCCTGCACCGGGCGACCTGATGTACATTTTTCATCCGGACGGCTTGCTGCCGCCGGAGTCCTGGACCCTGGAAAGCGACTTTCACATTGTCGATATCGCGCTTTTTTACGATCGGGGCAATAACCTCTATGGCCCGAGCGGCGGCAATACCGGAAACATCTTTGCAACCGCGGCTGACATCGAAGAATTAGAGGCCTTTGCAGCCGAGTGCATCAAGGTCTGGAAGTCAGGCTTCTGGGGTGAGCGTATGTATGTTGAAGCTGCCGACTGATTGCGCCAGCCGCGCGCTGATTTGCGGGTGAATGTGGGGCGCGTGTAATTCGCGTGCCCAGGGAATATTCAATCGAGGCGCTTCAAAACGTCTTCGGTGATTGACAGCGTCTCGTCTATATCTGCTTTGGAGTGTGCAAACGAGATGCTGCCCTGCTTGGTCGTGACCGGAAAATGAAACACACCATTTTCAATCAATGCCTTGCGGTAGCGAACGTCCCGTTCAGCATCATTGCTGCGGGCAATATCCGCCCAGTTGGTGGGTTCATGATCCATAAAATAAACGACGAAAGCGGAGCCGACCCGTACAATGGTCGTCGGATAATCCATCGATGAAAAAAGCGACTTGAGCCCGGATTCCATACGTTCACCCAGCTGCTCGAGGTGAGTATAAATTTCCTCCCCGCGGGATTTGAGTTTTCGAACTGTCGCGGTGGCCGCAGCGACTACAAAGGGGTGGGCATTATAGGTGCCCGCGATCAGCACTCTGCGCGAGGGATCCGGGTGACAGCAAAAGGCCATGTACTCAGCTTTGCCGCCAACCACCCCAAGCGGGTAGCCATTGGCGGCTGCTTTTCCGAACACGCTCAAATCCGGCGCGACTTTGCAGATTGACTGATAGCCGCCAAGCGCGTGCCGAAATCCGGTCTTCACCTCATCAAAAATCAGTAATGTACCATGCGCGGAACAAAGTTCCCGCAAAAATTCCAGGTAGCCTGGCAACGGTTTTACAATGCCGATATTCTGCAGTACGGGCTCGACAATGACCGCGGCAACCTTGCCGGTTTCCACCACTGCCTGGACTGCATCCCGGTCGTTGTACTCCACTGCATGGGCACCTTGCGGGGTAAACGCATGCATACCGGCGGAGATAGGCCTCAGTGAGTGTTCGTCACCACTTTGGTGATTGGTAAAAGCAGCTGCGGGATCCATCAGGTTGAATGCAACGGAATCCATCCAGCCGTTGTAGCCCCCCTGCATAAAGACAATGTCATTTCGTTCGGTTGCGGCGCGGGCAAGTCGTACTGAAAATGCGACCGCTTCCGTACCGCTGTTGGTGAGTTGCACCTGCTCGAGATAGGGAACTGCATCAACCAGCAAATCGGCAATTTCGTGTTCCCAGGGCGTGGTGCCAGCGCCCATTAGCGATTCATTGCGACGAATTGAATCAATGACCGCCTGATTAACATCTTCATCTGCGTGCCCCAGCAGATACGGGGCGAATGCGGCGTGATAGTCAATGTATTTTTTGCCGGTGTCATCCCACATGTAGGCACCCGATGCACGCACAAAGACGCGCATCGGGTCGATCAGTCGGTTGAGCGACATTACGCCGCCAGCAATCGATTCAGGTTTCAGGGAAACCCGTTCGGCTGGATTGCTCAATGTCTGCTCCCTAACATGGCGGTATCAAGTTTCGAGGTAACCTTCAGATCACTCGGCAGTAACCATTTCGTACCACTGGTCCTTGAGGCCCTGCTGTTCGATTGTCTCCAGCCAGACGTTGATAAAGTTCACAAAGTGATATTGGCCCGGCAGCACCGCGTACGCATAGCCTTGAGGATTGAGCGGCGCGTCGTCAATGATCCGCAGGTTCATGCCAGGGTTCTGCTTGATGAAGTTCCTGAGCGATGAGCTGTCAGTGAGCACCGCATCCGCACGCTTGCTCGCCACTTCAAGAAAATAGGTTGACAGTTTATCGCTGACCAGCGGCTTGACTTCTGCCATCATGAAGAATCGATTGGCAAAGGCTTCATCAGCGGTACCGGAACCGACTGCGATAATCATGCCTTCTTTGTCCAGGTCTTTGTGGGACTGCGCGTCAGAGTCCATATGTACTGCGGTACCCTGAGTTTCATAGCCTGAAGGATTGGAAAACAGCACCCGCATGGCGCGCTCCGCCGTGCGAAACATCGGTGACATAACAATGTCGCATTTATCTGTTTCCAGACTCGGGATCAGTGTTCCCCATTGGGAGTCGACCGGTTTGTATTCAACACCCATAATTCCGGCCAGATGCCTGGCCGCTTCGATGTCTGTGCCAACCCAGTCTCCAGTCTTGGGATCTTTGGCGCCCCATGGCAGTGCTTCAGCATGGCAAACGAGCAGTTCACCCCTGTCTTTGATCACCGCAATTCGATCATCAGCCGCGTAAAGTGAGCCGATGCCGAATACGAACAAACTCACAACCGCGCCAAATTTAATGGCAATAGATTTGATGCTCATACGATATTCCTCCATTTTTCAAGTATCTTCTTTATTTCTGGAATCCCTGTTGGACTCAGAATATTGAATTGTAACCGCTTTTTGTGACGTTGTTTGAGAATCGGGTTACAAAATATTGGACATAAACCGACGTAACTCAGGATGGTCCCGATCGCAGAAGAACTGTTCAGTGCTCATATCGACGAGGAACTTGCCGGCTGACATAAACAGCATTCGACTGGCGGCCTCCTTAGCAAACCCCATCTCGTGGGTAACGATAATCATGGTCATTCCAGAGTGTGCGAGCTCGCGCATCACATCGAGCACTTCCACGACCATTTCGGGGTCGAGAGCTGAGGTGGGTTCGTCAAACAGCATGGCCTGCGGTTTCATGGCCAGAGCCCGTGCGATGGCAACCCGCTGCTGCTGACCGCCTGACAGGTGGTTGGGGTATTTTTCAATTTGTTCAATAATGCCCACTCGTTTGAGCAGGGTTTCGGCCAGCTCGTCCGCGTCCTTCGTCGCAACTGCGCGCGAAACCCTGGGGGCAAACGTTACATTCTCCCGAATAGACATGTGTTCGAACAGGTTAAACTGTTGAAATACCATTCCGACTTCCCGTCGAACTTCTTCGACATCTTTTTGATCGCCAGGCAGTCGCACCTTGTTGATGATGATTTCCCCGTTGTCAATCGTCTCAAGTGCGTTCAGCACCCGCAGAAAAGTCGATTTACCACTGCCTGAAGGACCCACAATGCAAACAATTTCACCCTGCTTGATATCAATCGTTACATCATCAAGTGCCTTGAACGTCCCAAAGAATTTTGAAACACTCCGGCAGGCTATGAAGCTTTCGTTTATGTGATTGCTGGTTTGCATTGCTGATTGAGATTAGTGCCCCGTCTTTTTCAGCAGTTTTCGTTCCGCGCGACGCGCCATTAGACTGAATGGAAATATCAGCACGAAATACAGTACTGCAATGGCGCTCAGAAATTCAAAATAACTCAAGGTTTGTGCGCCAAGGATGCTGGCAGTGTACGCCATCTCGCCCACTGCAATAGCTGACAGCAAACTGGTGGCTTTGAGAAGTTCAGTAAGAAAGTTGATAAATGCCGGCATCATTCTGCGGATTGCCGGCGGGATGATGATGCGCTTCCAGATGTGGTACCTCGGGATCGCCAGCGCCTTTGCTGCGTCCACCTGCCCCTTGGGTACGGCCAGTATCCCGGCTCGAAATATTTCCGCAAGATAGGCTGCGCTGAACAATGAAAGTGCAATGACGCCACAGGCTTCGCTGGATATCCGGACTGAAAGTAGCAGTGGCAGACACGAATACACCCAGAAGATCAGTACGACTTCCGGGATCGTTCTGAAAAAATCAATGAAACCATTCGCCAGCCTGAATGCGAGACCCCGTTGCTGAAGTTTGCCGAGACAGGCGAACATACCAATAACGATACCAATCAGGAGCGACAGCGCGGATATCAAAATGGTCACGCCGAATGCCTGCAGCAGGTCCGGACTGTAGCGGATTAACTGGTCCCAGTCAAATCTCATCAGCGTTCCCGATTTTGCAGAACATATTCAAGTCGCAGGGTAGCTTTGCTCATAACGATGCCAACTACAAAATAAATCAGCGCAATCGCGCTGAACAGCTCGACGGGTTTGAAAGTCACATTGCTGATCCGATTGGTAACTGTCATCAGTTCGCTGACGTGCAATATCGATAGAATCGCGGTACCCTTGAAAAAACTGATCGTGAGATTCACCAGTGGCGGGATCATTGTTCGAATCGCGGGCGGCAGAATTACCCGGGTCCAGCGAATTCTGGCCGGTAAAGCCAGTGAATAGGCGGCTTCCCACTGACCTTTGGGCACAGACTCGATGCCGGCTCTGACTATTTCGGTGAAATAAGCGGCTGCCTGCAGGGTAATTCCGATTACACCGCTTTCCAGGGCTGTTGTGTTAATTCCTGTAACCAGCGGCAGTGCAAAGTGAATCCAGATCAGCTGAACCAGCAGTGGCGTGTTGCGCCAGATTTCGACAAAGGCGATGACCAGCCAGCGAAGTGGAGCGAAGTTGGTTTGGCTGGCAATGGCAAGCATTGTGCCGCAAACAAGGCCGGCAACAGCCGCGCACGCGGTTAACGCCAGCGTCACCATCAGACCTTTTAATAAGACGACGCGGTATTCCCAGACGACTGAGAAATCAAGCGAAAGCAACAGCTCCCAGTTCAAAAAATAGGCTACGACACCCAATACCAGCGCAACAATTACCGGAAATGAATATTTGCTCACTGGCTATTTCCTGATTGACTTGAAAGAAGCGACTATTCTTTGAGAAAACGCTCGAGTACGTTCCGGGTGAGCTTCGAGATATTGTTGTTAAATCCACTCCAGGGCAGGCTGCCACAATAGGTGATTGAGCCAACCGAAAATACAAAGCCGTTACCAGGCGTTTCAAAAATGATCATATCTGAACGGATCAATTCTTCAACCGGGTCCCCGGTACGGGTACTGACATGCGACAGAATTTCTTCTGGAACCAGTACAAAGTGGTTGGGATAGGTCTCAGAGCTCGCCAGCACCACCGTGTTGAGAGGTGAGCCAAGCCCATAATCCACTCTATCCAGCTCAAAGCCCGCGGCACCACCGCCACTTAGGCCGAAGTCGCCAAGAATTTCGTCGTCGATGCCCTCAAAAACCCAGGTATATTCATCTGGCAGGTCAGGGTTTCGGCGGTAGTAAGTGCCCTCAAAATCTCCCTGTCCGGTGAAGCCGACTCCAGCCAACTGTTGAGGCGCACGACCGTTGCGCAGCCACATGCCACCGTATTCTCCATCCAGGGCATTGTAGTATTCTCCAGGTTCAGCGGCCCAGATGCGAATGCCGCCTTCCGCCCGTCTGATTTCGACCATGCCCGGCAAGTCGTCCCTGATCCCGACTTTCCAATAAAACCCGTTGCCACCCATATACATCAGTCGCCCGCCGCTTCTGGAGTATTCGTAAATCGCGTCCAGCGTATTAGCGGTGTGATATTCGGGGTGACTCATCGTCATAACCACGCGATAGGGCTTCAGAACCTCGACACCTTCGAGGTGTATGTCATCATCAGAAATCACATCGTAATCGTGGCCGAGGTGTTCAAGCCAGGCAAACAGGTGTGTATCAGCCGGCAGGTGCCGCATGCCAGAGCCGGCAAATGGTCTGCAGATGGTGATGTAATTTGGCCGCATGGTCAGCGATGGCCGCAGCCTCGAAGACAGGCAAATGCCGCTGCCGTCAGTGTGATAGTTATAGGTTGACAGGCCGAATTCGCGTATGGTGTCGGGTGTCCAGGGTCGGGTTCCTCGCTGCGCGACCAACTGTTCGTATTCGGTGCTGGCAATCGAGCGCGCCTGGTTGTTATAAACGGTATAGGTGAAGGTGGGAATGATGACGCAGATCTTGGCCTGTGGTTTGCCTTTTTTGGCGCGCACATAAAATGGAATATCTTCAAAGGCATCCTGGCACTCGATGCGCATCGAGTACATCGCGCTTTTAAAGTCATCAGGAACAGTAAACTCGAAATCAGTTTCCCACTGACAGTCGTAAAGATCATCATCGTGGAAATGAATTGCACCGTATTCCTGAGGCGCGTGTTTCCAGGCCATTTCTTTGCCGCTCCAGTTCGAACCTCGCATGGCGCGGGTCGGGCAATTGACCAGTGAGCCATGCAACTTGTGCGGACCGACGTCGGTGATGTTCTGTGTGCTGATACCTTTTGAAAAGTCCCAGCACGCAAGCACCCCTTTGTTTTCGTCAGGATGCTTTAAGTCCATAAGCCAGCCTCGCGAAGAACAGCTTTCGAGGACACTGGGTCTTTCGACTTTTCCGTTGAAGTGGGTTGCATCCACGCCGGAGCCGGAGGAGGCAATGAACACGTGATTGAGTTTCGTTAGACAGGGCAGGTATTCTCCTGCATTCTGGTTCTCGGCGATTGCAGCTTCGATGCCGGCAAACTGTTCGCCGAACGGCGTTTGACCGATACATGCTTTTTGCTGCGCAAGATCAATTGCACACCACACGCTATACCAGACCCGCTCCTCAATGCGCGAGTCCAGCAGCAAATCCAACTGTTCGTTGATGCGTCCACCGAGATGGCCGTTTTCGAGAAAGAGCTCCAATAGATTCTGTCCGGATTCGCCCTTCAGGCAGATGATCGTCTGGCGCTCACCGTTGGGTAGTGTTGGCCATACATTGGCTGCGACTGTGTATGCGTTTTGCGCAGCCAGGCTGCTTTTGACATGAACGATTCCATAAGAGCCCTGTTTGACGGGCTTTTTTTTGGAGGGATACTGCCCGGTAAACACCGAGCTTAGATCATGTTCAATGATTCCGGGGCCATCGGGATTGGGGTCAGCACAAGTGATTCGGACCAGTCTGACAGAATACGGTTCGTTCAGCTCACTGCTGACTTTGAACTGAATGGTTTCATTGTGTCCAACGCACCAGTGGTCTGCATAACCTGAAATTGGAATCATCTAATTTTCCTTTCCGTATTGTTGTGGCAATAAATTTATTGTAGTCACTAAGCGGCAATATGATGAGCATCGATTTCGGCGACAGGCGATCTGCGAAAGTGGTTGTCTTGTCGAACGAACCTCAGTCTAGCTGATCTGAGTGTAGCTAATGCTGATGCCTGAAGTCGCATGATGAATTAAAGATACCAGGCCTGCTCCAGACCGATTAGAGTTTACGTGTGCTTTTCCGTTCATTTGCGCAACCGGATAAGCTGCCTAAACAGATATGCAGTCGAAGTAAAATTCACCGCGAATTGATGATGGAGACAACCTGTTTCTGAACGGTGTTATGTGATGAACGAAGTATCAACCAAACTGGAATTTGAAGGCGCAAGAGTCGCGGTATCCGCTGACGAGGCAAAGACCAGAACTGCGGAAATCCTTGAACGCCTCAACTGTAAGCCCGACATTGCTTTGCTGGTAGCCGAGCATCTTGTCGACGCAACACTTTGCGGTGTAGAAAGTCACGGTGTTTTGCGAGTATTGCAATATGCCGAACAACTGCAATCCGGATATATGCTTGCAGATGTGTTGCCACAACTGGTGCCTGGAGAGCGAGAGGTGGTTGACGGTCAAGGCGGGATAGGCATTCCCGCGATGACACTCGCGTACGAGCGCGGCGTGGAACACGCAGCGCGCGCTGGGATTTCGGTTATTGCAGTTCGCAATGTCGGTCATACCGGGCGTCTTGGCGCGTACGCTGACGATGCCGCCGCGAAGGGATTTATGACCATCTGCATGGGTGGTGGCAACCGTAAACACTGGAGACAGGTTGCACCGTATGGTGGTGCCAGGGGTGTATTACCGACAAATCCCTGGTGCATCGGCATTCCGGGTGGCGACCGAGGACCGGTGGTGGCAGATATTGCCACATCAAAAATCGCTGGCGGCTGGATTTATGCGGCGCGATCTGCGGGGGGCAGGTTACCGGAAAGTTGTGTCATCGACCGCAATGGAAATCCAACTACGGACCCTGAAGACTATTTCGCTGGCGGTGCGATTCTTTCTGCAGGCGGGCATAAAGGCTTTGGCCTGTCGCTGGTTGCGGAACTCATGGGTGAAGCACTGCTTGGTCCTGCAACAACAGAAATGAATTGGCTTGTTATCGCAATAGATATGAAGCTACAGCGCGTTGATTCACAATTTCATGCGGTCGCAGAAGAGATACTGACAGAGGTTAGAAACTGTCCACCTGCTGAGGGGTTTGAGCAGGTGGAAATTCCGGGAGAACGTGAAAGACTGCATAAACAGCAGTGCGCAGGGGTACTTGCAGTCCCTGAACAAACATGGGAGCAAATCTGTATGCTTCACAAGGATCTTTCAACAAGGAAAGGCTAGCGCTCAATTTAAGTTTACTCGAACACTTCTGTCAAGGATGGTGCGCTAATCGCGCGGTCAAGCCACGCGTCAAGCTGCGGTCCCGAAGCCTTTTCCACCCTGGTTTCAACTGCAGCATCCAAACTGCCGAACCGTTTCGTTAACAGATGCAACAATACATCCCGCGACTTGCGTTCAGCACCTTGTTCAATCCCTTGTTGAATGCCTTGTTCAATGCCTTGTTCAATGCCACGCTGAAAAAACTCTTCCTGCCACTTTGGAAATCCTCTTTTTGCCATATTCTTTGCCAAGCCTCAATTGAAATACTCAGCGTGTTTACTCGAACACTTCTGTCAAGGATGGTGCGCTAATCACGCGGTCAAGCCACGCTTCAAGCTGCGGTCCTGAAGCCTTTGCCACCCTGGTTTCAACTGCAGCATCCAAACTGCCGAACCGTTTCGTTAGCTGATGCAACAATATATCCCGCGACTTGCGTTCAGCACCTTGTTCAATGCCTTGTTCA
>JAJDZL010000137.1 GCA_022824665.1 Gammaproteobacteria bacterium | reverse complement strand
AGAAAAACTCCTTGTACTTGGGGTCTTTGTTGAGCACAGCCATCAGGTCTCCTACGAACCAATAGTTGAATAAACGCAATACCGGCGTTGACAGCCGCATCTTGAGCCGCTTAAGGCCAGCGGGCGTCAGCTGCAAATGCCTTGGTTCAGGGCATGATGAATGACGGAAAATAAAAAATGTGAAATTAATTGAATATTGGTTGGAGGGAGTTTTTTTGGCCTACGATGTCCAAGGCGGCCTGTAGTGTCATCGCCAAAATCGGTATTGGCAACAGCACAATTACTGTATGTTTCCGTCGGCGTGCGAACATTCGATTTCTGTTGAGAAATCGAATCAGGTAGAACAACTGTGTGATTCCATGGCTCAACATTCGAAAAGTTGTACTCTACTTCCGGTTACCCAGAAGGCAGAATAGCAAACGTTTTGAAATCGGAATTCAGACCGGCTTTAGAGCGATAAATCAGGATTGAGAGGCTTTCTTGAACTTCGGCCTGCTTCGATCATGCTTCCACAGGATATCATCCACTCCGGAGCGTTGATTCAGGTAGCGTGCGACCACGAACAGGAGGTCGGATAGCCGGTTGAGGTACTGGCGGGAGGCTTCCGATACATCTTCTTGATTAGCAAGAGAGTGCACTCTGCGCTCGGCTCTTCGGCAGATGCTTCTTGCACTGTGGCAGATGGCGGCGGCTGGTGTGCCCCCAGGCAGGATAAATTCCTTAAGCGGTGCCAGGTCCTGGTTGAATTGATCAAGGCTTTTTTCGAGTTCCTTTACGCGGGCTTCGTCAACCAGTCTGAACTCAGGTATGCACATCTCGCCACCGATGTCAAACAGGGTGTGTTGGACACCGAATAGACACTGGTCGACGTCCTCAGGAATGTCATGGCTCAGCAACTGGCCGATGCAGCTATTGAGCTCATCAATTGCCCCCAATGCCTCAATTCGTCGGGAATCTTTCGGTGTGCGTGTGCCATCGCCGAGTCCAGTTGTTCCATCGTCGCCGGTCCTGGTGTATATCTTTGATAGTCTGTTTCCCATAATCTTTTTCGTACGTCAGTAATTTAGATTGCAAAGTAGCGGGTCAAGCTGAATAAAGTGACTGGTAAGCGCTCGTAATATTACCGCAGGTCTGCTACGGTGAAGTTCGCACAACTTGAACTGATTCTTACGCTTCGATTGTGTTGAATGACACAAAAAAGGCGACTTGAATACCTGCAGACCAAATGGCGTCTCGATGACTGTGATTGTTTCAAATATGAATTAATAATATAATATAACAATAACATATTAATATATGAGATAACGTACTAAATAGAAATATTAACAGTTAATAATATCGATGCTTATAAAGACTTGAAACGTAATTAAGGGAGCACAATCTCGGTCTGTCAGAATTTGATTGATTATATAATTTATCCTTTGTCTCACCAACTATCAATGAGTTATTCAAACAAGCCGCGTGCTCTGAGGACCATGCAACTGCGAAGTATTTTGAGTTAAGGGCTTGTCCTGCT
Organism: Gammaproteobacteria bacterium; assembly: GCA_022824665.1. Taxonomy (GTDB): domain Bacteria; phylum Pseudomonadota; class Gammaproteobacteria; order Arenicellales; family JAJDZL01; genus JAJDZL01. Next base: position 4,755 of record JAJDZL010000137.1, on the reverse strand, counting down.
CAATATGCTGGCGAAGACAGGGTGTGATCATTAAATTTCCGGCATTGATGTGTAAAGTGCAAAGTCCGTTTGGAGTACCGGTCGAGTTACCATCGGGAATTTACAAACTTAAAACCGCGCGCAGACGCAGTTCAAGTCGATAAGAAGTTCAACCGTTCCCTGCTGTTGGAGAAATAAGTCAATATGATTACAGGCAGTATTGTTGCAATCGTCACCCCGATGCATGAAGATGGATCTTTAGATCTTGATGCATTAGAAGGGTTGATTGAACATCACATCAACTCAGGTACTGATGGCATTGTTTCGGTTGGTACAACGGGTGAATCAGCCACGCTCAGCCACGATGAACATCACACTGTGATTGAGAGAACAATCCAGTGTGCAGCCGGGCGCATACCGGTCATTGCAGGTACCGGGTCAAACAGCACCAAAGAGGCACTGGACTTAACGCGTGCGGCGCACGAGCTTGGTGCAGATGCCTGTCTTTTGGTTGTTCCGTATTACAACAAACCGACGCAGGAGGGTATGTACCAGCATTTCAAGCTGATTGCTGAGTCTGTGCCCATTGCGCAGATCCTGTACAACGTGCCGGGTCGAACATCCAGCGATCTCGACAACGACACTGCGATTCGGTTAAGTCACATCGATAACATTATTGGCATCAAGGACGCGACGGCTGATGTCGAACGGGGCCGCAGACTGATCGAACAAACCCCGGATGATTTCGCATCGTATTCCGGGGAGGATGCCACTGCAATGGATCTGATGCTGGCCGGCGGCAAGGGTACCATTTCGGTCACTGCAAATGTCGCACCCAAACTGATGCATGAGATGTGTAGCGCGGCTGTTGCAGGGGATGCCAGGCTCGCTAAAGAATTAAATGATCGCCTTGACCCAGTACACGACGCAGTCTTCATTGAATCCAATCCGATTCCTGCCAAGTGGGTTGTTGCCGAGCAGGGCTATATCAAGAATTGTTTGAGGCTGCCCTTGTTACCGCTTTCCGATCATGTGCATGAACATGTGCGTACGGCGATGAAGGGAGTCGGTGTACTTTAGTGGCAGTCCTCTTGACCGCAATTGTTTATCACTAATTTAGTTTCCAGGAGAAGACGATGAATCAGGGTGCCTTGATGTACTCAGGAAAGGCAAAGTCAATTTTCGCAACTGACGATGACAAAACTCTGCTGATGGAATTTCGCGACGATACGTCCGCATTCGATGGCCGCAAAACCGCGTCACTGACGCGCAAAGGTCTGGTCAACAATCACTTCAACGCCTTCATCATGCAAAAACTGGAACAAGGCGGTGTCAAGACACACTTGCTGTCGATGGTTGACGATACAAAATCCCTGGTTCGACATCTGGATATGATTCCGGTTGAATGCGTCGTCAGGAATATCGCAACCGGATCAATTTGTCGTCGTTTGGGTGTCGAGGACGGTTTGGAGCTGGAAATGCCGACCTTTGAATTCTTCCTCAAGGATGATGAGCTGCACGACCCCATGATTAACGAATACCATATTCGTTCATTCAATTGGGCGTCCGATGAAGAGATCAACAGGATGACGGAGTTGACGTTTGCGACCAATGCGGTGCTGGTGCCGCTATTTCGGGATGCTGGCATTATCCTGGTTGATTTCAAACTGGAGTTTGGCCGCTATGACGGGCAGTTATACCTGGGAGACGAGTTTACGCCTGACGGGTGCAGGCTGTGGGATGCTGAAACTCGGGAAAAACTGGATAAAGACCGATACCGTCAGGATCTCGGAAATGTCGTTGAGTCCTATGAGATTGCGGCAAGACGGTTAGGCATATCGACCGTTTGAACGTCTCGCTCAGCGTCGCTGAGATCTCACCTCGCGGTCTGTACACAAAATGTTGAGTGCTGACGGTGACCAAAAAAGTTTTTTGCGCTAGAGGTGGACTGGCAAAGTCTGACTTCAGAACCCGTCAGCTGCTAGACAGTATCCGAGCGACACTGGCACTCAGCTTGCATTCATTGCAGGCTAATCATTGCTACTTTCTATCAGTAGCACCGTCTCCTGAGACGAACCGCCAAATTGAATCGATCCTTGGAATCATTGACAGTGAGGCTGTTGGTCGTTCCGCATTGGTCGCAGAAAATCTGATTCTCGTTGCGCCACGGCTTGGCACCACATCAGCGTGGAGCACCAAGGCAAGTGACATCCTGAATCGTTGCGGATTCAGTCGCTTTGATCGCATCGAACGGGGAACCGTGTGGCATTTTGAGTGTGACGAGGCGCTGAGCCTGTCCCAAAAAAGCGAGCTCGAGTTGCTGCTGCATGACCGAATGACCGAGTCGGTTCTGCGACGTGAACAGGATATTCGAAGCGTATTCAGCCACCGCGTTCCGACTCCTACGCGCACCATAGACGTACTGTCGGACGGTATCAGTGCGCTCGAGACAGCCAATCAGGAGATGGGTCTCGCACTGTCAGGCTCAGAGCTTGCCTATTTGCATGAGTGGTTCGTTGCCGAGGCTCGAAATCCAACAGAAACAGAGCTCATGATGTTTTCACAGGTCAATTCGGAACACTGCCGCCACAAAATTTTCAATTCCAGCTGGTCGTTTGATGGTGAAAAACAAGCCCAATCAATGTTTTCCATGATTCGCGCAACCCACAAGGGAAATCCGCAGGGCACGCTGGTTGCATATGAAGACAACGCCGCAGTCATTGCAGGCCAAAAGGCAAATCTCTTTGCACATAAAGCCCGGTCAAATCGCTATCAGTACCTTGCAAAAGAGCCCTCGCACATTGTTTTCAAGGCGGAAACACATAACCATCCAACTGCAATATCGCCGTATCCCGGTGCAGCAACCGGCGCAGGCGGGGAAATCAGGGATGAAGGGGCGACCGGCATTGGCGGCAAACCCAAGGCCGGGATATGTGGCTTTTCGGTTTCTCATTTGAGAATTCCGGGCAACATTCAGCCATGGGAGTTAGCCGAGCGCCGCCCCGGTCGAATTGCCTCACCCCTGCAAATCATGCTGGATGGGCCGATTGGGGCTGCTTCTTTCAACAATGAGTTCGGACGGCCCAATATCGGCGGCTATTTCAGAACGTTTGAAACGTCGAATCTCGGGCGATCGCACTGGTACGGGTTTCATAAGCCGATTATGTTCGCGGGAGGAATTGGCAGCATTCGCCCTCAGCACATCAGCAAACGGGGCCTAAGCGCCGGTGATTTATTGATCGTAATTGGTGGTCCGTCGATGCTGATTGGCCTCGGTGGCGGCGCGGCTTCGAGTCTGGGGCAGGGGCGCTCCGAGGAGGATCTGGATTTTGCTTCCGTACAGCGCAGCAATCCCGAAATGCAGCGACGCTGTCAGGAAACAATTGATCGATGTCGGGAGCTGGGCGAGGAAAATCCAATTTTGTCGATTCATGATGTTGGTGCAGGTGGTTTGTCAAACGCGCTGCCGGAGATCGTACATGCGGCCGGCCGCGGTGCCGAAATCGGGCTTCAGCAAATCCCTGTTGATGACACCGGAATGTCGCCCATGGAGATCTGGTGCAATGAGGCGCAGGAGCGCTATGTACTGGCTGTACAAGAAACAAGCCTCAGTCAATTTGCTGAAATCTGTCGCCGGGAAAACTGTCCCTGGCAGGTGGTTGGTCAAGTCACCCAAGGTGATACCCTGGTCGTGAAACAAGACGATAGTGAGAACGCGGTCAATGTCAGTCTTGATTTTTTGCTGGGTGCGATTCCGCAGCCTGACAGAAAAGACCGCACGCGGTCAGAAGACTTCAGCGAACAAATGACAGCATTTGATGTGGCAAGTTTTGCAGACTGTGCCAGACGTACGCTTCGATTTCCAAGTGTTGCAGACAAGTCTTTTTTGATTACGATCGGTGACCGGACTGTGTCCGGACTCATTCACCGTGACCAGATGGTCGGACCATGGCAGGTGCCAGTCGCCGATGCAGCGGTAACCCTGGCAGGCTACCAGTCTTATTGCGGTGAGGCGATGGGCATTGGTGAACGCTCACCAATTGCCGTGCTGGATGCTGCTGCAAGTGCCAGAATCGCGGTCGGTGAAGCGCTGACGAATTTACGCTCTGCCAGTGTCGACACGCTTAGTGAGGTGAAGATTTGCGCCAACTGGATGGCTTCAGCCAGCGTTTCGGGTGAATCGAAAGCGCTTTACGACGCTGTTCGAAGTGTTGCCGAGGACGTCTGCCTGAAGTTGGGCTTGTCAGTTCCGGTCGGCAAGGACTCGCTTTCCATGTCCACTGAATGGCAGGGCATTGACGGCAATCAAGCGCGCGTCCATGCGCCGGTATCACTTGTCGCGACGGCTTTTGCACCGCTGAGAGATGTACGGCATTCGCTCACGCCGCAGCTCAAAAAAGACCCTGAAAGTGAACTGATACTGATTGATCTCGGTGCGGGTAAGAATCGAATGGGGATGTCTGTCGCACACCAGGCACATAATCATGTCGGCGGCAGCGTACCGGATATCGACGAAATGACCTGGCTCGAAGGGTTTTTCAACGCCATTGGTACATTAATCAAACAAGGACAGCTATTGGCGTATCACGATCGTTCAGATGGCGGTTTGTTTGCAACACTGTGCGAAATGGCGTTTGCCGGACGAGTTGGGCTCGATATTCAAATTAAACGGGATACGGACCCGATCGCCTTTTTCTTTAATGAAGAGCTCGGCGCAGTGATCCAGATCGAACGGCACCTGACAGCATCAGTGATGAATATATTTGATGAGCATGG
>JAJDZL010000223.1 GCA_022824665.1 Gammaproteobacteria bacterium | reverse complement strand
CTGGATTGTCAAAGGCAAGGCCGGTGTCTCGCAGGAGCTCGGCGTACCGGTCTGCGTGGTTGAGGATCAGCACCGGTTTGTTCTGCATCACCGCATCATGTGGGATGGCTCTGATGTGGACCATGCCGTACCGGTGATTGGTGAAGCCCAGCAAAGCTTTCCCGACCTTAGGGCGTGCAGCTTCGATCGTGGTTTCCACTCACCGGCCAATCAGCATACGCTCGGTGAGATGCTTGATGAGTGCACGCTGCCAAAAAAAGGGTATCTGAGCGTCGAGGTGCAGGAACATCAATCGCAGACGTGGTTCAAACAAGCCCGTCAGCAACATCCTGCGATTGAATCGGCGATTAACCACTTGGAGCAGTGTGGGCTGGATCGGGTACGGGATCACGGCAAACGAGGGTTTGCCCGTGCCGTGGCCCTGTCGGTACTGGCTGCCAATCTGAAGCGCCTGGGGCGGATCGTGCGCGACAAGGAGCGCAAGAAACTCGCCCGGCAGCAGCGGTTGCGCGCCGCTTAGCAGACCCGTACACTCATTGAAGACCGCGATCCGGGTGCCGGAGGGCAGGCGGTCGGCAAATTTCGTGATTTTGCCCTGTTTTGGCTGATACCCGTCATCAATCACTCTGCTTGTCGGCTGCTCGCCGTGATCGGTCTCATTGTTGGTCAATATTTTCTAAATTCTCGCTTAAAATCGGGGTTTTCTGACAGACACTAAATAAAACATAAGTCGGGCGAAGTCCCGTCAGTACACCGGATGAGACCAGCAATGGACAACAATCACGCTTTGAACACTGCTCTGGCATCGGCGAGAGAAGACTACATCGCATCGCACCCCGAATCTTGGCGACAATTCAGCGCGGCCCAGCAGCACCTGCCAGGCGGCAATACGCGTACCGTTCTTTTTTACGAGCCGTTTCCGCTGCGCATCACGTCCGGCGATGGCTGCAAAATTCGGGATGTTGATGGTTTCGAATACGTCAACTTTTTAGGTGAATACACGGCAGGGCTTTTTGGTCATAACAATCAGGCGATCAGAGATGCAGTGGTACAGGCGCTGGACAACGGTATCAGTCTGAGCGGACATTGTCAGGACGAGGCGCGTCTCGCACAATTGATCTGTAACAGGTTTCCTTCAGTAGATAAAGTGCGTTTCACGAATTCCGGCACAGAGGCGAACATGCTGGCGATTACCGCGGCCAGACACTACACGTCTCGTCAGTCGGTGATGGTTTTTCGGGGCGCTTATCATGGCGGTCTGCTCAGTTTTGCGCACGGAACAAATCCGGTTAATGCACCTTTTGAATACCTGATCGGCACCTATAACGATATTGAGAAAACCCGGCAGATGATTCGCAGTCATACCGCAGATATTGCTTGCATCCTGGTCGAGCCGGTGCAAGGTGCCGGAGGCTGTATTCCTGCCAGCGAGACGTTCCTGCAAGTTTTGCGCGATGAGGCGCGCGAGGCCAGAATCGTCCTGATTTTTGATGAAATCATGACCTCTCGACTGGCTCCTGCGGGAATGCAGGGATACTACGGAATAATTCCGGATATGAGTACATTCGGCAAATACATGGGTGGCGGCTTGAGTTTTGGCGCATTTGGCGGGAAATCTGAAATCATGGATCTGTTTGATCCGACACATCCTGAAAGCATGCCCCACGCCGGGACATTCAACAACAATGTGCTGACCATGGCGGCCGGCGTAACTGCACTGGGGAGTATTCTGACGAAATCGCGGCTTAAGGCGTTAAACAGCCGCGGCAATGAACTGCGCAGCACCCTCAACCGGGTGGCAGCGCAGCAAGGTATCCCAATCCAGTTTACCGGTTTAGGGTCAATGATCGGCATTCACGCAACGGTGAATCCAATCACCAGTATTGACGATCTTGAGCAAAGTGATGACCGAATTGTGGAGTTGCTGTTTCTCGATATGCTAAAGTCCGGGTTTTACTTTGCCCGGCGAGGCTTTATTTCGCTGATGCTGACAATTGGCGACAAGGAGGTCACTGACCTGATCAATGCGTTTGAACACTTTGTCCGAGACAGAAAAAGCATCATCTCGCAGGATTGATGAAAAATAAATGGCAAGCTTACCGAATCACAGCAGCCGAGAGTCCGCTGCACGATTCGGGTATGGCAAAGGTACCGGATCTCGGGCGTAATCTTTAATATGTCGCGTCGTTGCAAGGCAAATGTTGTCGTACGAGTCAACACCATAATGACAGGTAAATTCAACATGAGAATTCGACAAAAACATCCACTGCCAGGCAGACAGTCGATACACCGATTCAGGAGCACTTGATGTGGATGACCTGATTCGGTGTGGGTGGTGCGATGGCGACCCGCTATATCGCGAATACCACGATCTGGAATGGGGTGTTCCTGAGTATGACAGTACAAAACTGTTCGAAATGCTGTGTTTGGAAGGCGCACAGGCCGGGCTTAGCTGGATTACGATTCTGCGCAAACGCGCACACTATAAGCAGGTCTTTGACGGCTTCAATCCTGACTTAATCGCCCGCTATGATGACAAGAAAGTTACAGCACTGCTCAATGATCCGGGTATCGTACGAAACCGGTTAAAGGTCAATGCGTTTATCAAGAATGCCCGCGCTTGTCTGAAGATGCGCGATTCTGGGTTAACACTGGATGATTATTTCTGGGACTTTGTCGACGGCACTCCCATCCAAAACGCCTGGATATCCCTCGACCAGGTGCCGAACAACACTTTGTTGTCAGATCGCATGAGCAAAGACTTGAAAAAAAGAGGGTTCAGCTTCGTCGGCAGCACCATTTGCTATGCATTCATGCAGGCAGCTGGATTGGTTAATGACCACTTGGTGGACTGTCACCGGTATCAGCAATGCTGAGTTGCACCCGAATTCGCCCGCGGCGCAGAAATTCCGGAAATTATCACCACTAAACGAACATGATCGGTGTCAATCACCCCATACATTGAAAACAATTATCAAGCTAAAAAAAACGAATTAGCAGGCCGTCAGGAATTCGAACCTCGGATCAATTGGCTGAGAGTCAATGATCAGTTTTCCAGGATTTGTCCACACCAATACATCAGTATTCTAGCCCAATAAAATCAAATGTCCATTGAGACTTTTGGTCACAGCGCTTAACTCTTTCCGGCAACCTGCAAGAGTATGTTGGTCGCATTGCCGACTCTTTCTATTTCAGCAGTTGTTTATCGCACAAAATTCTTCAAATCTGTCGTTAATTATTCAGCTTTGCGAAAATATCGGTTCCATTGACGTCTTTTTGCTCCCAGTGCGGTTAAATCACTACAGCTTCCCGAAATGGCCTTACCGACATTTCAAATCTGCTCTTTGTCGCGGAAACAAATTCATTTCTCGCTGTTTTTCGTATATTTAAAGATGTTATTTTGAATAATACGATTTTATGAACCAGCTGTTTGTTTATAAAGAGAAATATTGCGCCAGTATTGCGAGGCGCTGCAACCCAATCACCAGTCGTTACACTAATGGGTCCTCGGCAAAGTGGAAAAACTACTTTGGCAAAAAAGGTATTCGAGAGTCATTCTTACGTCAATTTGATCGTATAGGGTGCATAGAGGGATTAAATAAAAAAACTACTTCCCTGAATCGGTCTTTCCGACTGAGGTTGCCGCCGGTGAATCAGAAAAGTCCAGACTAATGCATCTGGCATAGTTTAAACACGACGAATTGTTTTGTCGAAACTGGAGATAAGTCTGCGAGTCGTTGCCGATGTCAGTGCATCACTAACCAGATTGATGCTAGACAGATGCTACACCGTTAGTTGTAAACGAATCGTGCCGAACGTCTCCTAAATTGCCTAAAATCATACGATCTTCGCCAGCAGAATTGATTTTCAGTTTCTCTATCCAACTTCCCGAGGCAACACACTATTGGCAATCCGTTCGCCTTTCTCAATTTCTGCACAACGCAACTCCCATGCCTTTTGAAGATTAAGCCAAAACTCAGGCGATGTACCAAAGTAACTAGCCAATCGCAGCGCCGTATCTGCACTCACGCCCCGTTGTTCATTTGCAATTAAAGTGATGCGGTTCACCGGAACACATAGGGCTTTTGCCAACGTACTGGCTGAAAGTTCAAGCTCATTCATTTCTCCTCGAAGAATCTCACCTGGATGTATTGGATGCATCCCACTTTTAATTTTCATTTTTATTACTCTTCAGTGATAATCAACAATTTCGACCTCACCTGGACCATCGACCGTCCATCGAAAACATACTCGCCATTGCAGGTTAATTCGAATGCTGTATTGTCCAACTCTGTCTCCACCAAGCTCTTCAAGCCGATTACTCGGTAAGGCCGCCAAATCTGAAAGCGTTTCAGCATTATCCAAAATTGTCAGTCTACGCGCAGCCTGGCGGCTAAACTGATGGAGCTTGCTGATTTCCCACTGGCTGCAGGAGCCGGGTTCAACCATTTTGCCGACATCGGCAAAATGGTCAACGATATTGTGGCCCGATACCTCACAGGCCGTCTTGGCTTTGGAGATGACGTTGAGAAAATTGTCCCACTTGGTGTAGACCAGCAATTGCTGTAAGTCCCTGGCAAGCCAGTACTCCACACCGTTTTCCGTCTCTTGGGCGTGGCCCTCGAAAGTCTCGGTCAAAGTATCAATCAACTCATTTTGCATCGTTCATTACCCTTGTTTCACATAGGCAATTAGCCCGGAAATCTCCCGGTCTTGCGCCCGCCTTTTTAGCACGGCAGTCGTCATTCAGTGCAAGTTCCCGCTCGCGGCGTTCACGCCAGCTAAGATCGAGGCGTTTCCGTTGGCGCCGTTTGTTGAGATGATCCATCTGGTGAGAGGCCATCTCTAAAGTACCAATTACCTCAATGTCGGAAGAATTTGCTGACCTTGATTGCCTTTGGCAATTGATATCAACAAATTCCGTTCAATTCTGGCTGCGAGCCGAATCACAGGTGCGTCGAATCCGTCGCCGCTACGACTTTCAGTGATTAGGAGAAAAAGCCCCGCCCAGGGGCCAGCTCAGGCTGCCAGGAACGGAACCAGCGATCGCACCTCATCGGGTCTATTCAATTCCATCGCCAGATTGGCCGCCGCCATCATCACCATCATCAAGACCGTGACCTTCAGTCCCAGCGACTTCTCGCCGCGCAGATAATGGCTGTCCAACATAAACCCATCAGCCACTCTGGAATTGATGTGCTCCATTGCACTTCGTTTGTGGTAAATCCGCAGCCACTTCGTGGTGGCAGGCGGCAGGGCCCGGTACTGACGCAGATTGTTTTTTTTCCACTTTGGTGCGTACCACCCTGGATTTGGTGGGCCGTCAGGGATTCGAACCCCGGACCAATTGATTAAGAGTCAACTGCTCTGCCAACTGAGCTAACGGCCCATAAGAACCTGGTGGTGGCTCCGTGCTTCACCCGGACCAGAAGAAGTAAAGCGTTCTGCAATTACTCAGTAAACTGAAACCAAGCGTCATTTTGTACTTCCGCTTTCACTACAAGGCACCGGTGCCCGAAAATCATCGGTATAGTCGCCTTCAAAACAGAGCACCTTGAGAAAATGCACTGAGGAAATTGTATATGAACAGCAATAACAAAATAGACTCGATAGGATCCGAATTGCGTGACCGTATTAGCGCAGCACAACACATTCAGATTGTCGCGACTCGGCTACTGCTCGATAAATCCGCAACCGGCTGTCAACAAGTTAATGAATTAGCGCCACTTCACCCTTAAGGAAACTCCCGCTGACCATACGCTTCGCTTCAGTCTGCTCCGGTCGATAAAACGAAGTAAGAAACTGAAGATTCGTAATGGACGGTAAAGATGCGAACCGAACGTCTGATGTGCAATCAAAGCGTCTGGAAGCGTGACACCTAAAGCGGTTTTCGCGCAACGAAACAATACAACGGCGTGAAGATCCCTGTCCGACCGCCCGCGATATAGGCCTCGGCGGTACGATCCATCAGCCGCAGAACCTGTTTCGAGCCCTTCGGGAAGAAACCCACCGCCTCGGCTAGCCCGGATGCTCCGAGAAACACCTTGCGACCCAGCGCAGTCCTACGCAAGGCATTACCAATCGTTCCGTGCCGGGTCTCCATGGGCTGATACCACGGCGTGGCCGGAGCATTCCCTCCGACGGCATGGTCGTTCCCCTCAATGACCTGGAATCCGGCAACTTCAAGTGCTCGGTCAACCTCGTCCATCGTCGCGATTTCCTTGAGCGCTATACCGTGCATCAGTTCCTGCTTGATGGCTCGGTGCTGACTGTCATGCGGATTGAATCTGTCCGTTATACACATTTCCTGACCCCAGAAATAGGCACCGGGTTTCAATACACGGTAAATTTCAGCGAACGCACCCACCTTGTCCGGCGCATGGCACGTGGATTCGATCGCATAGCCCCGGTCGAAAGTGTTGTCTCCGATGACGCTCATATCCATGAAACTGCACGCAACCAAATCGACCTGCTGATCGATCTTTGCTTCTAAATTAAGCGATTTAGCCTTTTCCAGCTGAAATTCGTTGCTGTTGACCCCCGTAACCCGAACACCGGCCTCAGTCACGACACGACGCATCGGGCCGCCAAACCCACAACCCACATCGATGACTGTCATACCTTCCCGCAGTTCCAGCTTGTCTATCATCAGCCGCTGATGCCGGATCTTGGAGTCTTCAAGACTCTCCTTAGGTGACAGTGGAGCAAAGTGCAGGGATTCACCCCAACCGAAAGCCATGAACTCGCTGCACAGGTCGTAATATTCCTTGACGGTTTCGACGTGATTGTAGCCCGCGGCGCCAGAATCTTCAGTGAAGGCCTTGTCGGTCCATTGGTTGAAAACCTGCACCCGACTAGCCACGTTCGACCCGCGATAAACGCGCTTTAACCTGGTGGATAATTTGCGAAGTTTCATGTCGGAAATAATTCGAAAGAATCAATGAAAAAAACGTCAGGTTGTCGGCTTAATTTGCCCGTCAGCTGCATTATCCCCTTGTATCTTCAGTCATCTGTTTAGTCCCGTCGAGTGTCAACAGCAGCCAAAACAAATAAATTCGACCACCCGCGAGTTGGTAAGCGCCGTTCCGAAGAGCGTGCCATCATTATGACTGCAACTTAAAGTTCAAGAGTCATATCGGCTGGCCAAATGTGGTTGGTATTCAAGTATAGCAATCCGTCCCTTTTTTTCACCATGCACGTAAATCTACCTCCCAAGGCCATAATCGTGCAATAAATCGAATTCGCAAAGGTTGAACTGGACGGCCCCTTCATCAGCTACTTTGTCATCAATCGAAGTCGCGCGAAGATATCCCGACACGACTGATGGGTCTGCAGCACCTGCAAGTAACTCGTGAGGAACCAAACGAGTTTGGCGCACTAAACCCTCATGATTGGCGGCGATCACCCCGTACAGCGAGAATAATTTTTCAATTACCATTAGAGAGGTTCTTACAGCACCACCAGGGGCTATAACGTATGACTGGACCGACCGGAACTTTGTACCGGGGTTTAAACCGCATAGAGAATTCAGCATCTGAATAGCGCGCCATACTAATTTTGTCCTAATCTGAATATACCATCGCCACCCGGCATGACGCGGTTTTTTTACGGAAAACTATACTATTTTCAGACACGTAGTAAAATCCAGTATTGAGTCTAAAACAAGGAGTATCAATTTTGCATTTCAATTTTGCAAACATATTGAATTTGGCATTCGCAACTATGCTTGTCCTGTGCCCGTTTACTGTGCAGTCGTCCACCGACCTGCTAGCTGGAACTGCGGAAGAATCAGGACACAAAATAGCAACGGAATCTCGCGAGCGTCAGAGAGGATTCGGCAATTTCTCTGCAAATCTAACCATGACGCTGCGCAATAAGCAGGGTCGGGAGAGTAAACGTGCAGTGCGTCTCAAAGTCATTGAGGTGGAAGGAGACGGCGACCGTACATTGTTCATTTTCGACCGTCCTGCTGATGTCAAGGGAACCGCGTTTTTGGTCCATGCACATAAAGAAGAACCAGACCGGCAGTGGCTCTATCTCCCAGCACTGAAACGCGTTAAAGGCATCAGTTCATCGAATCAATCCGGTTCTTTTATGGGCAGCGAATTTTCCTATGAAGACCTTGGCACTGCTGAGGTCGAGAAGTACTCCCACCGATACCTGGGTGAAGAATCGTGCGGAGAACTAGACTGCTACGTTCTGGAGCGCATCCCCGATAATGAAGAATCCGGCTACTCCCGCCAAAAGGTCTGGCTCGATCAGCAAGAATTTCGTACCATAGAAATCCACTTTTTCGATCGCAGGGAAGAGCATCTCAAAACTATGTCTGTGGAGAACTATCAGAAATACCTCGACCGTTTTTGGCGCGCTTCCGTGATAAAAATGACCAACCACCTTACCGGTAAGAGTACCGTGCTACAGTGGTCCGATTACGAGTTCGGCACCGACCTCGACCTCGGTGACTTTACCCGTACGGCACTTAAACGAGTCAGATAAACCACCAGAGTATGAATTGCGGGTCTTTATTCAGCAGCTTTGGTTCTCATCCTGCAGAACGCTGGACTCTAAGTATTACGCTTTGTTCTAAAACGCATTGATTCACGATGAACGGTAATTCCAGCAGCCTTGAGCAGCCAAAGTTGAATTTGGCGGCGGAGCTGATTCTGCTGCTGCTCAATGAAGAATCGGGGTATTTTTACCAAGTTCCCGGTTGGAGCCTGAGCTGTGCACTAACCGGCGCGGCACTCGCGGAACTGTCCTTGCAACACCGCGTTGATACGGACATAGATCTGTTGTACCTGCTGAACAGCGACGCGACGGGGGAACCAATACTGGATTCCATTTTGGAGAAAATTGCAAATGAGAAAACTCCAAGAAGTACCGCCTACTGGATTGAACACCTATCGATACATTCAGAGACAATTATTGATTCAACCCTGGAACGACTGGTTCAACTGAAAGTATTAACGCACCACCACGGCGATTTTTGGACGCTTGCACCAAACAGTCAGTACACAAACAACATCAAACGCCGAATTGGTAAATGCATTTTCGCCAACGAAATACCAGAACCAGAGGACGCCATTATTGTTTCCCTGTGTGAAGCGTGCAATGTGTTTCGATTGATGTACGATCTGGACGAGCAATCACAAGCGCGCATTGAGTCCATTTGCAAGATTGAACTGATCGGTCGGTCAATCGCGCTTGCAGTGAAACAAAACATTACAAGTCCCCTGCTTCGACGTTCCCGATTGACAAAAAAAATTCCAAGCGTTGCGCTGCACAAACTTCCTTTCAACCGAAATTTAAGAATTGGCTACATTCCAGCTCTATTTGGTGATTTAGCGCAAGAGTATGGACCGGTATTTCAGATTCGCCTGCCGTTTCGTGAACCCCTGTACTTTTTAGCAGGACCAGAGAGCAACCGATGGGCACATCGAAATGGGCGAATTTACTTGAGAAGCCGAGACTATTTTGTAGAATTTGAAAAAGTCTATGGTGCTGCAGGACTGTTTCCCTCGCTTGATGGCGCAGACCATTTCCAGCTTCGTAAATCCTTGCACTCAGCTTACTCTAAAAACAGATTCAGAGCAACAATGGGTGTCATTTTGAGTGAAATCCGCAGTTTCATGGCAGATTGGAAAGTGGGCTCCACACTACAGGCAACGACAGTTTGCCGGTCGCTGCTTAACGCACAGATCGCGCCAACTTTAATTGGCATTAATTCGCAGGACATCTCGGCGCAACTGATCAAGTACAAAGAGCGGGCACTCATGACCCATGTTGTAAACGTATTGCCAAAATTTATGCTGAATACCCCGCGAATGAAGCGGGCGGCTAAGGCCGTCAATTTGGCGCTGGAGCGTGTACAAAGCAGCCATACCCCCGCTCAGAGAAGTGCCTGTCCCAGAAATCTCGCTGATGACCTGCTGAATCTCCATGCTAACAATCCCCAGTTTTTACCGGAGTCCAACTTGGGATTTTATTTTTCAGCACCAATGCTTGCCAGCGTGTACGTCGGTGATGCATTGGGTTTCGCACTCTATGCCATGGTTAGCCAACCCGATATGTACAACCAAATTAGCCGAGAAGCAGATGCATTGTTTGTAAATGGAGATCCGGATGTTGAACAGTTCAGCAGTTCGTTGTTTGACGTTACAAAACGTTTCGTAATGGAATGCTTACGCCTTTATCCCATAATTCCAATGTCTATTCGCAACGTAATGAATTCCTGTACGGTCGAGGGCTTCGAGTTGCCTATTGGTACTAGAATCCATATAGCGCAAACAGCTTCACACTACATTGACAGTGTGTTTCCCGATCCATACAAATTCGACATTGATCGCTATTTACCAGATCGCGAGGAGCATCGCAGTCCGGGCTACGCACCTTATGGTTTGGGTACTCACAGGTGTCTCGGCGCAAACTTCGTGGAAGACCAGCTGGCCATAAACTTGATGATGATTGCACATTATTTCACGCTTGAGTTAACACCGGCCAACTATAAGCTGGGTTTTGATCCATTACCATCGATGTCGCCAAATCGGAAATTGAAGTTTCGCATCACCGAACAAAGACGCGAATTACCGGTGTAAAAGATGTTTTCTCAATGCACCGCAAAGTGTCGACGCGAACGGTCAGATTGCCTTTTGTTTGAGCGCGTTGCATGTTCCCGCCGGCAGACCTGACAGTCAAATGCTGCATGACCACGCGCGGTGAATTGCTGGGGACTCATACAGGCAAATTTGGCGGTCAAATGAACATGTACAAATTCAACAGTTAACCCGTACTTTGTTTAGTTTCCTGATTTGGTTTCCTGCGGTCGAGAACGATCAACAGTGGCGGAAGAAACAAAAAATCAGCCAACAATGCAACAACGACCGTAATACCCATAAGCAAGCCAAGTGCCTGATTATTAGCCATTGCTGATGCGCCAAACACAATAAAACCCAATCCGAAAATAACAGTTGTCGCAACCAGCGCCTTACCGACTGTATTGAACGCCGATTGAATCGACTCAGATGGTGTAAACCCCATTGTTCTGCCGGCCAAATATTTTGTCATGAAGTGTATTGTGTCATCTACGATAATGCCGAACGCAATTGCGGTAACCACCGCGGCAGAGACACCGATCTCTCCAATCAGATATCCCCAAAGACCCATCGCCATGGCTGCGGGAAAGAAATTCGGAATTAGACTGATCAATCCAAATCGCAGGCTTTTGAAGACGAAAAATAAAAGAAAAGAAACTATCCCCATTGCAGTAATGGTGCCGATCAGCATGAACACAATGTTTCTATTGATGGAATGAGCCCCAACGATAGCCACACCCGTCGCACTGGTCTCCAGGTCGGGAGCGTTTGATTGCAGCCACGCTCGCGCGCGTTGATCGAGTGCTATTTTTTCATTGGCTGACAAGTCGTCCAGCACGGCGGTTAAACGCGTCGCGGCACGCTCCACATCAATTAAATTGTTGAGATCAAGACCAACCGGCAAAGAAAACTCGTACAGCAGCAGGTACTGGGCGGCAAGATTGGAATTGTCCGGAATACGGTAGTAATCCTGATCATCGCCATTTAGGCTTCTATTGAGCCGTTTAATAATGTCAGTAACTGCAAAGACATGGGCGACTTCAGGCTGCGCCCGATACCAGTTTGCAAAGGAATCAACCTGATTAAGATACCCGACATCATTGATGCCCCCTTCTCGCCCGGAATTTAGCGAATACTCAAATGGCTCGAGACCGCTAAAGTTGTCTGTTACCCAATCCGTTGAGCGTCGATACTCATAACTGTCGTCAAGCAGTTTAAGAGGGTTTTCGTCAAGTTCTATCCGCGCAATACCTGCCAGCAACACAATGACTACCGCGCCGAAGGACACGATAAGGAAGAGATGACGGGACACCACAAACTGACCGAGACGATCAATTAGGTCTGTCTTCCCCCTGCGCTCAGAGCGGGCGCGCAACGGCATGATTGAAAGAATGAAGGGCAGAAAAGTAACCGACAGACAAAATGCAAAGAGCGAACCAAATGCCACCATATTGCCCATCACCCGGAACGGCGGCATGTCAGAAAAGTTCAAGCTGAGAAATCCAATCGCCGTCGTGACGGAGGTGAGGAATACAGGCCACACGTTTTGTTGCAATGATTGGGAAATAGCCTGTTTTCGTTCCAAATCCAGCCGCAAGCCTGACAGCACCGCCTCGATGACGTGCACGCAATGCGCGACGGTGATTGCCATCAGTACAAATACTCCAGCACCGCTCTCACCGTAAAATTTCATCCCCATCCAGCCGGTAAAGCCCAGTGAAGAAAGCACAACTGTCATCACCATGAGGATAATGGCAATTGTCCCCCAAATCGAGCGCAGCACAATAATCGTCACAAGCAGCATGGTGCCCAGGGAAATCGGTCCCAGGATGCTGAAGTCCTCTACCAGCGCATCGCTAATCGCACGATTAAGCAGAAGTTCTCCAACCAGGTGAAATTGAAAATTCGAATGCTTCTCCCGAAACTCATCAATTCTCGCGTTGAGAACGTCAACAACCTCCAATTTAACTTGCTGCCGACTATCGTCCGGCATTGCAAAGCTCACCGCCAATCCGGCAACCAAACCGTCTCGGGAAACCAGTCGACCAGCAATTTCCTGGGTGCCGAGCGCGATCTGCTCTATTCGCGCCAAATCACTGTCGCTTAAAGAACCCGCATCGCTGACCAGCGGTTCAACGATCAAGTCATCTTCAATGCCTTCACTGTGCGAAAAATTTGTTATCGAGTCAATTCGGGTCGCATACGGTGTTTTCCAAAGCTGATCAGTTAGACTTTCAACGACCAGCAGCGCATCGCGCGTGAATATGTTGCCGCGCTCGGGTGCGACCACAACCAAAACCGTATCGGAAATCGCATAAGTGTCTTCAAATTGCTCAAGCGCAGTCAAGCGAGGGTCGTCCTGACTGAAATGATTGCGAAAGTCGACGTCCTCAACCAGCAGCCTGGAAGCACCTGCAGATAAAGCAAAAATGAGCAGCAAAGAAAAAACGAAAGCCAGCAGACGGCGTTCAGTAATAAAAGCAATTTGTGAATCAAGTTTCATGCCGCCACTTTAGCTCTGTCTGTTCACTCTTGCAAGATAAACTTAACTTGCCTCTTGGTGTGCCAAACAATCTGATTTTATCAGCAATCATTCTTTGAACAACCTACCAAAAAGGTCAGCTGCACGCCAAACCAAGTTGCATTTCGAACCGACGGTCAGGTCGCCAGCGGTATGCAGCCTTTGGCAAGGCCTGCAATTCTCATTCATTATCCCAGGACCGCGTAGTCGCCATTGACGATCAGGTGAAACGATACGTACAGGCCCATGAGAGCACAGAGCACCCAGTAAGAATTAATCGCAATGATGTATATGCAGATCTCGTGGCGGGTGAGTTTGTGTTGTCTTTTTGCCGAGAAAAAACTGACCCAGTAGACCGAGGTCACGTACACCAATTGCCAAAATAGCATAACACCGACAATGCCTGCATACAGTGCGGGCATAAATTCGAACGTATAGGCTGAATACAGAATCAACGTTGGTATCGGCGTCACAAAACCATTAGCGATGTCCGCACTATAGCCAAATGTTTTTCGGTCGGCGTAGGAGCCATCATACCGAGCATAGGCCGCCCAGACATCAGCCCATGTGCTGGTCGCAAACAACTGCCTTGGCCGCACCTTGCTGAAGAAAAATAACCGCGCCGCAGACTGATTTTTCTCACGGCAAAGTTCAAACCAGTAAATAGCACGCTCTTTAACATAATCTCGATGCAAAAAAAGACACACTTCCCAGTAGCAGATCAACAAATTGACTGAGAAAAACAGGCTTAGAAGGCAGTGAATTGCGTTCAGGTCTCCATACATAAAATAGCGCGCACCGATCCCTGCAAATGCCACGATAGCAATAATCAGAGCCACAAACAGCCCTACTGTAATCTTTCGGCCTGCCTGGTCTTGTGCGAAATGTTTTTGATTGACAGATTGTTCGGTCATTTCAAAGAATCCGGCAGATCATTCGGTTTAGCGCTCAAGGGATGTTCACACGACCACTTTCACTCACTTTCCCGGTTAACGTCGAAAATTGAGCAAATGAATAATCGGTAGGTTAAATCTATGGACATGAAGCAACTACAATTATAGAGATGGATATAATTCTTTGCCAGATAAATTAACATAATAACATAATATATACAACTAGTTACTTCAGGAATCAAACAAGCAAACCGGTCAGAAACCGCCTTGCAGCGGCAACTGTCGGAATTCAGCATCCGAAAGGAGAAAGTTCCATGGCTTCAATTTAATCATTAAATTTGAGCTTTGTACATTTTCGATGCTGATGAATCAATAAACCCTTGAGGTAGAAAATGCATAAATGTCTGCATGCTTGATACAAGTGTGCATCCGCAAATTTGACGCATCATTTTGCGAACGATTGTTGGGTGTACCGCCCGAACGAGTCTGAATCAGATCAATGTCAGTGAACTCGCACATGCAACCAGATCTGAAAAATCCTGACAATACATCGATGACACCGGTTTTCGTTACCGGCTCGGCCGGGCATGTCGGTGCAAATCTCGTGCGCAGGCTAATTCAGGATGGATTCCGGGTTCGGGTTTTGCTGAGACACGAAGACAATAACGAAGGGCTGGAGAATCTGGCAGTTGAGCGTCGCTATGGCGATATCCGTGAATTGCATTCCATCACGAATGCAATGGAAGGCTGTCAAGGAGTTTACCACGTTGCAGCCAAGATCTCAACCATCGAAGGAAATCTCGCCCATCGTCGGGAAATATTTGAGTGCAACGTATACGGCACCCGCAATGTACTTAAAGCTGCACGCGAAACCGCCGCCGGCCGGGTGGTTGTAACCGGATCGTTCAGCGCGGTTGGCTATAACCTGGACAATCCTTCTGCACCTAGCGATGAAACACTGCAGTTCTATCCCATGGTTCGCACAATGCCCTACGAGCGCAGCAAATCGCTGGTTGAACACGAGTGCTGGCGCGCTGCCGCACAGGGTCAGGATGTGATCGTTGCAACATGCTGTGCGGTGATTGGAGCCGCAGACTTCTTGCCATCCCGTTTGGGGAGAACGCTTTGCGACTACACCAATGGTAAACTCAGGGCATACATTGACGGCGGCTTCGAATTTGTAGCAGCAAGGGACATTGTCGAAGGGCATCTTTTGTGTATGCGCTATGGGCGCTCAGGCGAAAAGTACATCTTCAGCAGCGAATACAAAACCATCTCTGAAATTCTGGATCTGTTTGAAGAGGTCTCTGGTATCGCGCGCCCGGCGCGGCGAGTCCCCGCACCCGTGATGCTCGCGTTCTCGGAAATTGCGAGTTTCTATCTGAGCCGGTTTCACCCGAGCTTTCCGCAACGCTTCACGCCCGGGGCAATCCGGCTGCTGAAACAATGTCGGCACGCAAATCTCGAAAAAGCCAAACGGGATCTTGGTTATCAGCCAACCAGCATTCGCGCGGCAGTTCATGAAGCTTACGCATTTCACCACCAACGAAACGCGATCACGAATCCGCTTGCGAAGTCGCCCGTTCTGAACAGCACCGATCCAATCGAAAATTCTTCGCTTGAGGAAAGCATACAAATTTCCCCTGAAGGAGGTTCGATGTGAACGCGTATCGAGCACCACCGGATTTTGAAGAGGCAGGCAACCTGCGCCAGCAAGCACGCGCAACTGGATTGGACCCGGATTACTGGTACGCCGTAGAACAGACACATCGAATTAAACCGGGAACAGTTGTCGAAGTGATTTTCTGGAAGCATTCCATTGCGCTTTACCGAGCAGTCGACGGTTCATTTTATGCACTTGAGAATCGCTGTGCGCACCGCCAGGTCAAACTGTCTCTTGGAGAGGTTCAAGGCTGCCGACTGGTTTGTGCATATCATGGCTGGCAGTATGACGAGACCGGTCGGCGCGCTGATATGCCGCAAGGGCGTACTGAACAGGAACAAATAAAACCCTCAATCAGAAGCTATCCGGTGAAGGTCCGTTATGGTCTGGTGTGGCTGTTTCCCGGCAACCCCGGAATCGCTGAACAACGGGAAATCCCGGAAATTCCAGAACTTGAGGGGTCTGATCGTTGGGCCTGCGTACCGCTCAGCTTCACCTGGTCGGCACACCATTCGATGGTGATCGACAATGTCAGTGATTTCACGCACGCACATCTGCACCGAAAATACCAGCCCTTTCAGGATGCTATCCTTACGCGCTGCGAGACCATCGGCGACAACGTACACCTTTCCTATGACACAAAAGTCGGGCGCGGGCGCTTCTCAAGGCTGTTTGTAGACCACAAAAATCTCAATACCAACCAGATGGAATTGTGTTTTGAGTATCCCTATCAGTGGTCCAATACCGATAATGCAATCAAACACTGGCTTTTCGTACTACCGGTCGATGAACGCACCACCCGGGTATTTTTCCTGTTTTATTTCAAATCTCTAAAAGTTCCCCTGCTGCCCGTTCGAATTCCCCGCATGGCGATGAGCGCAGCTTTGAAGATCTCCAACCGTTTGCTTATCGTTCCTTTGCTGACCCAGGACAAGATCGCGGTTGAAGCAGAGCAGCAAGGGTATGAGCAGCACTGGGACGCGCCACCTATTGAATTTAATCCGGTAGTTAAGGCCTTTCAAAAGGTAACCGTTCGCAAGTGGCAGGAATACCTGACTCGCGAAGCTAAAGTCAGCAATACAAATGCCTGATTCAGCCGTTCTGTTCTCATCTTTGACAAGTGCTGGTCTGCTTAGCGCGGCACTGATGTGCGGGGCGTTTCTCGGTGCATTATTCGTTGGTTCTGTCGTTATTCCCGGTCAACAGATATCAGGACCCGACAGTAGCGGAAAATCACACACCTACAAACTTAACGGACTGACCCTGTTCCTGCTTACCGTCTTGAGCGCAGGTCTTGCCCACAGCGCGGGTTGGTTCTCACTTTCAATGTTGTACACACACTTTGCTGCGCTCTTTGTTGTCGCTAACCTTTTCGCATTCGCCATGTCAAGCTGGCTTTACTTCAGAGGGAGGCACACGCGACCTGTCCTGTCCGGGGGCTGGCACGGCTATTTCTTTGGGGTAGATGCAAACCCGACCTTGCTTGGCGTGGATTTGAAACTGTTCAGCTACCGCCCTTCACTGATAGGCCTCGCGCTTCTCAATGCATCGTTTGCCGCAGTGCAGTACGATACCTATGGTGAACTCACCGTGGCCATGATTCTCTATCAGGCCTTTACGTTTCTATATGTGCTGAATTACTTTCAGTTTGAACAGGGCATGATCCACACCTGGGACATGGTCAGTGAGCGCTTCGGCTGGATGCTGATCTGGGGAGATTACGTTCTGGTGCCGTTTTTTTATTGCTTCGTTGGTTGGTGGCTGGTCCACCCAACCGGGGACCTGACGCCCGTCGCGACAATCGCGCTCGTTCTTTTATTTTGCTTCGGTTTCTGGCTTTTTCGCGGGGCCAACGAGCAAAAACATCGCTTCAAACGCAATCCCGAAACCCGGATTTGGGGGCGACCGGCCCACACACTGGACGGGCGTCTGCTGGTGTCTGGATTTTGGGGCATCGGGCGACATCTGAACTATACCGGGGAGATCTGTATCTATTTCGCGTTTGCCTTAACCGCCGGGTTTGACTCGTGGCTGCCGTACATCTTGCCGGTGTGGCTGACCGGTCTTTTGTGGCACCGTTCGCGGCGCGATGAACGCCGCTGCCGCGCCAAGTACGGCGCTCTGTGGGAACGCTATACCAGGCAGGTGCGTTTTTCAATGCTGCCGTTTGTTCATTAGCTGAACAGGTGTATGTGAGGTCACTTCAGGATGACACCCCTTAATTCGACAAATGCAGCGGCACAGCCAGCAATGGTGGCTCCTAAAATTGCCGGTGGCTGGCCGTTGCTCGGCCACCTGCCCGAATTTGTCAGGAATCCGGTTGCAATGCTGGAGCGCGGTTGGCGCGAGCACGGTGAACTGTACCGCTTCCGGCTCGGCACCCGTGATGTCGCGCTGTTTACAGGGCCTGAAGCCCATGATTTTTTCTTCAGAGCGCCGCAAGACCAACTGAATGCCAAGGCGGTCTATCAATTTACGGTACCAATCTTCGGTCGCGGCGTGGCTTACGACGCTTCACCTGAACTTATGGCCGAACAACTGGGATTTCTTTATCCTGCGCTGCGGGAGTCTGCGCTCAAAAAATTTACCGGCATTATGTTCGAAGAAACCAGCCGGTTCGCGGCTGCGATGGGTGACATTGGACAGTTGGATTTACCTAAAGCCATGAATCAGCTCACGATCAATATTGCCAGTCGCTGCCTCATCGGCGAAGAGGTTCGGGAACAACTTGATACGGGATTTGCGGATGCTTATCACGACCTGCAAAAAGGCATCAATACGCTGGGGTTTTTTCTCCCTAGAGTGCCGACGGCAGGACACCGAAGCCGCGACCGCGCGCGGCAAAACATTGCCCAACTGTTTAACCAAATCATGGCACAGCGGCGACGTACAGGCATCAAACCAGACGACTTTATGCAGACGTTGATGGATGCTCGCTACCAGGATGGACGTCCCTTGGACGACAGCGAAGTAACAGGCATTTTGCTGACCGTCCTTTTCGCAGGCCAGCACACCAGCGCGGTGCTCGCGACCTGGGTTTGCCTGGAGCTGCTGAATGCGCCGACGTATATTGAGACAATCAGGCAGGAGATGCGCAGCGTTTACGCAAACGAAGGTGTCATGAACCTCGCCGGATTGAAACAGCAGATCGCGCTGGAATTCGCGATTCGCGAAAATGAACGATTGCATCCACCCCTGATTTTGCTGGTCCGAAAAGTTCTCAAACCCCTTGAGTTTCGCAACCACCGTGTGCCTGCAGGCACCCTGGCCATGGTATCTCCAGCGGTTTCCCATCGGCTGCCACATCTGTTCGCAGATCCGTATCGGTTCGACCCGGAGCGTTTCGCTGCGCCTGCATGCGAAGATAAACAACACCGCTATACTCTCATCGGGTTCGGTGGTGGTAAGCATATGTGTATGGGTAAACATTTCGCTTACCTGCAGTTAAAGGCAATCTGGACCGTGCTGCTTGATCGATTTGATTTTTTTCTTGACACTTCAGTTCCCGCTCCCAACTACCGCAGTTGGGTGACGGGGCCCAAAACCCCCTGCAAGATTAGGTATCAGCGCCGTAAGGAACCAAGCGTTTTCGGATGAACAGGAATTCACTTCGGCACTACGACGTTGCCATTGTCGGTGCCGGACCAGTCGGCAGCGTATGTGCACTGGCCCACGCACACAAGGGTGCCCGCGTTGCTTTACTTGAAGCGAATCCAAAGGCATCCAAACGCCTCGCAGGTGAATGGCTGCATCCACCTGCGCTAAAAGTGCTGCGCGAGGTCGGCATTGATTTGGGCAACGAATTCGACCACACTTTGGGCAAAGGTTTTGCCGTATTTCCTGAAGACCGCTCAGAGCCGATACTGCTTCCCTACCCGACCGAATCATATGGTATGACGTGCGAGCATGCGACGCTCGTCTCAGCCCTTCACAAGGCTGTCGAGCATGAACCAGGCATCGATTTTTTTCTACCAGCCCGAGTTTGTATGGTCGAAGACGGACAGCTCAGTTTCTCCCAAAGTGGTGTTGCTGAATCATTGCAGGCAGATAGAATTGTCGGCGCAGACGGACGTGCTTCGGTGGTACGCAAGTCGTTGGGTCTTGCAAACAAGCGAAGAATCTGTTCGCGCATGGTTGGTGTTGAGATTACCGGAACAGAATTACCCTTTGCAGGTTATGGGCACGTTTTACTTGGCGGCCCAGGGCCAATTCTTGTGTATCAATTGGCAAATCAACGCATCCGGATAATCATCGATGTACCCCTGAATCATTGGATTCCACGTGACCGAGTAAAACTATTGTCAGAGTCCTATGCCGAATTTTTGCCTCAATCGCTTAGACCAGGATTTATTAAAGCACTGCGGTCGGACAAATTCTACGCCGCAACCAATGAGTTAAGACTGCGCACCACGAATGGAGTCTCCCGTCGTGTGCTGATTGGCGATGCTGCAGGAAACTATCATCCCATGACCGCGGTGGGGATGACCCTTGGTTTTGGTGATGCAATCGATTTGGCTAAAGCGGAAAACTTTCGTAAATTCATCTCGAAACGAGTTTTGGCAACCCGCGGTCCAGAACTGCTGGCAATCGGACTCTACGAAGTTTTTGCCGACCATCGACTCGAATCGACTGAACTTAGAAACTCAATTTATAAATATTGGCTAACAGGTTCAAAGGCTCGCGACCGAACCGTAAAGCTGCTTGCCTGCGAAGACCCATCAGTTACACACCTTTCCCTGGCGTTCACATCGATCGTCGGTAAAACAATCGGCAGGCAGATTCCAAAATCGCACCATGAATTCGCCTGGCACCGAAGCTACCACATCGTTCGCTCGATCTTGGTAAGACTGACATGGCTGGTGCGAGGTATTTTGGAACAACGTTTGAATGCAAAAGCGGACAGCAAAAAAAATGCGCGCATCGTCAAGTCCCTATCACGAGCATTGCTGGTCTCTCTGGCACAAACTGACAGTCAACCGCAACCAGATCGAAAGAAATTTGACTCACCGCAGGTCGGTGAGGCTTTGAACAAAGCGGTCACACGTCTTTTGAAATTTCAAAACACCGATGGAAGTTGGGAAGGTGAGATGGTGTGGTGTCCGATGCTAAGTGCTCAGTACGTACTGCTGCATCACATCATCGGGCGGCCGCTAGAGCCTCGCCGTCAGCAATTAATATTGCACAATTTCGAGAAAACCCAACTCGCAAGCGGTTTATGGGGAATGCACGAACACTCGGGACCTCATCTTTTTGTTACAACCCTGGTTTATCTCGCGGCGAGATTGCTAGGTACTCAGCGCGATGACCCCTTAATCGCATCAGCGCAGCAATTTATTCTGACTGAAGGAGTGCTCAATATCCCAAGTTGGGGGAAATTCTGGCTGGCACTGCTCAATTTATACGATTGGCGCGGTGTTCACGCAATTTTGCCCGAGTTGTGGTGTCTGCCGCACAGAATCGCTCTTCACCCCTCAAACTGGTACTGCCACACCCGAATGATATACATGGCAATGGCAGTCATATACTCCCATCAGCATCAGGCCCAAGTAACTGATATTACAACTGAACTGCGCGCTGAGCTATATCCTCAGGGATTCGAAAATGTCAAATTTTCCGCAACTCGAAATAGCCTTCGAAGTGAGGATCTTCTTTTTCGACCCAGTATGTCGCTGAGGTTCGGTTACCGATTGTCGAGAATTTACAATTGGCTGCACTCCGATAAACTACGTGCCCGGTGCGTGAGCGATTTGACAAAACGCATCCGGTGGGAGCTGCGAACTACCGACCATACGAGTATCTCTCCAGTGAGCGGACTGCTAAACATCCTCGCGATTTGGCTACACGATCAAAATGACCTGGATCTCCAACAGGCGCTCGCACAACTGGAAGGGTGGATTTGGGAGGATGAACGAGACGGCACGCGGGTCACCGGGGCAAGAAGTGCTTCTTGGGACACCGGGTTTATACTGCAGTCTCTGGCAGTCGTCGATCGCTCAAAACAGCTACAGACAGCGATGCAGCGTGCGACGGATTTTTTGTATCGAAACCAGATAACCAGCAGTTTCAAAGGGTATCGGGATGCCTACCGGAATGATCCCAAAGGCGGTTGGTGTTTCGCTGGAGGCTGGCATGGCTGGCCGGTTACAGACTGTACTGCAGAAGCAATGCTCGGATTAATTGCCGAACGGGACGCAGGCGTTGATACAGGCGTACTCAGTGAAGGAATTCAGTTTATTTTGCGCGGCCAAAACCGCGATGGTGGTTTTGGCAGTTATGAGGCCCGGCGAACAAGACTGAACCTTGAGTGGCTGAACCCAAGTGAGATGTTCGGCGAGTCGATGACTGAACACTCCTTTGTTGAATGTACCGCTTCCTCTGTGGCAGCACTCGCGGCCTGCCGGCAGCACTTCCCACAAATTGTGGATCAGGCGGCGCAAACCGCCATCTCGCGGGGCGCAGTCTGGCTTCGCAGAACACAGCTGAGTGATGGGTCGTGGCGCGGCGTTTGGGGCATCCAATATATCTATGGCACCCTGTTCGGAATCCGGGGACTGATAGCCACCGGTGCGAAACCCGGTGACTCGGCATTGCGACTGGCTTGTCAGTGGCTGCTGGAGCACCAGCGCGACGATGGAGGCTGGGGTGAACACTACAGCGGCTGTAGAACCGGTCGCTACGTTGCGCATTCGGAAAGTCAGGTCATCCAAACCGCATGGGCGCTGATCGCATTGCTTGAGGCAAAAGATCCCGACTGGCATGCGATATCACGGGGTGCCAGTCACCTGCTCAGTACCCAGCAGGCCGATGGATCATGGCCAAAGCAGGACATGACCGGCGTATTCTTTCGTACTGCTCTTTTGGATTACGTTTTGTACCGACAATATTTTCCCTTGCACGCGCTGGGACTCTATGAGCAGCGATGCAGAGCACGTCAAAGTTCGTATGAACCACTCGTTAGCACTGCCGTAAATCTGCCTGATACGGCGTCTTGAATCTATAACAGGTTCAGCCCGCCCGTCTCAGTTTTCCGGTTTGCGAGCCAGAAAAAAATACGCGGGCGTAAATATTCCGGATTTACCGCCTTCAACAAGCGTGTCTGCCGCCATATTCAACACAGTGCTGACTAACGCGGTACCTTTCGGAAATAGCCGCAGCCTTTCTCCAACTCTCACCACGATATTCGTTAATGCGCGTCCCGCAGGTGAACGTGGAATACTGCGAAGTTTGAAATCGCGACCTTGTAAAGCACGGTACCAGGGTATATCCAGGTGAGCTTCCAGAGCGCAATCCCGAGCCTCAAGCAGTTCAAACCCTGCTGCCAGCAAACCATCGCGAACTTCTGATGTATGCCCTATACCTGACAATGCATCACCCATTTCGATTTGTTTCTTGATTCTTATGTGCTTTGCATTGCCCGAATCAAAAAGATCAGTCATGCACCATTCGTAGCCCGCAAAACAGCCGCCAGGTTTAAGGACTCGAAACACCTCCTGAAACGCTTTTGCCCTGTTTGGAGCGTGAACAATCGACTCGAGCGCATACGCGCTATCGAAACAATCAGCAGCGGTTGGAATTTGCATGAAGTCACCCTGGATGAATTGGCATCGTGAATGAACGTCCTGAGTGTTTACTTTGGCACATTTAATCTGGTATGCATTAATGGTGATCCCGATAAAACTGGCGCCGCAATATTGTGCCAGGGCGTGCATCGGTCCACCGACTCCGCACCCAACATCCAGCACTTGCATGCCGGGCTTTAGTGACAGCTTGTCAGCGAGAAAATGCTGATGCCTGAGCATTGCAGCCTCGACACTCTCGCCCTTTTGTCGCGGCGCAAAATGGAAGGATTGACCCCAGCCAAAACGATAGAAATCGGTAACCAGGTTGTAATATTGATCGACATACTGTTGATAGTGATGCTTACTGTGTTCTGAACCAGCTTCAAAAATCTCGATGTACTGATGAATCGAGGGTTCAACCTGATCGGGTCGCAGATCTGCAAGAGAACGAAAGCTCTGCCGTTTGTTGGATTTAGATAGGAACTGTTTGTTTCGAGCAGATCGCATTATTGCTCGTCAACTTCGCTGTTAACATCTTTGTATCAATTTAGATTGACGATTTTTGAGATTCAAATTGTGTGAATCATGCGTCCATTTTATTCTCGATGGTGCTCGGCATATACAAAAGTAGATATCAGTCAGGTTTGAGACGCTGCTTTCAGAAGCGGTTCGTGTGACCACTAAAGCCGAAATACCTGGTCATGACCGGATGGCATTACTGTGTTGCCACTTGATTCGGATTGAACTCAATGTTGCAAGTTGTGCAGATGGTCAACGCACCAGCGTCTGCGTTGCCAATACAAAATGCTAATTACCTTAGCGAACAGACAACCCTTTTACACACGCCCGAAGTTAAATTCAAGCCTATTGGATTTTCGATGCCACTAGAATTTGCAATAACGCATCAGATGATCACGATGACGCCTTTCTGAATCGCCAACCGTACATCACTCGCCCGTAAAAGTTGAACCACCGACGCGCTTCAGGGTCCTCAAAGGGGTAATCTGCGCCAAGCTGTCGCGCTGCAAGCAGGCCTGTAACAAAGCAGGTCTCCTGACTGTTTATCAGCGTATGTGCACCGCAGTACCAGGTGCGTCGTCTGCCCTGAATCAAGCGAAACGCAGGAATCAGGAGAACCACCTGTCGCACATCGTGTACAACATGTTGAAACCACCACTTCTTGATGATTTTGTTCTCGTCGATCGGGTTGACTGGATTGTAGGTTACGAGGCATGGTTTGTCTGATCGGTTCACCCAAGGCTGTTGATTGTGCATGATATATGTAATTTCATAGTTATCCGGTCGCGCGCCATATTGCTCAATGTGGTTGCTGCGGGTGGTCAGCGGATTAGCCGAATTGTCCGGCAACAGTGAGGCATCCGAATGCACAATCGTATGATTGTGCAGTTCACTCTCATAGCGAATTGAAGACAGAATCGAGCTTTCCAGTAAAGTCGGTTTGTCCAGCAACATCAAAGCCTGATTCGCATTGCATGCAAAAATCACGTCGTCAAATGATTCTGAATCGCCATCTTCATCTTCGATAACCACACCGGATTTTTGCCGATGCACTTTTCGAACTGGCCGTTCAAGGTAGATCCTTTCCTTGAAATCAGCCGACATATTTTGGTAGATTCGACGCGTACCGCCATCCCAGGTTTGCATCGGGGTTGCGCATTCAATATCAAAAAACTCAAGATATCGAGTGAAAAGAGATGCGGGCATGTCGAATACGTTGGTCGCCATCAGGAAATTGACGAACATGGGTTTTAGAACCTTGTACCGAAAGTCCCCGGAAAACCGGCCCATGTTGAGCAGCGCACCCATACTGACGTAGTTGAACGGGTTAATCGCATTCAGCACTCTTGATGTGGACCGATTGAGACGCCCCATCAATTTAAGGAATCTCAGCAGCTGCTGAAACTTTCTTATCTCTGGCTGCAGCTGCCGCTTGATGTCGGAATCTAAATCATGCGCGTAAATGCTGCCGCGATACTTCACACTGTAACTGAAGCGGGTATCGCATATGTCAATTCCGTGCTGTTGCAAGAACAGCACAATGTGATGATATGCGGAGGGGATAAACGCGGTCACTGAAATATCAAACGGGATAGAAGTTCCGTCTTCCTGCAACATATCGACCGTGACAGCGTTACCGCCAATTCGGGCATTCGCCTCGAACAATCGAAAATCAAATTTGTCGGGATGCTTATTAAGCGCCCACGCAGCACCGAGCCCGGAAACCCCCGCACCGATAATGGCAACCTTCCTAGTCATCGCTCAACCCGGTCTTCCGTCAGACGCTACCCTTCCTTTGAGCACACAGAATCTTTGCAATGCTGGACGCAGCAGCTGTTAGAACCATTGGCAACCCTTCACGGGAGAACTCGTCTTGGTAAATCAGTTGCATTGACACCGAACAGCAGGAGTGCTTGGCGAATGCATTCACACAGGACAAAAAAAACTGACTATGTGCTGCGATGTGCGATCGGAAACTGATCGCTATCCAGCGGCTGTCCGTCTTTTAATTGAGGATTGATAATAAATGGATTGATTTCAGCGGCTGACTGGTAAGTCATGCCATCACCAGTGTATCTGACCGCATAGCCCCGTCTGACGGCCGTTGAGGTGTTCGGCCTTGCACTGTGCACAGCCATCGCATCAAAAATGATCACATCACCGGCGTCCATTTCCCAACACAGTATCCGGTGCCGGCCGCGCTCAGCCTCAAAGTCCGGCAGCGGTTCGTAAACTTCAGTACTTGCATAGAATTCTTGCTGACTGCCATCGTCGCCAGTCGTAAACGGCCGATACCATTTGTCCCACAAATGCGAGCCGGCGACAAACTCAAGCGGACCTGAATCGAAACGGATTGGATCAAGTGCCAGCCAGACGGTGACTGCCCGCCCATTTCTCACTGGCCAGTATGGCAGGTCGTTGTGCCACGGCGTGGCTGGGTCGCCTGCAGTCTTGGCAAAGACCTGATCGTAAAGTAAATTGACTTTCCCGGAGTTCAAAAACGTCGCCGCCAGTGCGGCTGCCAGGGAGTCAATACAAAAATCCCGGCAAGCTGCATCCTGCTCCCAAACCCGTTGGCGCCAGAAATAGTTTTCTGACATCGATAATGCCCGATCTGTGGATTCGCGCAAACGGGAAATCCAGTGTTCCGAAAAAACAGATTTCAGCAACACCGCACCGTCCACATTGAATGCGTCGATATCCGCCTGCTGGACCGCGTACGAGTCAGTCGATGAATGACCGTTGCCAGATGGTTTTACTTGCATAATTCGAGTCAAATTCCGATCACAGAACGCTTGGTTCAACAAACATGAATGACAAACAGCCAATAATATCGCAATTTATTTTCAGATTCCGATATCAAGACGATATCTGGAATTCAATACTGCTCGCTCAGGTGGCGTAAGTAGTGATCTCACCTCGGGTTTATCAAGGAAAAGGAATCGACCGTCCTGCCAAATCGGCTCGCCGTCAAACTCGATTGTTGCATCCATCAGGCTGTAAGCCGCGTCACCAGGTTCAAGCCCAGCACCGTGAAAATGCGTGTAGCGGGGAGAGCCGTAAGCAACGGTGCCCCACTTTTCCAGATTATCAAAGGGGGTTCCTTCATAAAAGGTGCCGGGATTGATGCCCGTATGCCAGGAGTGCATTGCGTAGGGATCGCCGCCGGTTAACTCAGCGGCTTTTTCTAGCTGTCGAATCACCTGCTGCTCGGTTATTCCGTCACCTTCAAAGGATGTAATCATGGAGTCTTTAACCAGGGCCTTAACGGGAGCGTCAATTTTCAAGACACTGTTTTCGTAGGCGCGGGTTGAAGTCGATGTGATAAATCCGGAAATTGTCATGCTCCCATTCAGATTACGGCATCGGATGGGCTCGAAAATCATGACCGGAAAGAGCTCAAGGTGAAATTCCCGGGTCGGTTCCGACGACTTGTTCGCGATGATCTCACCGACAAGATCGGTACCACAGCGAGTTCTAATTCGATAACTGTCGCAAGTCAGCATGTGCGCTTCGAGCAACTCAAGCATTTGTGTCATTTTATTGTGGTCAATGGTTGCAAAGGACGAACCCAAGTGTGCCTTTGTCAGCGTGTAGCACATCACTTTCTTGCCGGTACCGGGTGAACCCGTAAACCTTGTCTGATCACCCAGCCTGGAGAAAAATACGGTGGCATCCGCTTTGATCATTTTGTCCAGCACAGCATGCGGAATATTCGCGCCATCCGCAACAGGCCTCGCATACTCCAGCTGTACAACGGCACCAAGGCCATCCGCCGCCTGCTTGACAGCCATACATAAATCAGTGTCGTAGTAGGCATCCTCGCCAGTCTCACCGACCAGCAGCAATGTCTCACTTGGTTTGATTTTGACGCAACGCTGCAGCAGGTTGTCGATTCCCCTTGACAGATCGGAGCAATTCCAGTGGTACGTTTTTTCAGCCATGGCGTATGTATGTTTTCCAACAAGAAGTGAGCACGATAACACCGGTTTCCAATGAGAACTGAGTCTGAAAGATCAGCGCATCTGCTGCGGGGCTAGATAGCCTGAGCGCACATTTTGCCCCACGCGTTTCAGGAATGATCCCGAGCACAAGTAAAATCATATTCCAGCAGCGCCGATTGGCCGCAAACATCCACAATTCGAATTTGGGCGCTTTGACCGGCAGCATCTTCGAGATGCAATGGTTCTCCGAAGTCAAATGAGACCGGTTGGTTTTGTTTGCCACCGTTAACGGCAATGTTATCGGTGTAAAGATAAGTGCGATCAACCGAATCCAACACGAGATCCAAGGATCCAGCCATTCCCGGAATCTCGCCTGTGCGTTTGGAAAATATGATCGACCCACCATCAGCCAACGGGTTTAGACTGACATGCAAGATTCGCTCTGCAGGTATCCAGCCAGTAACTGATTGTGCTGCAAAGCCTCGGGCAGCAATGTAAACTTTCATTGGTTGAAACAGACAATGCAGATCAAGCCATACGATGCCGAGTTCATTCGCCTCAGCCCGCACAAAGGTCTTGTTCGGAAATATTGCCAGCACCTCGGCAGCCGCCTTCAATTGCGTACTCGTCGTAATCGAAACAACCGCTTGTTTTTCGACTCCGAGCGAGCGCAGACATTTCCATGGGATCAATTGACTGTTTTTGATTGTCCAGGGTTGGTCTCCGCCGTATACAACCGAGGTTTCGATGCGTTGAGTCAGTTGGCCAAAGTGTTTCCGGATGCGATTCGTTCCTCGAAAAAGGGTGGGTGAGGGTGTTGTTGCAGATTTGGCTTCAACCAGCGAAATGCTCTCAACATCAGGAATGACCAGTTCAACTTCAGCACCGTTGTGATCGCGATAAAAATACACCCCTACCCGCTCACCGGAATTGGTGCGGTGTTTGATAATTTCAGATGCGACCCAAGTCTCGAATATCTGGCCGCGCAGTGGATGCGTACGAATTTGAGCAGGGCTTCGAATCCCGAGCAGCCAGCACATTAATCCGGAGTCATAGAAGTAGAGTTTCGGCATTTTGACGACTTTTTTACGCATGTTCTGATGAAATGCCGGTAGCCGGAAAATAACGAAACTTGCCTCTAGCACGTTCAGCCAGTCTTTCACAGTTTTTTGCGAGATCCCGCAGTCGTCGGCAAGCGATGAGTAGTTGAGCAGTGTGCCACTTCGCCCTGCGCAAAGTTGGATGAAGTTCTGAAACGCGGTCAGGTCGCCAATGTTCCGAAGCGATCGCACATCTCTTTCGATAAAGGTATTCACGTATGAAGAAAACCACTTACCTGGTGCTAGATTTTCGTTAAAGATTCTGGGAAAGCTGCCTTTATATAGTGCCTCTTCAAGATCTTTAGGATGGTTTTTGAACTGCCTGATTTCGTCCCAAGTTGGAGGCAGCAGCCAGCTGATTGAAGTTCTTCCCGCTAAAGACTGGCTGACTGTTTGTGAAATGGTGAAGTTTTGAGACCCAGTTAATATCCATCTTCCCGGTATCGGGTTCTCATCAACAATGACCTGGATATAGGAGACTAAATCCGGCACATATTGGACTTCATCAATGATGGCTCCGCCCAGGAATTGCTGTAGAAATCCGCGCGGGTCTTCTCGGGCTAAGGCTCTCTCCTCTGGCGCTTCAAGACTGACATAGGCATGGTCTTGAAACAGTGAACGAACCAGCGTCGTTTTGCCGCTTTGGCGGGGACCATTCAGCGTCAGTACAGGAAATTGCTCGGCCGGATTGAGCAGGTCTATGCCTAAATTTCTTTTAATGATCATAGGCTTTCAGTTTTGTGGGTTGATCACAAAATTTCGCCATCATACATAAATTTTTTCCGGCTGTGTTGCACTTGCTCGATAGAAAGCGAGATAAAATGACGATAATATTTTCGTTAATATCATAATAACAACGAGTTGCATTAGAAATTACCGCCTCGTCTGCTTCTTTTTTATGAATTAACCCACCGGTATATTAAGGTAATTCGGAATTACAGTCCTATTTACCTTAATATTATAATCATGAAATCGCCGAATCGATTTATGCGACCGAATATTTGACCGGACTTGGATGTTGAATTGTGTTGCACGAATTCACGTCTTTCATATACCCACAGTTGACTCGCAGACAGATTTCGAATCAATTTGACGAGTTTTGTTCATCTCTTCCTCTGTAAAAATTAATGCCGGTGTAAATATCTCGTAGGCTTCCCATAATTTTCGAGTGCCTGGCAGTGGCTGACTTTTCCTTGAATCAAACCCTGCAATGCCCGCCAGATCAATGACGAATTGGCGAATGGTCGGGTCGGGTCCCGGCGGCACCCGTGCACGAGCCACACCGCGGTAATAAATTGGCGCATTCCAATTTGCACGCCGATATTTTCGTATATTGTTCCTCCGTTGTTAACTGTGGGCATATGAAAGGTATGTAAAGAGCATTCCGGCTAAACGCCTTCAATCCTGATCTGCTCCTTGCGCTCGGCCATGTAGGCTTTAAGCTCTTCGTCCACGCCAGGGTCGATAGGTGGTTTTTCGTAGTCTTTCAGGATCTGCTTCCAGATTCTGTTGGCCCTTTGCGCCGCAGTACGGCCGCCATCATCCCGCCAGGTTTCAAAATTGCGCCAGTCGGACAGAATCGGTTCGTAAAAGGCGTTTTCGTACCGCTCGAGCGTGTGGGCCGTACCGAAAAAGTGGCCGCCAAAACCAGCTTCCTCAATTGCAGACAGCCCCAGTGTGTCATCATTTATGACGACCGGCTCAAGAAATGCTGCCTGCATCTGCAGCAGCTCAGCATCCACAATCAGTTTTTCGAATGAACATGTCAAGCCCCCCTCGAGCCAGCCGCCCGCATGCATCATGTAGTTCACATGGGCCTGTATGCACGCGTTGATCGACATGTCGCTTTCGTAAACCGCCTGCAGGTCAACGCAGGCTGATGCAGTCGTGCTGGACGATCGAAGCGGCAGTCCGTAGCGACGCGCAAGTTGTCCCGACATAATGACTGACTGGGCGTATTCAGGCGTACCGAAAGCCGGGGACCCGGTTCTCATATCGACATTGGATGTGAAATGCCCATAAAACGTCGGCGAACCGGGAACGGCCGCCTGGGTTAACGCGATACAGCCGAGGCACTCGGCATTTTGCTGCGCAACTGCACCTGCGACAGTTGCCGGCGCCATCGCGCCTGCCAATGTAAATGGGGTAATATG
Source organism: Gammaproteobacteria bacterium (assembly GCA_022824665.1). Classification (GTDB taxonomy): domain Bacteria; phylum Pseudomonadota; class Gammaproteobacteria; order Arenicellales; family JAJDZL01; genus JAJDZL01. The sequence continues at coordinate 20,317 of JAJDZL010000223.1, read as the reverse complement.
CACGGGTTGTCCCGCAAGGGCAAATTCGCGCATGCCATCGGCTTGACCGCCGTCAAACAAAAGCGGTGAATTGGTATTCAGTCCACCGATGATCGCAGGTCGTTTCTTAAGTCCTTCATCATCGGTCTGCATGGCAATTTTTGCCATTTCTATACAGTCTCGAGCCCGTCTCCCAGTATTCATCCAGTTCGGCTGCCAGGTTTTATCGGTCAGCGTAATCTGGGCATACATCATGTCAAGGTGACGGGTCTCAGGTGGCAAGTCCAGTGGTTCCAGCCCGCTACCGCCGTCCTGATGGAATACGTTCAATGATCCGCCGAGCTTGATGAAATCGACCATATCTGCATGCGTACCGGAACGGCGGCCGCGATCAAGATCGGTCACAAATGATGGCCCACACACGGTCGCAAAAATAATTGAATTTCCACCCAGCCTAACTGTTTTCTGTGGATTTCTCGCGTGAATGGTAAACTCACCAGGCAGATCAGTCATCATCTCTTCGACCATCTCGGGACAGAACCGAACCCTTTTGGATGTAATATCAACATCCGCCCTTGCGTCGCTCAGAAGCCTTAGCGCAGTATCACTTTCCACCCGAAGTCCGATATCACGAAGAATTTTCAGGCTGGCCTGATGGATCGATTCAACCTGATCCTCGGATATGATTTCCATTGGTTTGTAGGGATTGGACAATGCCTGAAAAGGTCGCTGAACAAACTTCCTGTCACTGCTTGACTGACGGCTCCTGCGAGCCCTGGACTGGCGACGAGACAAGTTAATTTCTCCTGTTTCCGGTAATCTTGATGAAACTCGATGCTATGCCAGGCAGTCAGATGCTTCGTCGCCCGGACGCCTTGCAAAATAGCGGATATCATATTTGACTTGTGGTAATATATCCATTAAAACAGATAGATACATACCACATACCCACAATCCCCTGGCAAACTATTGTACATAATCGTTACTTGAATTGAACGGCCGATTCTTTCGGCCGCGTCCTGAGTAGAGATCATTCAGAATCCCGGTCGACTCTACTTGCGCACTGTACTCAGTCAGTTTTCAATTTCAAAAGGAGATTGGAAACGGCAAACATACGGGTCGCCCTCCTTATGTTTATGAACCTGTACTGCACTTAGCTTCCAAGTAATTTAACGTTGAAGTTTTTCCCGCACCGGGTGCGCCGTAGAACAGCCAAGTGGCAGCTATTTTCTGTGGCTTGTTGTTGCAGTGCCGTTGCCAACTTTCAACGCAGTTATCCCAAATATCGGAGATGATGTGGTGTCGGCCCGCGAAATAGGGTGGCGGGTTTTTGTCGTCTGAGTCTTCGGCGTAAATTTTGAGCGCTTCAAAGCCGGTCGGCCCTGAATCAGACAGACGTGTTTTGCGAAATCCCAATAATATTCTTCATGTTCATCATCCGTTCGGTATACGCTCGATTTCAGGAGATCAGGAATTTATTGCTTGATTGGTAAAGTTATGTTTTTTGAGGTACATCGCGAAATGCTGCCGTGCCGGCCGGCTCATATTTTTATACCGAAATCGTATCGGCTTGCTTTCGCATTTGTGATGCGTCGTACCATGCCTGCCACCGTAGTAACAAATCCATATCAGTGCCAAAAGCCTGCTCAATTCGCAGTGCCATTTCAGGCGACAAATTTGCTTTTCCGTTGATCAGGTCAGAAAGGGTCGCACGGCGCACCTGAAGAATTTTTGCAGCCTTCGTGATGCTCAGTTGTAATCCTTCGACAGCAACTTCGCGAATAAATTCCCCGGGATGGGGAGGGGTCATACCGACCTTTATATATTTGTCAGCCATTAGTGATAATCCTCTAAGTTCAATCGTTCGATTTCATTGTTTTGTACTTTGAATGTAAGCCGCCAATTTGCAGCAACTGTAACACTCCACTCGCTGTTTCGGTCGCCCGTGAGTTGTAGATGAGAAGCAAGGCAACTCGGCACTTCTCAATCAGTATCAGGCCCTCATTCTCGCACCGGCCGGATCATAAATTGGCTGTTTATGAAGCTCGGCATCGCGCAGCTCGCCGAGAATCTCCACACTGAATCGTTCACCTTGGCCATAAGCATCGATATCAACATAACCGAGCGCAATATGCGTCTCCGATTGCGGTCCAAAGCCCCCTGACGTTACGTAACCCGCCGGGGTGCCGTCAATGAAAATTGACTCTTCGCCCCAGATCGCTAAATCCCCTGCATCAACTGTGAGTGTAATAAACTTCTCGCGCGCCGGCGCTGATTTCAAAATGGCACTTCGGCCGACAAAATCGCCCTTATCCAATTTTACAAATCGGTCCATACGCGCTTCATGAATGGTATAGTCTGGCGACAACTCAAGCCCCCAGGCAGAAAAGCTTTTCTCAAGGCGCGTTTGCATCAGGCAGCGCGTGCCGACCAATCCGATACCCAGACCCTGTCCCTCCCTGAGCAGCAGCTCGTACAAGGTTCTCTGCTGTGCGCGAGGCATATACATCTCGTAGCCGGTCTCCCCGGTGAAAGATACCCGAAGCACGATCACATCCGGAACATTGCCGACCGACATTCTTGACACATGCATGAATGGAAAACTTGGAGTGTCAACATCGCAGGCGGCAAGGCGGGAGAGCAAAGACTGCGCCTGGGGGCCGCAGATATGCAGGCCACTGTAGTCGTAAGACAGATTCTTGACTGTCACGCCATCGCGCGGCAGAAATTGCCGAAAATGACGAAGATGCGCGAGCTGCATATAGTCTGCACCAAGCAATAAAAACGCGTTCTCGTCAATATGTGAAACTGAAAAATCCCCGATCAGCCGACCGTTAGCTGAGAGCAGCGGGCTCAACACCACCTTGCCGGGCTGAGGCATGCGATTCGCCATCACATAATTCAACCAGCTCTCAGCATTCGGACCGGTGACCTCAAACTTGGCCATCCCGGAGTACTCCATCAGTCCGACTTCATTTCGCACCCGCTTTCCCTCTTCAATGACCGGCTGCCACCAGTTGGGTTGGCGAAATGTCGAGGAGTCGTACGCGTGTGCACCATCCGTTGCAAACCAGTTAACGTGTTCGAGCCCAAAAGAGGCTCCAAAAACGCCTCCGGCAGCTTTCAGCTGATCATAGACAGGCGGTTTGTGCACCGGACGGCCTGCTTCGAATTCCTGGTACGGATAAATCTTCTCGGACCGATTTTCATAAAAGAATCGTGTGGTCTCGCGGGTATAGGCCTTCGATGCCCAACTGCCGAATCGCGCAACATCCCAGCAGGAAATATCAAATTCAGGCTCCCCCTGAATAATCCATTCGGCGAGCGCTTTACCAATACCAGCACCTTGATTGAAGCCCGTCATCACGCCATTGGCGCAATAATAGTTTTTGAGGTCAGGGTGCGGTCCGAGCAACGGCCCGAGGTCCGGTGAGAAAATCATCGGTCCATTGATCACGCGCTTGATGCCGGCTTTTGCCAGGCATGGCATGAGTTCGGCCGCTTTTTGGAAATTCCACTCCATGCGGGACAGGTCGTCAGGCAAAAGTTCGTGCCCAAAACTCAAGGGCGTGCCATCGACTGCCCAGTGGGTGCAAGTATTTTCGTAAGCACCAAACAGCAGTCCCTGGCCTTCCTGACGCGCATAACAGCCAATTTCGTTGTCGTTTATCTGGGGTAACTCAAAATCCAGCTGCTCAATGCAAGGTATGTTTTCCGTTACCAGGTAATGATGTTCCACCGGCAAAAGGGGTAATTCAATGCCCGCAAGCGCAGCCACCTCCCGACCCCAAAGTCCGGCTGCATTGACAACAGACTCGGCCTTTATGGTACCGTTTTCGGTACCAATCTGCCATGTACCGTCATCCAGCTGAAGGGTCTGAATTACTGGTGTATAGCGGTAAATTTGAACGCCCATTTGCCGCGCCGCACTTGCAAAGGCCTGGGTTGCTGAGGCCGGGTCAACGTGACCGCCTTCTTCCTCCCAAAGTGCACAGATCATACCGTCAGGCTCAAGTACCGGGGCCTTTTGGCAGGCTTCGAGCGGCGACAGCATATGGCTCTCAATACCCAGCCTTCGACCGGCACTTTGTACAATCAGATTGCTGTCGACTTCATCCGCTGTGCGGCATAAATTCAGGCCGCCGGTCAAATGAAACCCGCAGGACTGGCCACTTTCCTGTTCGAGATGACGGTATATATCGAACGTGTATTTATGTATCCAGGCGACCGAACTCGGCCGAGTCAAGGTAAACAGTCCTCCAGCAGCATGCCAGCTGGAACCCGAAGTCAACTCCTGGCGCTCGAGCAGCGCAACGTCGGTCCAACCGTTCTTCGCCAGGTGGTAGGCAACCGAACAGCCGACGACCCCACCGCCTATCACAACAACCTGAGCAGTGTCTTTCATGAATGGTTTTAGCTTACAGTAAAGTAAATACTTCGAATGGTGAGTCTGACGAAATACACACGGTTACGGACGAGTTTATACATTCTCCACATCTGGCCTGACGACTGAATTTTCATGTATTACGCAAAGTTCAATATGAATTGCACGCTATTCAGGTCAATTGGGTTGGACCACTACCTCCACGTTCTCAAAGCTTTCTCTTGCCTGGTTTGGGAATTTAACGTACCATACAGCAATCGTTTTCTGTCATAAAATCCTGACTGCCGATACAGTTGCCGTGATTGTTTGAATGTCGTCAATGTCGCTGGCAGTCTGTCAGTATGTTAAGTCAAGAAAAATGAACGCTTTCAAACGACCTCCGACTGACGCAGTAATTTGAGGTGCCCGACAAATGAACTATCGCTACGATCTTGGTGCACATTTCGACTCGATAAACAGCAATAGCACTCAGGCCGAGACACTGTTTAAACGAGGTCTGATTTGGCTCTACGGATTTGATCTTGAGCTCGCATATCGATGTTTCGAGCAAGCCGCCGACCTGGATCAGGATTATGCGATGGCTTACTGGGGACTCGCATATTCATCAGGTCTTTATTACAACAAGCCCTGGACGCGAATGCAAACAGACGAGCTTGGAGAAAAGCTCGAGCGGTGCTACCGCTACTCCCGCCAGGCAAAGTCCAAAATAACCTACGCATCAGCGCGCGAGGCGATGTTGATTGATGCATTGCTGGCGCGCTACCAGTCACCTGTCAAGGTTGATCCTGCGCAATATGATCGCTGGAATGACGAATATGCAGACCAGATGCGCGCAGTCTACGAGGCTTATCCGGAAAACTATGACATTTGCACCCTGTTTGCCGAAGCACTGATGACCCGGACACCATGGGCGCTGTGGAACTTGCGTACGGGCGAACCTGCAAAAGGCGCGTCAACACTCGAAGCGATTGACGTGCTGGAAGTCGCGCTCGGACGAAATGAACGCCAGCAAACCGTGCCACACCCGGGTCTGCTGCACCTGTATATCCATGTAATGGAAATGTCGCCTTTTCCGGAAAAGGCGCTGCGCGCGGCCGACAAACTGCGCCAGCTGGTTCCAGGCTCAGGGCACCTGTGTCACATGCCTTCACACATTGACGTTCGATGCGGCCACTACTACGAGGCCATCATTGCCAACGACAGGGCAATCGCAGCTGACCGAATCTATGTCATGAACGAAGGAAAAATGAATGATCAGACCCTGTCCCGAATCCACAACCTGCACCTGAAAATATATGCGGCAATGTTTCTGGGACAATTTGAAAGTGCGCTTTCAGCCTCAGACGAATTGATCGAAACCACACCTGAAGCGCTGTTAAAAATTGAAAATCCCGCCATGGCAGACTGGATGGAGGGCTACATTGCCGTCAAGGCCCATGTTTTTATTCGTTTCGGGCGCTGGCAGGAAATTATTGAGCACCCACTGCCTCAGGACCCCGATCTTTACGCCATGACAACGGCTGTGTGGTACTATGCGAAAGCAATCGCGCATGCGGTACGAGGTGAAATCGACGCCGCACTGGCTGTCCAGCTTAAGTTCAACCACGCCGTTGCAAAGGTTCCCGAGTCACGTTATCTGTTTAACAATTCCTGTCAGGATGTTTTGAGAATTGCAGAGCGGATGCTGGAGGGAGAACTTGAATATCGACAGGAGAACTTTGATGCAGCTTTTGATCACTTGAATAAAGCTGTCTACCTGGATGACAATCTCAAGTATGACGAACCCTGGGGATGGATGCAGCCCGCCCGACATGCCTTGGGGGCATTATTGCTTGAGCAGAACCGAATTGATGAAGCCAAGCAAGTTTATATGGATGATCTGGGGATCTCCGACACTTTGGTCAGCACATCGCAACACATTGACAATCCGTGGAGCTTGCATGGACTGGTCGAGTGCCTGGAACGCCAGGGTGACGTGCAAATGGCAAAGCTGTATCGCGCCCGGTTAAACCTTGCAACAGCAAGAGCCGACATGGAAATTAACGCGTCGTGTGCCTGTCGTCTCGAACACTACTGCTGCAATTCGGACAAACTTTCGAATTGACGCTTTGAACCCCGCGCCAGGGCCAATTTCGAGTCTTGAACATAACGCGAATTTTGACCCGCTGGCAACAAACCGACCAACGGTGCAATTCAACTGCAGATCAACTGCGCTCAGCAGCTATTCGCTGTTTGAAAATTCTGGAAATTCGAGCGACGTGAAGCCGGTCGAATCAACCAGCAGCATCGCGCCGCAGCCATTCAGAATCTTCCATTACGACAATAATCGATGGGCCGGGATAATTGAACGCCTCAGCAATTGCATCGATAAAAGATTCCTGATCGCAAACCTCGATTCCAGGGCAACCAAAAGCCTCGGCCAATTTAACGAAGTCCGGTGCCTCCGGGTTGACGCCAATCTGCGGGATGCCCCGTTTAACCATACCATCTCGAATCATCGCAAAGCTGTTGTTATGCCAGACGATGATGGGGATGCTCAATCGTTCTTCAACTGCGGTGGCAACTTCATTGACCGTAAACATAAGGCCGCCATCTCCGACCAGCGCTACGACGGGTGTTTCCGCCTTCGCAATTTTTACACCGATCGCGCCGGGTACCGCACAGCCCAGTGTCCCGAAACCGGCCGGATAAAACCAGGTGCAGGGCAATTCAGTTTTCCACAACGCGGTTGCGGTATACACCACCTGAGCAATGTCACCCATGATGACTGTATCGTCGGACAGTACCGTTCTTAGCGTGTCAAGCAGAGCCTTGTGCTGACGTTCTACCGGGGTAAGTTCAACCGCCTGCTGCTTTAGAACCTGCTTAAGCTCTGCTGCGACATCCCGGGTAGTGCACCTAAAACCTTTGGTCTGCCACTCGGCAATCATCATCTCGCACGCTGTTTTGGAATCCCCGTGTACCGCGACGGCAGCCGGAAAGGCATCGTTGAAACGAGCTGAATCAATGTCGACCCGAATCACCTTTCCATTCACCGGCAAGTCGTAAATAAAACTGTCAGACTCGCCGATTTCAGTGCCGATCGCCAGGACTACATCGGCCTCACCAAGATAGCGCTGCACGGCGGGGCTGATAATGCCGCCACCCAGACTCAATGGATTGGAATCCGCAACAATACCCTTTCCTGCATTGGACGCGATCACCCCGGCGTTCAGCAACTCAGCAAGCATGGTAACCTCACCCGAGGCGTGCTGCGCGCCACCGCCCACCAAGACAATTGGCCTTTCAGCAGTGCCAAGTAAGTCGACTGCCAATTGGATGGAATGATTGTCCGGCAACGGCTTGAATGATGGCGCACACACCTGCCATTCAGCGTCGACCGGCATCTCCAGAACATCAATTGGTATTGCAATGTGCACCGGCCGAGGCCGCTCGGAACTGAAGATTGTAAATGCGCGTGCAATCAGTTCCGGCAACTCATCCGGGTGGTGTACCATCGCACTGAATGCGGTCATTGGCCTGGTGATTGCGCATAAATCTGTCGTTTCGTGCAGCCTTCCCCAGCCCTTGCCCAATGAGCGGCTGTCATTGGCGCTCGAGATAACCAGCATGGGAACTGAATCGGCATAGGCCTGCCCAATTCCTGTCGAAGCGTTGGTAACTCCAGGTCCGGTGATGATCGTGCACACCCCTGGTTTACCCGTCACTCTGGCGTATCCGTCCGCCATGAAACTGGCACCTTGCTCATTGCGCGGTGTCACAGCGCGAATATTGCTGGTGCTGATGCCCCGATATAACTCGAGTGTATGCTCTCCTGGAATTCCAAATACAACCGAGACTTCGTATTTGGTTAACAGATCAACGAGTGCTTCACCACAGGTTTTTGTCATATGCACCTCAAGCAACACAAAACGAACAGGCTGGAATCACGCTCGAGAATTCTCGTACGCGGATGAATTGACTGCGCCTCGAACTCTCGAACATTTCATATTTCTTCGCTTCAAAATATAACGCAAATCGACCCCGAAGTCGCCGACATGCACACACCCTTTATAAACCGTTCAAATCAATAGAATCTTTCAGACAAAAAGCTTTATTCAGCCGAAACCAAATTCCTGACAAAAAAGCCGCGGTTTCAATCGTTCGAATTGCGAGGACCATCCTAAAATGCCATATTGACGGCTGTAGTAAAATCCATGAAAATCTTCCCACAAAATTCATTCACTTGATTGGGCGCACATCTGGTCGCGTCAACCACCAAAGATAGCAGCGACATTAAACGTCGCGCCGTACGAACCGCTTTAAAATTAAATCCAAACGGCTGGAAGCATCACGCAACTGAAACTAAAGAAAATGCCTATATTGCCAAAACCTGTACTGCAATCAATCGACTATTACATGGTCGGCATATCGAAACTTAAGGGGTTTGAAAAACCGATCAAACTCTCCTCCAATGAATCAGCGCTTGGCATGAGCCCAAGGGCGCTTGAAGCGAGTTTGCAATCATTGCAGCAAAGCCACCTGTATCCGGAAGTCGATACAGAGCGACTTGCGTCTGTCATTGGCGAGCGCTATCAGCTCGATCCTGCCCGAATGGCATTCGGACCGGGTTCTGATGAGCTGCTGCAAAGACTCGTCAATACCTTCGCCGGTCCCGGCGAAGCGCTCGTTCACAGCAAAAACGCATACATGCAGTTTCCGATTTATGCGAAGCTCGCGGGTGCAACGCCGATTGCCGCAGACGATGTCGACATGCATTACAACGTTGATCTCATCGTCAGCAAAATTAATGAATTAACACGCGTTGTGTTGCTGGCCAATCCTGACAACCCCTCAGGGACCTATTTGTCGGGCGCGGAAGTACGCCGGCTGCACCGCGCGCTTCCTGACAACGTACTGCTCATCATTGACGCGGCTTATGAAGAGTATGCCCTGGTCAGTGATTACGAGTCGGCAACTCAGCTGGTTCATGAATTCGAAAACGTCATCGTTACCCGAACATTTTCGAAAGTGCACGGTATGGCCGGGCTGCGGCTGGGGTGGTGCTACGGCCCAAAGTGGGTCGTCGAACTGCTGACTAAAATCGGCCCTTCATTTCCGGTCAACACGGTCGCAAATGCTGCAGGTATCGCCAGTATTGAAGATACCGAACATACCAAAATGGTGCTTGATCATAACCAGCGTTGGATTGCAACCGTGACCCGAGAGTTCTCAAATCTTGGCCTTAAAACCTATCCAAGTCAGACCAATTTTGTACTGGTTGGGTTCCCGCCCGAGTGCGGTCGAAGTGCTGAGGAAACCAATCTGCATATGAATTCAAACGGCATCATTCCACGGCAGTTCGCACTGCGCGACTTTTCTGACAAATTGCGTTTTACTGTCGGCACCGACGATGAAATGACCACTACTATTGAAGTCATGACGCAATTTTTACGCGCGGCCTAATTGAATCTGAACCCGCGCATCGGTTGCGACGACTCAGCCATATGGCAGAGCAATCAGGTCAACCAGAGTTTTTGCCGCGGCAAAATCAATGTTTGAAGTATGGCTGATCACCCACGATCGTCACCCGATTCATGAGTCTGTGTTCTGCGCCATAATCGTGGGATGCGTAATGCTGGGTACAGCGATTGTCCCAGAATGCAACATCTCCAACCTGCCAGTGATGCCGAATCTGGAAATCCGGTAACTGGGAATGATGAAACAGAATTCTTAACAGTCCCTCACTTTCCGACTCCGACAGCTCATTGATTCGCGAAGTGTAATATTCATTAACGTAGAGCGCGGTGCGTCCCGTTTCAGGATGGGTTCTCAGCACCGGATGGGTTTGCAACGGAAACGCTTCTTTTAGTTTCTGAACTTCCTTCTCACCATTTGGCCGCATTCTCAAAGCGGTACCCCAACCCCTTTCAATCGAATGCTGGGCAGTCAGTGACTCGAGCATTTTCTTGATCGGTTCAGACAATGTGTCATAAGCCGCATACATACTGGCAAACAGCGTATCACCGCCGGATTCCGGAATTTTTCTTGCCAGCAGAATTGAACCGAGCGACGGTGCCACCTGATAAGTGACATCCGAATGCCAGTAGTGCTCGGCATCACCGGCTCGACCCTTGGATTCGATGATGGTAAGACGCGGATCGTCCTGATTGCAATCAAAAACGGGATGCGGCTCGTCGAGCGTACCAAACTGCTCTCCTAGGTGAATGTGCTCGGTCTCGCTCAAGTCCTGATTGCGAAAGAACAGCACGCCAAATTCCAGCAGTGCATTCCTGATTTCCTGAATGGTCTCCCCCGGTAGCTGAGCACTTAGATCTACACCCTCTATAAAAGCACCTAAATGGGGAGAACGGCGTGTAACACTGATATTTTGATAATTCATCTCGACAGCCCCAAAAGTTGTACAAAAGTAAAGCCAATGTTTTTGAGATCGATGCACAATATCGTCAACGGTCGATTCTTATTTTAGCAATACCAATTCCCGGGGTGTAGTATTATCGAAAGTTCAGTTACCTGAACATAGTGCCGCTTCGCTGCGAGTTGCTGGCTACTAAAAAATGACATTTTGAACGCGAGGCATCGTCAATGAATAACACCCAGCCACCATGTTGGATTGACACGATCGATCCCGACGAAGCGGATACCGAGTTGCGAAAAATGTACCAGGAACTCGGCGCCTCCTACAACAAGATTCACAACCTTTACCGGGCGTTTTCTCTGCAGCCAAAACCGCTTATGGCTGCTGACCGGCTTTACCGGGACATTTTGCACAACGACGCAAATCATTCAGAGCCCTGGTTCTTGGAATTGCTGGCAACCCAGTGCGCAATCATTGCCGATTGCAATTACGCGTTTACCCATCACGGCGCGAATTTCAAGGCACTGCTCGGTGATGAACAGCTAGGAGACAAAATGATCCAGGCGCTCCGCGACGAGCAATTCGATAGCACGGAGCTCTTCAACCCGAAACACGCCGCGCTGCTGAAATACTGCAATAAACTTTCGCGCACACCCGAACACATGGTATTCGAAGACCTCGAAACACTTCGACAGGCAGGGGTTAGCGACACAGAAATTCTGGAGGCTGTGCAAACCTCCGCAAACTTTGCCTACTGGGTGCGGTTCATCAACGCGTTGGGCATCAACCTTGGCAATGAGTCGATCGGTATGTACTGATTTAGGCTGTCAGCCGACCATCCCCGACCGTCAGTTACCGGCAGCTTGTATGCCCTTTTGACTGGCCCGCTGAGCCATGATGTTGTCCATCCAGTCGGGATTCATTTCAGGAACCGAGGATAACAGGAGCTCTGTATATTCGTGATGAGGCGGCGTGAGGACCTCTAACTTCGGTCCCTGCTCCACGATGCGCCCGTCCAGCATCACAATAACCCGATCCGCGATTGCGCGAACGGTGGCTAAATCATGCGTGATGAACATGTATGCCAGACCAAGCTCCTGCTGCAGTCGGTCAAGCAGTCTGAGGATGCCTTCCGCGACCAACTGATCCAGTGCCGAGGTAATTTCATCGCAAATGATAAAACCCGGGTCCGCTGCCAGTGCCCGGGCAATACAAATCCGCTGTTTCTGTCCACCTGACAACTCTCCCGGATAGCGGTCAAGAAACTGCTTCGGATCCATCTCGATCATCTCCATCAGTTCATTGAGTCGCTGCTGTTTCTCACTGCCTTCCAGTCCCAGGTAAAAGCTGAGTGGTCGGCCAACAATTTTGCGAATTCTGTGGCGCGGATTAACCGCAGTATCCGGCATCTGATAAATCATCTGGATTTTTTTGAGCTGTTCGAGCGAGCGGTTGCCACAATCAGAAGGCAGTGTTTGACCTTCGAATTCGACACTACCCTCTTGTGGCGACAAAAGTCCTGTGATAACCCGTGCAGCTGTGCTCTTTCCACTGCCTGATTCTCCGACGATCGCCACGGTCTCGCCGCGATGAATTTCAAAATTGACATCAATTAACACCGGCTGTGTCGCCTTTGGATACCTCGCCGTGATGTCATTGACGCGCAGCACCGGCTCAGAATGGGTACTTCGCGGTACCGAAAGCTTTTTAAAGGTACGCACCGCCCAAAGCGATTTGGTGTAGTTTTCTTTCGGATCAGCGAGCATCTGGCGTGTTTCGGCTTCCTCAATGAGCTCACCGTAGCGCAATACGACAATTTTGTCAGCCATTTGCGCAACCACGGCCAGGTCATGCGAGATGTAGATTGCCGACGTATTAAAGTAATCGACAATATCTCGAATTGTGGCCAAAACTTCAATCTGAGTCGTAACATCCAGCGCCGTGGTAGGCTCATCGAAAATAATCAGATCAGGACGGCACGATAAAGCCATCGCGGTCATCGCCCGCTGCAACTGCCCGCCGGAAACCTGGTGTGGATAACGAAAGCCAATCGTATCCGGCTCAGGCATTTTGATTTTCGCGTACAGATCCCTGGCGTCCGCGTATGCTTCCTCACGGGTGCCGACACCGTGCTGAATGACACTCTCGCTGAATTGATCGATTAACTTGTGCGCTGGATTGAACGCGGCCGCGGCGCTTTGCGCAACATAAGCAATACGAGAGCCGCGCAACTTTCGCTTTGTTTCTTCGCTCGCATCGGTGAGCTCAATGCCGTCAAATCGAATACGACCGGCCTTGATCCGGCAACCGGCTTTACAAAACCCCATCGCGGCGATGCCGATGGTCGATTTCCCGGCGCCAGACTCACCGATCAGTCCCAATACCTCGCCGCGCTTTAATTCAAGATTGAAGCCCTTGACAATCTCGTGCCACTGCCCATCACTGAATCCTTCAATATGAAGGTCGTTCATCTCCAGCAGGTATTGCCCGTGATCAGTGTTCATCTTTAAGTCCCGATGTCTTGTGTAAGAACCAGTCAATCACAAAATTGACCGCGACAGTCAGCAAGGCAATGGCAGCCGCAGGAATCAGCGGCGTATAGTCATCAAAAGTAATCAGCACTGCGGTCTGGCGCACCATCGAGCCCCAGTCAGCAATCGGCGGCTGAATGCCCAGCCCGAGGAAGCTCAAAGCGCTGATGGTGAGGAACACGAAACAGAATCGCAAGCCGAATTCCGCTGCCAGCGGCGCGGAAATGTTGGGCAATATTTCCTGAACGATGATCCACGGCAGCTTTTCGCCGCGCACGCGCGCCGCTTCGATATAGTCCATCACGACAACATTCATGCTTACGGCTCTCGCAATTCGAAAAATTCGTGTCGCGTCAATCACACTCATGATTACGATCAGATTGACGATTGAAGTGCCGAATATGGACAGCAGCAGCATCGCGAAGATCAATGCCGGAATCGCCATGAACACATCAACGATACGGCTCAGCAGCTGATCAACCCAACCGCCGACAACAGCTGCCAATATACCCAGTACGCCACCTAGCACAAAAGCAAGAATTGTCGTCAAAAGTGCGATGCCAACAGTGTTGCGTGCACCGAACACAATACGGGTCAGCATATCGCGGCCCAGATGGTCAGTGCCAAGAAAGAACTGATCATCCCAGGGCTGAAACTTTCTGCCTACAATCTCGGATTCACCAAAGGGAGCGACCCAGGGCGCAAACAAAGCAACGAAGATATAAACGGCAATGACAATAATGCCGAATTTTGCACTAAGCGGCGCCTCAGTCAGTAACTGATATGCGCGGCTCAGTCTGTCAGCGGATAGCGATATTTTGTCTGCAGTAATCAATCTCAAATCACTTACTTTGGATGCAGTAATCGAGGATTTGTCAAAATAGACAGTACGTCTGCAATCAGATTCAGGAGCACATAGGTCGCAGCAAATATCAGGCAGCATGCCTGCACTACCGGCATATCACGGCGCTGCACGGCATCAACCAGATACTGCCCAAGGCCGGGATAAACAAAAACGACTTCAACGACAATCACGCCAACAATAAGATAGGCGAGATTCAGTACGATCACATTGACAATCGGTGCCCAGGCGTTGGGCAGCGCATGATGGATGATGACGCGAAACCGCTTCAATCCTTTCAGTGTGGCCATCTCAATGTAGGCATTCGACAGAAGATTAATCAGCGCCGCGCGGGTCATGCGCATCATGTGTGCCATCGAAACCAGCGTGAGCACCAATGCCGGCAACAGGGTTTTTTCCAGGTGCTCGGCAAAGGTTGTATCCACCCTGACGTTGGACAGACTCGGCAACCAGCCGGCCTTTACCGAAACCAGCAGCAAAAGAATATAGGCTACAAAAAACTCAGGTGTCGAAATCGAGGACAGGGTGACAATATTGACGCTTCGGTCGTAGAAGCTGTTTCTGTAAAGCGCGGCAAGAATACCCAGAATCACCGCGAGCGGTACCGCAATGCAGGCTGCAAAAGCGGCCAGAAAAATTGTGTTGTAGAGTCGTGTGCCGAGCACTTCGTTGATTTCTCGGCCATTGCCGATCGAAACCCCAAAATCGCCCTGCAATATATTACCGAGCCAGGTTAGGTAGCGCGTGTGCGCGGGTAAGTCGAGTCCCAGCTGTTTACGCAGTGCTGCAACTGTTTCAGGCGTGGCAGCCTGGCCAAGAATGGCTTCGGCCGCGTCACCGGGCAACATCGAAACACCCAGAAAAATGATGAGTGTAATGGCAAACAGTGTGAGCAAGCCCAGCAATATGCGCTGCAGCAGCATTTTCAGTATGTAAGTCATTGAACTTTAGTCAATCAAGCAATTGTCGCCCGTGCTGATACCGCTAACCCGATTCACCCGGCCACTAACCGAGCAGATCTCTCAAGCGTTGACGGATTCTTTCCTGCATATCTGCGCCACCGGTCTCAAGCCACGCTTCAGCATCCGATCGTTCGCAAAGATTAGGATACCAGTTCTCTGTAAGATACCTGTCCTGAGTATGCAAATCGGTCAAAAATTCATTACCGGGTGCCGCTCTTTCAATCACCTCAACTGCCAGGCTTTCAGCATCGACCGTTAATCCGTTTGCCATTTTTGAAGTCCAGCCAACCATCTCATCACACAGCATCAGCATTTCCAGTGATCCGGTACGCCCGCCAGACAAAAAGCCCAGATTATGAACAAACGAGGTCTTGGCCATCGCTGCGACCGCTAAATTAGCACCAGCTTCCGCGGCTGCCTGCGCATCAAACTGGTGCGAATCCGTGCAGCCGGCCCCGACCCATGAAGGCACGCCAATGTGTCGAAAGTATTCGCCTGCGCCGAGACCTGAAAGCATGTATTCGGGAGAACCATAGGCAAGATTTGCCTGCCGCAAATCCATGGGTAAGACCGCTGAACCGCTTAAAACCGGCGCCCCCGGCTCGGTCAGTTGGTGAATGACGATTCCAGCAATCGCCTCAGCAGAGGATTGCGCAATCGCACCGGCAATCGAAATCGGGCAGGACATGCCAGGAAAGGTGGCCGGATAGCAAACCACCGGTACTCGCCACCTGGCGCAGTTAATCAGTCGTGCACACAGCTCATCGGGCAGCCGAAGCGGCGAAATCGGGCCCATCAATTCAATGGAAACCGGCTTGTCCGCAAGTCGATTCCACCCGCCAACCCGGTCAGCAATAACCGTCATCATCCGCTTTTGGATCTCATCATCATGCGCCAGCAGTGCCGCGGGTTTGGTGCAGTTTTCATACATTGCCCGGGTCGTTTCGACAACTTCATCCTCAGGCGGGACTTCACTCGGATAACCGAGCGAACAGACCATATCGATGTTGGGAAGCTGCTCACACAATCTGGCTGTTTCGCGAATGTCCTCCAGTCGGCAAGGGCGCAGCTCACCTGTTCGAAAATCAAGAATTCGTACACAGTTGTGGCCGGGACAGTAGCTGGAAACCTTGCTGGATGTGTCAACTTGCAAATCACCCGCCGCGTCGTAGAGCAGGATTTTTCCCGGCACCGTAGCAAGTGCCCGTTCAACCAGGTCGGGAGTCAGGCGTATATACTCCCCGTCCTCAACACATTGATGGTTTTTGATTAGCTCGCGGCGCGTCGCGGTGTGTTCAACAATGACACCGACGGTCCAAAGGATTTTCTTGACCGCATCATGAATTTGTTCTGCCGCAGTTGAATCGACCAGTTCAAGCGACAGTCCCTGAGTCAGCTTGGTACTTTGCTGGCGCGATTCAATCTGCCGTTGAACCTTCTTGCGTCGTGAAGTTGACCGGTTCGGCTCAGAGTTGGCCATTGGAGAATTGACAGAATCAACTCGCAAGTCCGGCAAATCAAAAAAAATTGCCGGACTCTACGAGAATGTCAAACTATACCCTAACGCTAATCTAAGCTTTCATCCACCAGCGCTGCATCAACTTGAACCCGTCAAGGTCCCAGTTGCCTGCCACCTGATCTGGGACGACGACGTTATGCGAGTGCGCCATGATATGGTCTCCAAAGGCATGGATAACAGAACCGCAGTCATCGCGGGTGATCGCCTGCATTTCCCAATACATTTGACGACGCTTGTCATCATCCAACTCGGCCCTGGCAGCCAACAGCAGCTCATTGAAGCGATCATTTTTCCAATAACTTTCGTTCCAGTTCGACTCGGCCGAATAGCCCTGGGTAAACATCCAGTCTTCGGTCGGTCGGCCGCTCCAGTAGCTTGCGCACCATGGATGTTTGAGCCAGACATCGGACCAGTAACCATCGTCTGGAACCTGCTTCGGCACCAGCTCAATACCCGAAGCTTTGGCATGCTCGCTGAACAGCACCACGGTATCTACGCAGCCTTCATAAAGACTGTCTGACGCACTCAACTCAACCTTGAGGTTGCTCATTCCGGCCTGCTTGAGATGCCATTTGGCTTTCTCCGGATCATAGACACGCTGTTCAAGCTCCGTGTTGAAAAAGCGGTTGGCAGGTGAAATGGGGTGGTCATTCCCCAGGCTCCCGTAACCGCTCAGAATTGTGTCGAGCACCACATCCCGATCGATTGACAGTTTGAGTGCCATTCGTACGTCATTGTTGTCAAACGGTGGCAGGTCGGTACGCATGGGAAACGTAAAGTGTTGCGTGCTGGTAACGTTCAGAATTTCAACGTTGTCATTGCGGCCAAGTAACCCTGCGGTACTCGCATCAACATCACTGATTACATCGACAACACCGGTAACCAGGGCGTTCTGGCGCGCAGTCGAATCAGCGATTGTCAACAACTCCGCAGTCTCCACATACGCCCGGTCCGAGAGATACGAATTCGGATTTCGCCGGTAATGCGAGTATTGGCCTGGTTCAAAAGCTTCCAGCATATAAGGTCCACAGCCAACATCGAACGTTTCAATTTTTCCGTCGGTAGATGGCAATATCGACAGCACCGCATCACTTAGAACGACCGGAAAATCGACACTGGGCGTGCTCAGTTTGAACTTGACGACCAGATCTCCATCTTTTGTGATTGACTCGATGCCTTCGATAATTGACTTCATGGAAGACGCCGAATCCTCACCGCGGTGGCGGTTGAGCGATGCGATAACGTCATCGGCAGTCAAACTCTTGCCATTGTGAAACGTCACACCGGAATGGAGTTTAAAAATCCACTCAGATGGATCCGCACCCGTTTCATAAGATTCAGCAAGCAATGGCATCAACTGACCGTCAGCCGCAATCTCTGTCAGTGTACTGTGGACCGAGTAAAACAGCTTTGTGGTGTGTGAACTGATTAAACGAATCGGGTCTAGCGAATCGGTTGATGATCCGTGGACCATCGCAATTCGAAGATGGCCGCCCATGGACGGGGCAGCCGCCTGTGCAGCTGAACCAACAAAAAGACCAGGCGCAGCACCGGCCACACCAAGCGCACCCGATGCCTGCAGAAACTTGCGTCTTGAAAGCCTGGAATTTGCTAGATCAAAAATACGATTATTTGAATTGTTCATTACTCCTCCTATTCAAATTCAATTTTGCATATTCACTATCGTCAATTTCTTTTGCTCAGCATATCGTTTCAATCCTGAGTCTGAATATCGACTGATCAGTCATGCAACTAAGTTCCAATCCGAGTTATTCTAAATTAATTCACCTTAGTGCGCAGACAATAAATTACCGGCGCAAGACAAACTTGCAGCCGGTAATTTACCATAATCACAGTCAACTCGAAAGCACCCGAATTTCGGTCTTCCGGAATCGGGTAATCGGCACGCATTTTGCAGTAGCAAACAAGCGCTCAGCCGTTGCTAGCCCGCAAGCCACCACCGTTCGATCATTTTGTAGCCGTCAAACTCCCAGTTGCCGGCAACCTGCTCAGGCACGCCCACTTTTTTGGAATGAGCCGAGATGTGGTTCGCGAACGCGTGGATAACCGATCCACAGTCATCGCGGGTAATCGCCTGCATTTCCCAATACATTTGACGACGCTTGTCATCATCCAATTCCGCCCTGGCAGCAACTAAAAGCTGGTTGAACTGCTCGTTGCGCCAGTAGCTTTCATTCCAATTGGATTCAGCCGAATAACCCTGGGTGAACATCCAGTCTTCAGTCGGGCGACCGCTCCAGTAGCTTGCGCACCACGGGTGTTTGAGCCATACATCAGACCAGTAGCCATCGTCCGGAACCTGCTTCGGAACCAGTTCAATGCCCGATGCCTTGGCGTGCTCACTGAACAGAACCACGGTATCAACGCAGCCTGCATACAGACTGTCAGAAGCGCTCAATTCCACTTTCAGATTACTCATTCCTGCCTGTTTGAGATGCCACTTGGCTTTTTCGGGGTCATATACCCGCTGCTCAAGCTCGTGATTGTAGTAACGGTTCGCAGGTGATATTGGATGGTCATTCCCCAAAGAACCGTAGCCACTGAGGATCGTATCGAGTACATCTTCCCGGTTGATCGATAATTTCAGCGCCATTCTCACATCATTGTTATCAAATGGGGCAAGGTCGGTACGCATGGGAAACGTGTAGTGCTGGGTACTGGTAATATCCAAAATTCCAATGTCGCCATTTCTGGCCAGCAAATCCGCAGTCGTGGCATCAACATCACCAATCACATCAACCGCGTCGGTAACCAGCGCGTTCTGGCGGGCCGTGGAATCTGCAATCGTAAGGATTTCCGCAGTATCTGCAAAGCCGCGATCAGACCTGAAATCGTTCGGATTGCGCACATATCTTGAGTACTGACCCGGTTCGAAAGCATCCAGCATATACGCACCGGCGCCAGCATCAAACGCGGCAATCTCGCCGTCCTTGGTCGGCAGAATTGACAACACGCTGGCACTTAATATCACCGGGAAGTCAACGCTTGGGCTCTTCAATTTAAACTTGACGACCCGATCACCGTCTGCGGTGATTGATTCAACTTCCTCCATGAAGGATTTCATGGACGAAGCGGACTCTTCGCCGCGGTGTCTGCTGAGAGACGTAACCACATCATCAGAAGTGACAGTCTTGCCGTTGTGAAACGTTACATCCTGACGCAGTTTGAAAATCCACTCAGACGGATCGGCACCGGTTTCGTACGATTCAGCGAGCAATGGCACCAGCTGCCCGTTTGGAGCAATCTCGGTCAGTGCATTGTGAAACGTCGAAAACATAAAGTTGGTATGGCCACTGGTCAGCCGAATTGGATCCAGTGCATCGGTCGACGAGCCCTGCACCGTAGCAACGCGCAGATGGCCGCCCCTTGCCGGAGTCGCGGCATGTGCTGCATTGCCAAGAAACAATCCCGGTGCTGCGCCAGCCAAACCCAGCGCACTGGATGCCTGCATAAACTTGCGGCGTGACACTTTGCGGCCAGCGAAGTGATTTAAATTCTTGCTTATAGATTTCATAGCGACCTCCGTATTGGAATGAGTGATCAACAGACTGTGCACAATTCTCACTGCTTCGGAACGAAGTTCAGTCTTGTTCTCGGCAACAGTAAGTCAGTTGCTGCTCAATTTGTTCTACAAGTCAATTCTATTCCAGTTTTATTCCAAAAAAAAGCCTTCTATCCTGTCTGCGGCAGCGTCGCAGGCC